>CAMPIO010000073.1 GCA_946886405.1 uncultured Pseudoxanthomonas sp.
AAGGCGCTACGCGCAGAGCGGCGACTGAGTGTCTACAGAACTCTGGCCGGTCCATAACTCCTGTAGGTAAGAATGCAGAAGCTGCGGGATTCAAACCCGGGGAACCAGTAAGATTGCGGTCGTTTGAGGTTGATAGGCCAGTAGTAAAATGAGCGATAAGTCGGACTTCTCTAAGCTCGTGTTGCGAGCTTGCGAACAGGCGTTGGTGGAAGCTGGCTTTCGTAAGCTGAGGCAGCAAAGCGTCGTTTACGACCTTTCATCCGATTTCCTCGGCTGGGTAGGGCTGAACTATGGTTGCGAGAATGACGTGGGCGACGTGCGTATTAATCCTTTTGTGGGGATTCACTGCATTCCGCTAATGCGAATGATTGAAGAGTTGTCTGGCTCTAAGTACCAGATCGGCCGATACGCGACTTTTGCGGTCCACCTCGCCGAGATTGACTCCAGCGTTGGAGCTTTTACATTCTCGCTGGGAGACGACATCGAGAAGAAGGCGCGCGATTTGGCTAGAGTCGTAGCTCGGGTCTCCATTCCCTACATGCTTCAGTACGTCACGCTTGATGCATTGCTTCCTGTGCTGCGCGCCCGGGTGCCGGAACTTGGTGGATATCCGCAGCGAGTTGCGGTAGCTCTCTATTTGAGCGGCGATCAGTCCGCAGCGGTGAAGTTCGTAGAAGATAAAAGGGCGGAGTACGCCAGTGACGAAGAAGTCGTTAGGACGAGCTTTGATCGTTTTGCTGTTCCCTTTCTCAGCCGTCACCGAAACTAGTTCCGGAGTGAAATAGGGGGTCTGAAATAGGAGTCAGAGTAGGTTTTCAGAGATAGCAGTCGTAGACCAGCTCTCCCTCTCGCTTGGAAGCACAAGGCCCGCATCAGCGGGCCTTGTTGTTACCGCAGCATCCATCGGTCTGCCGGCCTCATACCGCCTCAAACCGATTCTCTGCCACATTCTTCCGCACCTTCGCCGGATCCCAGATCCGTCCGTTCATGGCGATGTACACGCCCGACGGCAGCGACTGCACCGAGCCGATCGCGCAGCCAATGTTGAACTCCGCGTCCGAGCCGCGGAAGCGGGCCGGGCTGAGAGCGCCGGTCATCACGATGGTCTTGTCGGTGATCGAAGCGAGCACATGGCCCGTCTGCACCATGCTGTCGGTGCCGTGCGTCACCAGCACGTGCTTCGTGGGCTGCGCCGCGATGGTCGCGCGGATCAGCTCGCGGTCCTCGTCGGTGATGTGCAGCGAGTCCTTGCGCAGGATCGGGATGACCGTGAAGCGGAACGTCACCCCCAGTTCGCGCAGGATCATGCCGATCTGCGGGTCGCCGATCTGGTAATCGGATTTGTCGTCGAAGTAGATCTTGTCGATCGTGCCACCGGTGGTGACGATCAGCAGCTCATCCATCTCAAGGCTCCTGCCGGCGCTCACGGCGCGCCTGGCGTTGTGTCCGGGGAACTCAGGTCGTACGGCTCGCCGTAATGCCCGCAGATGGCTTCCAGCGCAGGCGACGGCGGCGTGACGACTACACGATTATCGCCGTTTTGCCGCGTGAAGGTGCAGCGCACGTCGGTGACGTTGCCCTCCTCGTCGCCGCCGGCGTCCACCTGCACCATCAGGTCCATGTTGTCGTACTCCAGCGGCAAGGGGCGGGGCGCATCGAGCTTCCACAGATGGAATTCCCAGCTGCAGCAACTGCTGCGTCCGGCTTCCACCAGCCAGCCGTCGATGACCTGCAGCTCGTAATAGCCGCCGCTGAAGAAGTGCTGCAGCGTGCGCGTGGCGGGATCGATCCGGTATACCTCGCCCTCGCAGTTCGGACCGGCGCCGCACATGCCGCGCACTTCGACCTCGTGCATCCCGTCCTGGTCCAGGTCCACCAGGTCAACGTGCCCCATGCTGTTGTAAACGACCTCCTGCGTGACCTCCAATCGGTCGCAGGTGCGTCCGCCATTGCAGGCCAGTGTCGCGACGTAGCGGCGTATCTCGGGCGATGCGCACTCGGTCTGCACGGTCAGCACGCTGCCGTCGCGATTCTCCGCGCGTGCCGACTCTCCCGGCTCGCACACCGCGTCCTGCGCCCACGTGCACGGCGCCAGCAGGCAGAACAGCAGCGCCACGACGAAGCGCATCACCCTTTCCTGCCGAACCGCTTCGCGAACGCCGGCCAACTGGTGGCCAGCACGATGCCGATGGACAGCACGATGCCGCCCCAGGCGAACGGTGCCTTCACCGGATCGGCCCACGCCACCATCACCGCGTGCGAGAACCAGAACAGCGCGAGGACGCCGGCCCAGAACGCCGCCGTGCGCCGGCGCGCCATCACCCCGATCATCAGCAGGATGGGCGGAAGCGCGAACACCAGCAGCGCCAGCGTGTACTGGCGGTCGCCCCAGAACCACGCCGCATACAGGATGGCCAGCAATTGCAGCAGGCCGGCGAGCAAGAGGCGCGAGCGATCCATCAGCGCACCTCCAGGCGACGGGCGATATCCGCCACGCGGCGGCCGAGTGCGCGGGCGAGTGCGGCTTCTTCCTCGCTGGGCTGCGGATCGTCCTCGCCACCGGCCACGTGGCTGGCCCCGTACGGCGTGCCGCCGGTGCGCGTGGTGCTGAGCTGCGGCTCGGTGAACGGAATGCCCACGATCACGCAGCCGTGGTGCAGCAGCGGCACCTGCATGGACAGCAGCGTGGATTCCTGCCCGCCGTGCTGGGTGGCGGTGGAGGTGAACACCGCGGCCGGCTTGCCGACCAGCGTGCCACTGGCCCATTCCGCACCCAGGCCATCGATGAAATGCTTCACCGGCGCCGCCATGTTGCCGAAGCGGGTGGGGCTGCCGAGGATCAGGCCCGCGCACTCGGCGAGGTCCTGCTTGTCCACGTAGGGCGCGCCGTCCTCGGGCACCGGCGGTGCGGCCTGTTGGGTCACGGCGGCGACCGGCGGCACGCTGCGCAGGCGCGCCGACATGCCGTCCACTTCGCCCACGCCGCGCGCGATCTGCCGCGCCAGCCGCGCCACGGAGCCGCCGCGACTGTAGTAAAGCACCAGGATCTCGGGCATCGGACCGTCTTCATTGCGTGGAAGGCGCCTAGTATCGGCGATGTCGCGCCCATGACGCATCGGTTACCCTTCCGCCATGGAGCCTTTGGACACGTTGAACCGTTGGACCGACCGCGTGCGCGACCGCGCCCGCATGGGCACGTTCTTCCGCTTCCTCGCCAAACGCTTCCTTGATGACCGCCTGTTCCAGGCCGCCGGTTCGCTGGCCTACACCACCCTGTTCGCGCTGGTACCGCTGGCCATGGTGGTGTTCGGCGTACTGTCCGCGTTCCCCGTGTTCCAGGAATGGAGCGCGCAGCTGCGTGACTACATCTTCGCCAACTTCCTGCCCGGCGCGGCGGTTAGCCTGAAGGCGAAGCTGGACGGCTTCCTCGCCAATACCGGCAAGTTGACCGCCGTGGGCGTGATCGCATTGGTGGTGTCGCTGCTCATCACGCTCAACAGCATCGAGGCGACCTTCAACCGCATCTGGCGCGTACGCAGCGCACGGCCGAAGCTGTCGCGCTTCCTGGTCTACTGGACGGTGCTGACGCTGGGTGCGCTGATGGCCGCAGCATCGCTCGCGCTGTCCGCGCGCTTCTATGCGTTGCCGGTGTTCGCCACCAGCGGTGGCAAGTGGCTGCAGGCGCTGTCGTTGAGCGTCGCGCCGGTGTTGATCGAACTCGCCGCCATCGTGGTGATCTACCGGGTGGTGCCGCACCGGACCATCAAGTGGCGCTATGCGGTGGCGGGCGCGTTGCTGGCGACCGTGTTGCTGGAACTGGCGAAGTGGGGCCTGGGCGCCTATCTCGGCAGCTTCAATACCTACCAGAAGATCTACGGCGCGGTGGCGGCCGCGCCGATCCTGCTGCTGTGGATCTTCCTGTGCTGGGTGGCGGTGCTGCTGGGTGCGTCGCTTGCCTCCGGCATGGCCGCCTTCCGCTACCAGCCGGTCGCGCTGCGGTTGCCGCTCGGCTACGAAATCTACGGTCTGTTGCGCATGCTGGGACGCTTCGCGCAGGCGCGCGAGAAGGGCAAAGGGCTGCACAGCGACCAGATCCTGGCGATGGAGCCGATGCTGACCGATTCGCTGATCCAGCAGATGCTGGCCCAACTTGCCGAGATCGACCTGCTGCGCCGCGACGAGGAAGGCGAATGGTTGCTCGCGCGCGACCTGGACGACCTGACGTTGTGCGATCTGTATGAAGCCTGCCAGCTGCGCATTCCCGTTGCGGAAGCGCACCTTCCTTTCCACGATGACGCGCTGGGGCGTGCCGCACGCGTGGCGCTGGACGACCTGCGCATTCCGTTGCGCGAGCTGCTGAAGAAGCGCGTCAGCGACCTGTTCGTCGAATCCCACCAGGAGCCTGCATGAAGCCCGTTTCCTCCCTGTCGCTGGCGGCCGTGTTGCTGCTGGCCGCGTGCAACGCCGGGTCGGCGCCCGCCGAGGTGGCCGAACCCGCGATCGAGGCGCATGTGCAGGATGTCGATCCTGCCGCCGAAAAGCCGGCCGACCGTGCGGCGGAGATCCCGGCGCTGCAGGTGAAGACACTCGATGGCGCCGACTACGCGCTGGCCTCGCATCGCGGCAAGTGGGTGGTGGTGAACTTCTGGGCGACGTGGTGCGCGCCGTGCCTGAAGGAGATGCCGGACCTGTCGGCGTTGGACAAGGACAACGCGCACATCGAAGTGATCGGGCTGGCGTACGAGGAAATCGAGGCCGACGAACTGAAGGCCTTCCTCGCCGAACGCCCGGTCGTGTATCCCATCGCCATCCTCGACGTGTACAACCCACCGGCCGATTTCGCCACGCCGCGCGGTCTGCCGCTCACCTACCTGATCGCCCCGGACGGCAAGGTCGCCAAGCAGTTCCTCGGCCCGGTCACCGGCAAGGAGATCGAAGCGGCCATCGCGGCAGCCGGCGGTCCCACCGCGAAGGCGTGATGGCATCGGCACGCTTCCTGGTCAGCGGCAAGGTGCAGGGGGTGTTCTTCCGTGCCTCCACGCGCGAGCGTGCGCTGGACCTGGGGCTGTCCGGTCGCGCGACCAATCTGCCGGATGGCCGTGTCGAAGTCGTCGCCGCAGGTGATGCGGCGGCACTCGATTTGCTGGAAGCATGGCTTCGCATGGGGCCACCTGCCGCGCGCGTCGAATCGGTCGCGCGTGAGGTATGGACGGACGAGGTGAACGAGGGCTTCGTCACCGGCTGACCGGGCAGGCACCACCTGTAGCGTGCGCCATGCGCACGATCACGCACGTCGCCCGTGCGCATGGCGCACGCTACGCCAGGACTGCATCCCATCCTGTCGCAGGCTCACTCATTCAGGGCCACCCGGTGACGGCTCGCTGGCGTCTTGCAGGCGCAAGGCGCGCGCGGCCTGTTCCTCGTCCAGCGGCGGTGGCCGCGCGACCACGGTTTGCATGGGCTCCTTCCAGCCGGGAATCCTGCGGGCGCCGGCCTGGATGCCTTTCGCCGCGAGTCCGGCCAGTACCGGCACGATGCCGCCGTTCTTGCCCAGCTGTTCCAGGCTGGTCGGCTCCTTCCAGCGCCGCTCGAACACCGTCGGCTCGACATCGACCGGATTCTCGAAGCGGTACAGGTCCACCACTTCCTCCGGCTCGGGCCTGACGACCAGCGTATCGAGGGTCGTGGCCTGGTCATCGTCGGTCGCCGCCGCGGCATCCTGCGCCATCGCGGGTGCGGCGACCAGCCACAGCGTGGCCATCAGTGTCCGGCGCATCGATCAGTCGCCGCGCTGCGGCTTGATCGGCTTCAGCACGCCGTAGCGCTCCTTGTGCAATTTTCCCTTCAGCGGCGGCAGGCCGAGCGGTTCCAGCGGCACCTGCGTGTCGGGCAGGCGGTCCAGCAGGTCGCGGATCAAGGTCAGGCGACCGGTGCGCTGGTCGTTGAAATCCACCAGTGTCCACGGTGCATGCTTCGTGTGCGTGGCCTTGAGCATCGTCTCGCGCGCGGCGGTGTAGTCGGCGTACTTCTCACGCGCCTTCAGGTCGATCGGCGACAGCTTCCAGCTCTTCAGCGGTTCTTCGGCGCGCTCGGCGAAGCGTTCCTCCTGCCGGGCCTGGTCCACGCACAACCAGTACTTGAACAGCAGGATGCCGTCGTCCGTGATGCCTTTCTCGAACACGGGCGCCTGCGCGAGGAAACGCGCGTGTTGTTCGTCGCTGCAATAGCCCATGACTTTCTCGACGCCGGCGCGGTTGTACCAGCTGCGGTCGAACAGCACGATCTCGCCCGCCGCCGGCAGGTGCGAGATGTAGCGCTGGAAATACCACTGCGAAGCTTCGCGTTCACTGGGCTTGGGCAACGCCACCACGCGGCACTGGCGCGGATTGAGGTGCTCGGTGATCGCGCCGATCGCGCCACCCTTGCCGGCGGTGTCGCGACCTTCCATCACTACCACGATGCGGGCGCCGCAGTGCGAGGCCCAGCGCGCCATCGCGGCCAGTTCCAGTTGCAGCGGCTTGAGGTGGGCTTCGTAGTCCTTGCGCTTGAGCGGTTTCATCGCGGTGTCCTGTGCGGTGACGGGGGAATCAGCGTTTGCGGCGGGCCTTGTGCCCGGCCATGCCGCGGGCGACTTCCAGCAGTGCGCCCTGCTGGCGCGTGTTGAGCGCACGGTACGCGGCGAGCAGGTCGTGTTCGCCCTGCGTGCGGGCGGGGTCCAGGGTGGTCGCCAACTCGGAGAGCAGGGCACCCGCCGGCACACCGAAGGCGCGCGCGAGTGCGGCGAGCTGGTCGCCGCCGGGCATCTTCTCGCCGGCGAGCCAGGATTTCACCGTCGCGACGCCGGCGCGCGGAATGGCGGCGGCAAGGTCGGCTGCGGTCAGGCCGCTGGCCTTGGTAAGCAGACGCAGGGTGGCATCGAGTGACATCGCAGGTGCTCCTTGCTCATTCCTTCAGGCGGGGACGCAGCGTCGCCAGGTTGCACGGGCGCGTGCGTGCGTCGAGTTGCGCGCGAATGATCTTTTCCCACGCGGTGCGGCAGGCCGAGGTGGAGCCCGGCAGGCAGAAAATGAACGTCTGGTTGGCCAGGCCGGCGAACGCGCGCGACTGCAGCGACGAGGTGCCGATCTCTTCCACGCTGACGTGGCGGAACAATTCACCGAAGCCGGGCATCTCCTTGTCCAGCAACGGGATCAGCGCTTCGGGCGTGGCGTCGCGGCCGGTGAAGCCGGTGCCACCGGTCACCAGAATGCCATCGACGGCAGGATCGGCGATCCATTGCGAGACCTGCGCGCGCAGGCGATAGCGGTCGTCGGGCAGCAGTGCGCGTTCGTGCAACTGGTGACCTTCCTGCGCGAGCGCCTCGGCAAGGTAGTCGCCGGAGCGGTCCTCGGCGAGGGTGCGGCTGTCGGAGACGGTCAGCACGCAGAGGTGCAACGGGATCAGGGCGTCGGCATGGCTCATGGCCGCAGCGTAGCGCAATCGCGGGTCAGTTGAACGGCAGCCGGAGTCTCACAGTTCCATCGTAGGGCGACCAGCCCATCGCGCGGTACAGCGCCTGCGCAGTGGCGTTGTCGTGGTCGGCCTCCAGTTCCAGGCGCAACGCCCCGTCCGCGCGCGCGAACTCGGCGGCCGCCGACAGCAATGCGCGTGCAACACCCTTGCGCCGCGCCTCGGGCACGACCAGCAGGTCGTTGAGGATCCAGACGCGCGAGGCGCTGACGGAAGAAAAAGCGGGATACAACTGGGTGAAGCCGACGGCTGCGTCGTCGTTCCATGCCAGGAAGATGACGGACTCATCGCGCTCCATGCGCGCGCGGATGAACGCCGTTGCCGTTGCCAGGTCCGAGGGCTGGCCGTAGAAGCCACGGTACTGGTCGAACAGGCGGGCGACGACGTCCAGGTGTGTCAATCCGGTCCGGCGAACCATCGTCGTCATGCGGCCTCCGTCAATCGCGCCAGTTCATCGGCCAGATGCTCGCGGCCGAGGCGGTCGATCAGCTCGTCCAGGTCGCCCTGGATGATGTTGGGCAGGTCGTACAGGGTGAGGCCGTCGACGCGGTGGTCGGTGATGCGGCCCTGCGGGAAGTTGTAGGTGCGGATGCGCTGACTGCGGTCGCCGCTGCCGACCTGCAGCTTGCGCGTCTCCGCCTGTGCGGCCTGCTGCCTGCTGCGCTCGGCATCGAGCAGTTGCGCCTTCAACCGCTTCATCGCCTTGTCGCGGTTGGCGTGCTGGCTGCGCTCGGTCTGGCATTCCACCACCACGCCGCTGGGGATGTGGGTGATGCGGATCGCGGACTCGGTCTTGTTGACGTGCTGGCCGCCGGCGCCGGACGAGCGATACGTGTCGACCCTCAGGTCGGCCGGGTTGATGACGATGTCGTCGACTTCGTCCACGTCCGGAATGATCGCCACGGTCGCCGCCGATGTGTGGATGCGGCCCTGCGATTCGGTTTCCGGCACGCGCTGCACGCGGTGGGTGCCGGATTCGAACTTGAGCTTCGAGTACGCGCCGCGGCCGACGACCCGCGCGACCACTTCCTTGTAGCCGCCGTGTTCGCCGGGACTGTCGGATTCGATCTCCACCTTCCAGCCCTGGCGCTCGGCGTAGCGCGCGTACATGCGGAACAGGTCGCCGGCGAAGATCGCGGCTTCGTCGCCACCGGTGCCGGCGCGCACTTCGAGGAACAGGTTGCCCTCGTCACGGTTGTCCTTCGGCAGCAGCAGCAACATCAGTTCGTCGTCGAGCTGCGCCAGACGCTGCCGGGCGGCGTCGATCTCTTCGTCCGCGAGTTCGGCCAGTTCCGGGTCGTCGCGCATCGCCTGCGCGGCGGCCAGATCGGCCTGCGCGCGCTTCTCTTCCGCCATCGCGGTGGCGACGGGTTCCAGTTGGGAGAACTCGCGCGAAAAATTGCGGAAGCGCTCGCTGTCGCCGATCACGCCGGGATCGGCGAGCAGGCGTTCGAGTTCCTCCCGGCGTTCGGCCAGCGCTTCGAGCTTACGGCGCAGCGTCGGCGTCATCGTCTTTCTTCAGGTGGGAGTAGGGCGGCTGCGCGGGGAACAGGCGGTCCGCTGCACGCGCCAGTTCGGCATCGCCACTGACGGCGGCCTCACGCAAGGCGGCGGTGGGTGGGTGCAGCAGGCGGTTGGTCAGCGTGTGGGCGAGGAATTCCAGCACCTGCTCCGGCTCGCGGCCATTGGCCAGCTGCTGCCGCGCCTTCGCCAGCACGTCCTCGCGCGTGGATTCGCCCAGCGCGCGCAGGCGCTTCAGCGGTTCCTGGCGGGAGCCGGCCAGCAGGCTTTCCATGAAGCGGCCGACCTGCACGTCGATGATCGCTTCGGCGGCGTCGGCGGCTTCGCGCCGGCTGCGGCGGTTGTCTTCGACCGCGCGCTCCAGATCGTCGACGGTATAGAGGTAGGCGTCACGCAGTTCGCTCACCGATGCTTCGATGTCGCGCGGCACGGCCAGGTCGAACAGCAGCATCGGCTTGTGCCTGCGCCTGGCCAGTGCGGCGGCGACCTGGGCCTGCAGCACGACAGGCTCGCGCGCGGCAGTGGCGGAGAACACCACGTCGGCTTCGGCCAGGTGCCGTTCCAGTTCGGACAGCGGCAGGGCGTAGCCACCGTGGCGGGTGGCCAGTTCCTGCGCGTGGGCCAGCGTGCGGTTGGCGACCAGCAGCCGGCGCACCTTGCCTTCGCTCAAATGCTTGGCGGCGAGTTCGATGGTTTCGCCGGCGCCCACCAGCAGCACGGTGGATTCGCTGAGGCGGGCGAAGGAGTTCTGCGCCAGACGTACGGCGGTGGACGCCACCGAAATGGGATTCGCGCCCACGCGGGTGTCGGTGCGCGCGCGCTTGGCGACGGCGAAGGTCTGCTGGAACAGGCGGTCGAGACGACTGCCCAGTGCGCCGTGTTCGCGGGCCGTGGCCCAGGCGTCCTTCACCTGGCCGAGGATCTGCGGTTCGCCCAGCACCATCGAGTCCAGTCCGGTCGCGACGCGGAACAGGTGGCGGACGGCATCGGCATCGCGATGGCGGTAGAGGTAGCCTTCAAGGCCTTCGGCATGCGTGGCCAGCCAGCTCGCCAGCACGTCGCCATCCTCGGCCACCGCGTACAGCTCGGTGCGGTTGCAGGTCGACAGCAGGGCAGCCTCGACCACGTCGGGCAGCGCCCGCAGCGACGACAACGCATGCGGCACCGTGCCGGCGTCGAACGCCACCCGTTCGCGCAGGTCGACTGGCGCGGTCTGGTGGTTCAATCCGAGGACCCACAACGTCATCGTTCAGGCGCTTGCAGTAAGCTGCTGGCTCATATCAGGGCCGCCATTTTACGGCCGACGTGACGTTCATGCCCGAAATGATTCGCAGCTGGCTCGCCGTGCTGGTCCTCGCGGCTGCCGTACCCGCCGCAGCCGCGGCGGCGACATCGGCCGCCGGCCAGAAGGACGATGTGCTGACCACGGTGATGGCAGGGGAATTCGCCCTGCAGGCGGGCCAGTTGCCCGAGGCTGCGCGTTGGTACCTCGATGCCGCCAAGCGCGGGGATGATGCAGGCCTTGCAGAACGCGCCACCCGGATCGCGCTGCTGGCCAAGGACGACGCCCGGGCGGCGGAAGCCTTGGAGCTGTGGCGGTCGCGGTCGCCCAAGACGCTCGCCCTGCGGGGTGCGGAAGCGACGCTGGCGTTGCGCAAGGGGCAGGCGCGTGTCGCGCGTCGGGAACTGGCGGCGCTGATGAAGGAATCCGACGATCTGGGCTGGCGCTACGCGTTGACGGCATTGGGTGGCGGCGGCAAGGATCCCGCGCTCGCGCCGCGGCTGCTGCGTGAGCTGGTCGACGACGGCGCCATTCCCGACAAGTTGCAGCCCTGGTTGGCCTTCACCGGGCTTGCCCAGCAACTGGACCAGGCATCGCTCGCCGAGCGCATGGTCGGCGATGTGGTGAAGCGTTTTTCGGGCGAACCGCTGGTGGCCCTGTTGCAGGCCAGCCAGTTGCTGCAGGCGGATCGCAAGCAGGAGGCACGCGCGGTCCTCGATACGCTGCTGCCCAAGGCCGCCATCGATCCCGGTCTGCGGCTGAAGCTGGCGGAAGAATACGACCGTCTTGGTGATCCGGCCGCGGCATCCCGCGCCATGGGGCAGGGTCCGCAGGACACGCTGACCTATGGCCTGCGCGCGCAGCTGCTGGCCAAGGCCGATGACAAGACCGCCCTGAACGCCCTCTACGAGGAGCTCAAGCAGGCCGGTGCGGACCAGCCCACCCAGTACAGTCCGGACCGCCGCTTGCTGCTGGGGCAGATGGCCGAGTTCCTCGAACGGCGCGAAGAGGCGCTCACGTGGTACCGCAGCGTCCCGGCCGGCGAGCAGCGCGCCGAGGCACGCCTGCGCGCGATCAAGGCGCTGTTCGACCTGGAGCGCAAGGACGAAGCCTTTGCCGAGGCGCGCATGCTGCAGGGAGACGCCACGGTCGACGACGGCACGCGCCGCGACGCCTACCTGATGGAGGCCGAGTTGCGTCAGCAGGACACACAGGATGCAGGTGAACTGGACGTGTTCGCCCGCGGGCTGGCGGCCTATCCCGACGATCTCGCACTGCTTTACTCGCGCGGCCTGGCCTGGGAGCGCCGCGACCGCATCGATCATGCGGAAGCCGATTTCCGCCGCATCCTGGTGATCGAGCCGGACAACGTCGCCGCGCTCAATGCGCTGGGCTACACGCTTGCCGATCGCACCACGCGCTATCAGGAAGCGCTGGAACTGATCGATCGCGCACGTACCGCGGCGCCGGATGACGCGGCCATCATCGACAGCTATGGCTGGGTGCTGTACCGGCTGGGTCGCAACGCCGAAGCGCTGGTCGAACTGCGGCGCGCGTTCACGCTGCAGAAGGACCCGGAGATCGCCGCGCACGTGGCGGAAGTGCTGTGGGTGATGGGGCAGAGGGACGAGGCGCGCCGATACTTCGATGAAGCGCGCAAGCTCGATCCCGACAACCGCTCGCTGCTGCGGGCGCTGGAGAAGACAGGCGCATGAAGGTTTCAGGATTTCTGCTGGCGGGGCTCGCGGCCCTGTCGATGATGGGCTGTGCGACGCACGGCACGGCAGTGGACTCGCCCTTATTGCGCGACCCTGAGGCGTTGGCGGCGGCGCAAGCCGGGCAGGCGACGCGTACAGCATGGCTGGCCTCGCAGCCGGACTGGTCGTTCGCCGGCCGCGTGGCCGTCAATGCCAATGGAAATGGTGGCAGCGGCCGCATCGATTGGCAGCAAACGGGCACGGGGTATCTCGTCGCGCTGAGCGCGCCCGTGACGCGGCAGAGCTGGCGCCTGGGCGGTGACCTTCAGACCCGGGCTGCACGGCTGGAAGGTCTGGAAGGCGGGCCACGCGAAGGGGTCGATGCCGACCGACTGCTGCGCGAGGCCACGGGCTGGGATATTCCGGTCGCGGCGATGGTGCATTGGGCCCGCGGCGTCGCGGATCCCTCCGCCTCCCCGCAAGGCGTGGAATACGACATGGACGGTCGGCTGCGCGCCCTGACCCAGCAGGGGTGGCGGGTGGATTATCTGGACTGGTTTCCGGCCGAAGGTGCTCGGCCGGCCATGCCGCGCCGCATGGAGGCGCGCCGGGAGGGTGCGACGGTGAAGGTGGCTGTCGACCACTGGCACTTGGCGCCGCAGTGAGCGTTTTCCCCACTGCGGACGGTTGGTCAGCGTGGCCGGCGCCGGCCAAGCTCAACCTCGCCCTGCAGATCGTCGGGCGCCGCACGGACGGCTATCACCTTCTACAGACCGTGTTCCGGTTGCTGGAATGGGGGGACACCGTCCATGTACGGCGCCGTCTCGACGGACAGGTGCGGCGGGCCGGTGAGTCGGTTCCGGGCGTTTCCGAGGCGGAGGATCTGATTGTTCGCGCTGCTGTGCTGTTAAAAAAAGAAGCCAATGTCGCCGAAGGTGCCGACATCGGTATTGAAAAGCGCATTCCTGCCGGTGGTGGCTTCGGTGGCGGCTCGTCGGATGCCGCCACCGTGCTGGTGGCCTTGAACCGGCTCTGGGGTTGCGGTCTGGGCGTAGACCGGTTGGCGGCGCTGGGGCTGCAACTGGGCGCAGACGTGCCGGTCTTCGTTCATGGTGAGAATGCCTGGGCGGAGGGCGTGGGGGAGCTGCTGACGCCGCTGGCGCTCTCGCCGGCGTGGTATCTGCTGGTCGATCCGGGCGTCCACGTGCCCACGGCGGCTCTTTTCGCATCGCCGGATTTGACGCGTGATGCCGCACCCGCGAAAATGTCGGACTTCGTTTCGGGATCACTGCTCGGCAACGTGTTCGAGCCGGTCGTGCGTCGCCGGGAGCCCGTCATCGAGGCGGCCTTCCAGGCCCTTTCGCGCGTCGGTACACCACGCTTGACGGGTTCCGGTAGCGGCTGCTTCGTGGAGTTCGCCGACCGGGCCTCTGCCGAGGCCGCGCTGACGACCTTGCCATCCGGGCTGCATGCCTGGGTGGTGGAGGGCGCCACGCGATCGCCACTGCTGCACGCGCTGGAGTCGTGATCGCGGGACGGAGAAAACGCCTAGGGGCGTCGCCAAGTGGTTAAGGCACCGGGTTTTGATCCCGGCATTCGTAGGTTCGAATCCTTCCGCCCCTGCCAATTCATGTAGTTTCCCGACGCATCAGCCGAGACGACCATGCAAGACGAACGCAACCTGCTTGTCTTCTCCGGCAACGCCAACAAGCCGTTGGCGAACAGCATCTGCCGCGAGCTGGGCGTGCGGCCGGGCAAGGCGCTGGTATCCCGCTTCTCGGACGGCGAAGTCCAGGTCGAGATCCAGGAGAACGTGCGCCGGCAGGAAGTGTTCGTCGTGCAGCCGACCTGCGCGCCGAGCGCCGAGAACCTGGTGGAACTGCTGGTCTTGATCGACGCGCTGAAGCGCGCCTCGGCCAGCAGCGTCACTGCGGTGGTGCCGTACTTCGGCTACGCCCGCCAGGATCGCCGCATGCGCTCCTCGCGCGTGCCGATCACGGCGAAGGTGGCGGCGAAGATGTTCGGCGCCGTCAGCGCCGATCGCGTGCTGACGGTCGATCTGCACGCGGACCAGATCCAGGGGTTCTTCGATATCCCGGTCGACAACGTGTACGCGTCCCCGCTGCTGCTTGCCGACATCTGGCGCGCCTACGGCACGGAGAACCTGCTGGTCGTGTCGCCCGACGTGGGCGGCGTAGTGCGCGCCCGTGCGGTGGCCAAGCGGCTGGATGACGCCGATCTGGCCATCATCGACAAGCGCCGCCCGCGCGCCAACGTCGCCACGGTGATGAACATCATCGGCGACGTGGAAGGCAAGGACTGCGTGCTGGTGGACGACATCGTCGACACCGCCGGCACACTCTGCGCCGCAGCGGCCGCGCTGAAGCAGCACGGCGCCAACAAGGTGGCGGCGTACTGCACCCACCCCGTGCTTTCCGGCCCGGCGGTGGACAACCTGAACAACTCGGTGCTCGACGAACTCGTCGTCACCGACACCATCCCGCTCTCGCCGCAGGCGCAGGGCTGCAGCAAGATCCGCCAGCTGTCGGTGGCGGAACTGCTGGCGGAAACGATCCGCCGCATCGCCTTCGGCGAGTCGGTCAGTTCGCTGTACGTGGATTGATTCTCCGCCGCACGCCGTTTCATCGGCGCGTGGCTTTCCGGGTTCATCTGGTCGCGGATGAGCCTTCATCAGATCGCCACACGGCGGTCCAACAACTAGGTAGTGAAGCAAATGGCTAAGACACATGAAATCAAGGTCGAGCGCCGCGAAGACGAGGGTAAGGGTGCGAGCCGCCGCCTCCGTCACGCGGGCACCGTGCCTGCCATCGTCTACGGTGGCGAACTCAAGCCGGTCAGCATCCAGCTGAACCACAACGAAGTCTGGCTGGCCTCCCAGCACGACTGGTTCTACGCGTCGATCCTGGACCTGAGCCTCAATGGCGACATCCAGAAGGTCCTGCTGCGTGACATGCAGCGCCACCCGTTCAAGCAGCAGATCATGCACCTGGACTTCCAGCGCGTGAACGAGAACGAGACCCTGCGTACCGCGGTGCCGCTGCACTTCCTCAACGAAGACAAGTCGCCGGCCGGCAAGTCCGCCGAAGTCGTGGTCACCCACGAGCTGAACGAAGTCGTCGTCGAGTGCCTGCCGAAGGACCTGCCGGAATTCATCGAGATCGACCTGGCCGACCTGGCCATCGGCGCGGTGATCCACCTGTCGGAAGTGAAGCTGCCGGCCGGCGTCGTCATCCCCGAGCTGAAGCTTGGCAAGGAGCACGACGTCGCCGTCGTGATCGCCAAGCACGGCAAGGAAGAGGTCGAAGAAGCCCCGGCGGAATCGGCCGAAGTGCCGGCGGCCAAGGTGGCCAAGAAGGACGACAAGTAATCGCGTGAGCCTTCGCCCGCTCCGGCGGGCGAGGGTGCGCGGTGCGTCCCCATGGCAGGCTTGCGCCTCATCGTCGGACTGGGCAATCCCGGTGCCGAACATGCCCGAACCCGGCACAATGCCGGGTTCCATTTTGTCGACGCCTTGGCGGAGCGGCAGGGTGAGCGGTTCGGGCTGGACAGCAAGCTGTTCGGAGAGACCGCCAAAGTGGTGGTGGCCGGGCAGCCGGTCTGGCTGTTGAAGCCCGCCACTTACATGAACCTGAGTGGCAAGTCGGTAGCGGCGGCGCTGCGTTTCTGGAAGATCGCCCCGGAAGAGGCGTTGCTGGCGCATGATGAGCTCGACTTGGCCCCGGGTGCGGCGCGCCTGAAGTTCGACGGCGGCCACGGCGGACAGAACGGCTTGCGCGACACCATGCAGCATCTTGGGCACGGCAAGTTCCACCGGTTGCGGATCGGCATCGGCCATCCCGGCCACAAGGACCGGGTGACCAGCTGGGTGCTGGGCAAGCCGGGCAAGGACGACGAAGTGCTGATCGCGCGGGCGATCGATGACGCGATGGATGTGCTGCCGCTCGCGGTCGCCGGCAACTTCATGGATGCGATGACGCGGTTGCACACGGCAAAACAGGCGTGAGTGGAGAGCAGTGAGGAGTGAGGACGCACGCGTCACTCACTCCTGACTTCTCACGACTCACTTCTCGAATATGGGCATCAAATGCGGCATCGTGGGCCTGCCGAATGTCGGCAAGTCCACCCTGTTCAACGCGCTGACCAAGGCGGGCATCGCTGCGGCCAACTTTCCGTTCTGCACCATCGAGCCGAACGTGGGTGTGGTGCCGGTGCCGGACCTGCGCCTCAACCAGCTGGCCGAGATCGTCAAGCCGCAGAAGGTGATCCCGACGGCGGTGGAGTTCGTCGACATCGCCGGTCTGGTGGCGGGCGCGGCCAGCGGCGAAGGTCTGGGCAACAAGTTCCTGGCGCATATCCGCGAAGTGGATGCGATCACCCATGTGGTGCGCTGCTTCGAGAACGACGACGTCATCCATGTCAACAACCGGATCGACCCGCTTTCGGACATCGACACGATCGATACCGAACTGGCGCTGGCTGACCTGGAGAGCGTCGAGAAGGCGCTCAACCGCGCCGAGCGCTCCGCCAAGGCGGGCGAGAAGGACGCCATCGCCCGCAAACCGGTGCTGCAGAAGCTGCAGGCCGGCCTCAACGACGGCAAGCCCGGTCGTGCACTGGGGCTGGATGATGAGGAGAGGGCGCTGGTTCGCGACCTGTTCCTGCTGACATTGAAGCCGGTGATGTACGTGGCGAACGTGCTGGAGGACGGCTTCGAGAACAACCCGCATCTGGACGCCGTCCGCGCCCGCGCCGCGACCGAGGGTGCACAGGTGGTGCCGGTGTCGGCGGCCATTGAAGAAGAGTTGGCCCAGTTGGACGACACCGACCGCGACGCCTTCCTGGCTGATCTTGGTTTGGACGAGCCGGGCCTGAATCGCGTCATCCGTGCGGCGTATACGCTGCTGGGCCTGCAGACTTACTTCACCGCCGGCGTCAAGGAAGTGCGCGCCTGGACCGTCAGGGCGGGATCCACCGCCCCCCAGGCGGCGGCCGTGATCCATACCGATTTCGAGAAGGGCTTCATCCGCGCGGAGACCATCGCCTTCGACGATTTCCTCAAGTACAAGGGTGAGTCCGGTGCCCGCG
>CAMPIO010000074.1 GCA_946886405.1 uncultured Pseudoxanthomonas sp.
CATTGCGGCTGGAAACGGCAGACGGGCAGGGCGTGACGGTCACCAAGGTGCCGGAAGCGCTCGACGGTGACCTGGTGAAGGTCACCGGTGTTGATCACCTGGCGCAGGAAGATGGGCGCCGTCTCGCCTGGTCGGGCAAGGGCGAAGCGATTGCGGCGCTGCAATCGCACACGGCGCTCGACCTGCAGCGCGAGAGCAACGGCGACGTGATGCTGCTGACCACCTTGCGTGTGGACGCCGCGCCGAGCGGCGATGCCTGGCTGTCGGTGGGCTGCGGCACCGGATGTACCGCGCGCGTACCGCTGGCACCGGCGCTGGCGAAATTGCCGGTGGGCCAGTGGACGCGCGTCGGCGTGCCACTGAAGTGCCTGGCCAAGGCCGGCGCCGATGTCAGCAAGCTGGAGCGGCCGTGGGCGATCGGCACTGCCGGCACGATGACGATCTCGGTGTCGCGCGTGGCACTGGGTGCGTTGAATGAAGCCGAGGCCAGCGTCGCATGCCCGGACGCGTGACCACCGCGCATCCGCTTGCGATGGCACCGCGTGGCGGCGTCATCGCATCGGTAGCGGTCGTTGATGCCTCCACGAGGCTTGCGGCATGACGATCTGCGTTGCGCTATCGCCGCTTCGGGGGCGCCGCCACCGAGTCACGGGTGACCAGCCGGTGCGGGACCACGTGGTCCATCAGCACGCGGGTGCTGTCGGTCTTGCGACGGATGCTGCGCAGCAGGATATCGATGGCCGCATTCGCCATCGAAGCGATCGGTTGGTGGATGGTGGTGAGTTCCGGCCACACGGTGGTGGCGGCCGAGGTATCGTCGAAGCCGACCACCGACAGGTCGCGCGGCACGTCCAGGCCGCGGCGATGCGCCACCGAGATCGCGGCCGCGCCCATGTCGTCGTTGCTGGCGAAGATGGCGGTCGGCGGCTTGCGATGGGCCAACAGCTTCTCGGCGGCCTTCAGTCCGGAACGGTAGGTGTAGTCGCCCTGCTGGACGAGGTCGGTATCCACGTCGAGCCCGGCATCATGCAGCGCGGTGACGAACCCGTCGTACCGGCGCGAACTGGCGCTGAGGTCGCTGCGTCCGCGGATGAAACCGATGCGGCTGTGGCCCTGTTCGATGAGGTGTTCGGCCATTTCCCTGCCAGCGCGGAAGTCGTCGATCCGGACGCAGGAGATGTCGTCGCTGAAACGACCCGATGCGATAGCCACCACGGGGACACCCGCCTTCACCAGCTCCGTCACCGCCGCGCGCGATTCGCACAGCGGGGGAGGCAGGATGACGCCATCGACGCGCGCGCCCAGCGCACGTGCCGCCTTGCGTTCGGATTCGGTATCCAGGTCGTCCCAGTAATCGACCACCAGCTGGACGGCAGTGCGGGACGCTACCCGCAGCAGGCCGACCAGCAGTTCACGCAGGTAGGCGCCGCTGGGATTGGTGTAGATGAGGGCGATGCGCGTGTGTTGCGCGGCGGCCAGCGAACTGGCGGCCAGGTTGGGCGTGTAGTCCAGCTCGCGCACGGCGCGCATGACGCGCTCGCGCGTCGTGTCGCGGACCTTGCCCTGGTTGTTGATCACCCGCGAGACGGTCATGGGCGACACGCCGGCCAGCGCGGCCACTTCGTCGATCGTCACGCCGCTGGTCTTGCGGCGGATCGACTTTTTCGGCTTGTCCAATACGCGTTCCCTTCTTGTGCTGTGGCGTCGCCGAGCAGCGACCGGCCCGTCCGGCTTGGATATCTGGCGGGATGATGGAACAGTTCGCGCCCGCCTGTCCCCCGGACATTCGAATGTTACCGCTAACCTTCCGGCGCGGCGACGGGCGGCGCAGTTGGCTGGTGGCGATGGCATTGGCCTTGCTGGCATGCGCCGGCACAGCACGGGCGGAAGACGGCTACGCGTTGTGGATGCGCTACGTGCCGGTCGACGCTGCGTCGGCGGGCGAGTATCGCGCCCAGGCGGAGGAGATCGTCGCGCCCGACCGCACTGCCACCCAGCGCGTCGCGCGCGAGGAACTGGAGCGCGGTCTTTCCGGCTTGCTGGGCAGGACGCCACGGTTGCGTACCTTGCTTGGCGACGGTCGTGCGTTCGTTCTGGGCACACCGCAGTCGTCACCCTGGGTCGCGCCCTTCCGTGGGGAGCTGGGCACCCTGGGCGAAGAGGGCTATCTGCTCCGGTCTGCACAGGTGGAAGGGCGCGATGTGGTTGTGGTCGCGGCACGCGAGGACATCGGCGTGCTGTACGGCGTCTTCCATCTGTTGCGCCTGCTGCAGACCGGCGTGTCGCTGGAGGGTCTGGAGGTCCGCGAGTCGCCTGCGACCACGCGGCGCGTGCTCAACCACTGGGACAACCTGGACGGTTACGTCGAGCGTGGCTACGCGGGTGGCTCGCTGTGGGACTGGCACACGCTGCCGGACTGGCAGGACCCGCGCTACACGGACTATGCACGCGCCAATGCGTCGGTGGGGATCAACGGGACCGTACTCAACAACGTCAACGCCCAGGCGTTGAGCCTGTCGCGCGAGTACCTGCGCAAGGCGGCGGCGCTGGCGGACGTATTCCGTCCGTACGGCCTGCGCGTGTACCTGAGTGCGCGATTCAGCGCGCCGATCGAACTGGGAGGCCTTGCCACTGCGGATCCGCTCGACCCCGGCGTGCAGCGCTGGTGGCGCGACAAGGCGGACGAGATCTACGCGCTCATTCCGGATTTTGGCGGTTTTCTGGTCAAGGCCAACTCGGAAGGGCAACCCGGTCCGCAGGACTACGGGCGCTCGCATGCCGATGGCGCCAACCTGCTGGCCGACGCGCTGGCGCCGCACGATGGCGTGGTGATGTGGCGCGCCTTCGTCTACGCACACGACGTGCCCGAGGACCGTGCGAAACAGGCGTACAACGAATTCGTCGGCCTGGATGGCTCGTTCCGCCGCAACGTGCTGCTGCAGGTGAAGAACGGACCCATCGACTTCCAGCCGCGCGAGCCGTTCCATCCGCTGTTCGGCGCGATGCCGCGCACGCCCTTGATGATGGAATTCCAGATCACCAAGGAATATCTCGGCTTTGCGACGCACCTGGTTTACCAGGGGCCGCTGTACGAGGAAGTCCTGCGCGCCGACACACGGGCGCGCGGCCCCGGTTCCACCGTCGCCCGGGTCGTCGACGGCTCGCTGACCGGCCATGCGCTATCCGGCATGGCGGGCGTGGCCAACATCGGCGACGACCGCACCTGGAGTGGCTCGCACTTCGATCAGGCGAACTGGTACGCCTTCGGTCGGCTGGCATGGAATCCCCGGCAGTCTTCCCGCGACATCGCCGCCGACTGGGTCGCCATGACGTTTTCCCGGGAGGAGGACGTGGTGCGCCCGGTCGTCGACATGATGATGGCCTCGCGGGAAACGGCGGTCGACTACATGACGCCGCTGGGATTGCACCACGTGATGGCGCGCGGGCATCACTACGGCCCGGGTCCGTGGGTCGACGGAGGTCCGCGTGCCGACTGGACCTCGGTGTACTACCACCGTGCGGATCGCCATCGCATCGGGTTCGATCGCACCGCGTCGGGAAGCGATGCGGTATCGCAGTACGCACCGGAAGTCGCGCGCGACTTCGCCGATGAGCAACGCGTGCCGGAGTCGCTGTTGTTGTGGTTCCACCACGTGCCGTGGGACCACCCCATGCGCTCCGGCCGGCCGCTCTGGGACGAACTGGTGCATCGCTATTCGCGTGGCGTGCGGAATGTCGAGGCGATGCAGGCCACCTGGAGCCGTCTGGAGGGCAGGGTGGATGCGCCGCGCCATCGTCAGGTCGCCGCCTTCCTGCGCATCCAGCGCAACGAAGCGCAGTGGTGGCGCGATGCCAGCGTGGCTTACTTCCAGTCGCTCAACGGTCGTGCGCTGCCGGAGGGCGAACAGCCGCCGCCGCATCCGCTGGCGTACTACCAGGCACTGCAGTTCCCGTTCGCGCCGGGGGACGGACGATGAGGTTCGCGCTCGCGGGCATCCTGGTCATCGCATCGCTGTGCGTTGCCGCGTCGCCGCCTGCACGTGCGCAATCGGCCAGCGTCGAGCCGCTGTTGCATCCCCTGTTCCAGGATCACGCCGTCCTGCAGCGCGACGTGCCGCTCCGTGTGTGGGGTCAGGCGCGGGCGGGCGAAACGGTCTCCGTGTCCTTCGCTCGCCAGACCGTGACCACCCGCGCCGATGCCGAGGGCCGGTGGAGCGCCCGTTTGCGCCCTGTGGCGGCCGGGGGGGCGTACGAACTGGTGGCCAGGGCAGGGCAGGTCACGCAGCGGGTGCGCGATGTGCACATGGGCGACGTCTGGCTGTGCTCGGGTCAATCGAACATGGAACTGCCGGTCTGGCGCGCGCTCGACGCAAACAGCGAGATCGCGTCCGGCACCTATCCGCGCATCCGCTTGTTCACCGTTCCGCAGGCCACGGTGGTGGCGCCGCAGTCGTCGTTCCAGGGCCGGGTCGCGTGGACCCCCGCCTCGCCGGACACGGTGCGCGATTTCTCGGCCGCTTGCCTCTATTTCGCGCGCGAGCTGCAGAAGACCGTCGACGTGCCGATGGGGCTGATCCAGGCGGCCTGGGGCGGATCGCGGATAGAAGCCTGGATCGGCGCGTCCGCCCTGCGTGCCGGCGGCGGCCATGACGATGTGCTCGATGTGCTCGCGACCTATGCCGATGATCCTGCTGCGGCGGTTGCGCAGTGGGGCCGGCAGTGGGAGCGCTGGTGGACGACGCGTCCGGATGCCGTGCCCGGCGACCTGCCATGGCAACCCGCGACGCCCGTAGGCGACTGGCGCGACGCACCCGCATCGCTGGGCGCGTGGGAGCGATGGAACATCGCCACGCTCGCCAACTACAACGGCATGGTCTGGTACCGCACGCAGGTCACGCTCACGGCGGCGCAGGCAGCCGCCACCGCGACGCTGGAACTGGGGCCTGCCGACGAGACCGACATGACCTGGGTGAACGGCGTGGCGGTGGGCAGTCGCTACGGCGCAGGTGAGCCGCGCCGCTATCCGCTGCCGCCGGGGCGGTTGAAGCCGGGCATCAACACGGTGGTGGTCAACGTGCTGGACACCTATCGCGACGGCGGTTTGGCTGGCCCGGCGGACGCGCACGCCCTGCGTTTTGCCGACGGCACGCGCGTAGTCCTGGACACGCCCTGGCAGTACCGCATCGCGCCGTCGGACGCGTCGCCGCCGGGCGCGCCCTGGCAAGCCGCCACGGGCCTGTCGACGCTGTACAACGGCATGATCGCGCCGCTGCACGACTACGGTGTGCGCGGCATGCTCTGGTACCAGGGCGAATCCAATACCGGCGAGGCCGCCGCGTACGCCCCGTTGCTTCGCCTGCTGCGCGACGACTGGCGGCGCCGGTTCGGACCGCAGACGCCATTTCTCGTCGTGCAACTGGCGGGCTATGGCATGCCGCCGTCCGCACCGGTGGAAAGCGGCTGGGCCCAACTGCGCGACGTGCAGCGGCAGGTCGCCGCGGAAGATCCGCGCTCGGGTCTCGCGGTCACCATCGACATTGGCGATGCGTACGACATCCATCCGCCGAACAAGCAGGAACTCGGCCGACGTCTCGCACGCCTCGCGCGCCACGTGGTCTACGGCGAACGCACGCTCGCACAATCAGGCCCCGTCGTGCGTGCAGTGTCGCGCACACCGGACGGTGTGAGCATCGCGTTCGACGATGTCACCGGCACGCTGGTCGCCGTCGGCGCGGACAACCCCATCGGCTTCGAACTCTGCGATGCCACCCAGCGCTGCCAGTACGCCGAGGCACACATCGAAGACCGGCAGGTCGTGCTGCGCGGTCCTGTCGTCGCTGCCGCCACCCGCGTGCGCTACTGCTGGGCCGATGGCCCGATATGCACCCTTCGCGACACCGCCGGCATGCCGGCCGGTCCTTTCGAACGTTCCGTCCCTTCTGTCGAGGCGCCCCGATGACCCTGTTCTCCCCGCGAAACCTCCAGGATGGCCGCACGCACACGCGCCGTGTCCCTGCAGCCCGCAACGCGGTGCGCGGCCTGCTGGGCATTGCGCTCGCGCTGCTGGCCGCGAGCGGCAACGCGCAGGCGGCCAAGGACGCGCCTCCCGTCTACTTCGACTGGTTCGAGTACAGCGGACGCGATGCCGCGTTCGACGCGCCATTGCCCGCCGGGCACTACCGCAATCCCGTGCTGGCGGGCTTCCATGCCGACCCCAGCATCGTCGCCGCCAACGGCAAGTTCTACCTCGTCAATTCCAGCTTCACCTACTTCCCCGGCATTCCGGTGTTCGAGAGCACGGACCTGGTGCACTGGAAACAGATCGGCAACGTCATCGACCGTCCCACGCAGCTGGATTTCGATGGCCTGAGCGTGTCGCGCGGCATCTTCGCGCCGACCATCGAGTTCCACGACGGCCTGTTCTACGTGGTCACCACCGCGACCGACAGTGGAGGGAACTTCATCGCCACCGCCCGCGATCCAGCCGGTCCGTGGTCGGACCCGCACTGGCTGCCGACCATCGGCGGGATTGATCCGTCGCTGTTCTTCGATCACGACGGCAAGGTCTACCTTCTCAACAACGACGAACCGCCGGGTCCGGCACGTTACGACGGACACCGCGCGATCTGGATGCAGCAGATCGACCTGGCGCGCTTCCAGCCGGTCGGTCCGCGCAAGGTGCTGATCGATGGCGGCGTGGAGCCGGAGAAGAATCCGATCTGGATCGAGGGTCCGCACCTCTACAAGCGCGATGGGTGGTACTACCTGTCGGACGCGGAAGGCGGCACCGGTCCGCAGCACTCGCAGGTGGTATTGCGCAGCCGCGACGTGTGGGGCCCCTATGCGCCGTATGCGGGCAATCCCATCCTGACCCAGCGCGACCTGCCCGTGGATCGTCCATTGCCGATCACGAATGCGGGCCATGCCGACCTGGTGGAGGGCCCCGATGGATCCTGGTGGGCGGTGTTCCTGGCGAGTCGCAACTACCAGCGCCGCCACTACAACACGGGCCGCGAGACCTATCTGCTGCCCGTGCAGTGGCGCGACGGCTGGCCGGAGATCCTGCCTGCCGACCAGGCGATTCCGTATGTCGTGAAGGCGCCTTCGTGGATGCAGGGCGAGGCGACGCAGGCGCCATCCACCGGCAACTTCTCCCATCGCGATGAATTCGATGGTCCGGCGCTGGCCTCCGAATGGCTGCGCGTGCGCGTGCCCAGTTCCGCGTGGGCAGACCTGGCCGCGCGTCCCGGTTCCCTGGCGGTCCATCCCCTGGCGGAAGGATTGGAGACGTTGCGCAATCCCGCGTTCCTTGGCCGTCGCCAGCAGCACCTGCGCTTCGAGGCCAGCACGGCGATGACGACGCCTGTGCCCGGCGTGGCTGCGGGACTGGCGGCGTTCCAGAGCGAGGCGTACTGGTACTTCCTCGGAGTGCGAAGGCTGGAGGGTGATCGTGTAGCGGTCTTCCTCGAGGGCCGCGATGGCAGCGGCACCACGCGCACGCTGGCCACGCGCGACGTGGCGGCGACCGACTCACTTCGCCTGAAAATCGACGGCGACGAAGGCGACTACGGTTTCGCCTTCGACACCGGCGACGGCCGAGGATGGCAGACGTTGGCCAGTCAGGTCGATGGCACCGTGCTGAGTACCGATCGCGCCGGCGGTTTCGTCGGTGCCCTGCTGGGACCGTTCGCGCGCGACGAGCGCGCTTCGAGGAGCGAATGATGACGACGATGCCTTCCGTTTCCCGTGTCCGGCGCGTCACGCCCGGGTTGTGTGTACTTGTCATGTGCGTGGCTGCGTGGGTTTCGCCGTCCGCGCAGGCGGCCGATGCGAAGCCGTGGCTCGACACCTCGCGCAGCTTCGAAGCACGCGCCGCGTCTCTGGTCGCGCAGATGACGCTGGAGGAAAAAGCGGCGCAGATGCAGAATGCCGCACCCGCCATCGAACGCCTGGGCGTTCCCGCCTACGACTGGTGGAACGAGGCACTGCATGGCGTGGCACGGGCCGGCCAGGCGACGGTGTTCCCCCAGGCCATCGGGTTGGCGGCTACCTTCGACGTGCCGCTGATGGGCGAGATCGCCACCACCATCAGCGACGAAGCGCGCGCCAAGCACCACCAGTTCGTCCGCGATGGCCAGCACGGTCGCTACCAGGGCCTGACGTTCTGGTCGCCGAACATCAACATCTTCCGCGATCCGCGCTGGGGCAGGGGACAGGAGACCTACGGCGAAGATCCCTATCTGACATCGCGCATGGGCGTGGCGTTCGTGCGCGGCCTGCAGGGCGACGATCCGACCTACCGCAAGCTGGATGCCACGGCCAAGCATCTCGCCGTGCACAGCGGCCCGGAGGCCGACCGCCACCACTTCGATGCGAAGCCAAGCAAGCGCGACCTGTACGACACCTACCTGCCCGCGTTCGAAGCGCTGGTGAAAGAGGGCGACGTGGACGCAGTGATGGGTGCCTACAACCGCGTCTACGGCGAATCCGCCAGTGCCAGCAAGTTCCTGCTGCGCGACGTGCTGCGCCGCGACTGGGGTTTCAAGGGCTACGTGGTCTCCGACTGCTGGGCCATCGTCGATATCTGGAAGAACCACAAGATCGTCGCCACGCGCGAGGAGTCCGCTGCCCTGGCGGTGAAGAACGGCACCGAGCTGGAATGCGGCGAGGAATACTCCACGTTGCCGGCCGCGGTGCGCCAGGGCCTGATCAGCGAAGCCGAGATCGATGACGCGGTGACGCGGTTGTTCACGGCACGGATGCGGCTGGGCATGTTCGATCCGCCCGAGCGCGTGCGCTGGGCACGCATTCCGTACTCCGTGAACCAGGCGCCTGCGCACGATGCGCTGGCGCTGAAGGCGGCGCGCGAATCGCTGGTGCTGCTGAAGAACGACGGCATCCTGCCGCTGTCGCGCGCCCTGAAGCGCATCGCCGTGGTCGGTCCGACCGCCGACGACACCATGGCGCTGCTGGGCAACTACTTCGGAACGCCGGCTGCGCCGGTGACGATCCTGCAGGGCATCCGCGACGCCGCCAAGGGCATCGAGGTGAGCTATGCGCGTGGCGTGGACCTGGTGGAAGGGCGCGACGATCCTGCCGCGACGCCGCTGATCGAAGCCGCTTACCTGCGGCCATCCGCCGACTCCCCGGAACGCGGCCTGCGCGGCGAATATTTCCGCACGCAGGATCTGTCCGGATCGCCCGCGCTGGTGCGCACCGATGCGCAGATCGGCTTCCGCTGGGACCGCGGCTCGCCGACCGACAATCTGCTGGCGCGCGGTGAAGCGGCGCCGGGGCAGGGCATTCCGAACGATCGTTTCAGCATCCGCTGGAGTGGCCAGCTGCTGCCGCCGGTGTCGGGGAAATACCGGATCGAAGCCGCGGCCGACGACGGTGTCCGCCTGTACGTGGACGGCAAGCGCGTGCTCGACCACTGGACGGACAGCGACCGCCTGCGCAGCGATGGCGTGGAGCTCGACCTGCAGGCCGGGCGGGCCTACGACCTGCGACTGGAGTACTACGACGCCGAGCGCGACGCCGGCGTGCGCCTGGCCTGGCGCATGCCGGGGGCGAAGCCGCCGTTCGAGGAAGCCATCGACATTGCCCGCAACGCCGATGTGGTGGTGTTCGTCGGTGGTCTGACGGGCGATGTGGAAGGCGAGGAGATGACGGTCAACTACCCGGGCTTCGCGGGTGGGGACCGCACCGACCTGCGCTTGCCCGCCACGCAGCGCGCACTGCTCGAAGCACTGCACGCCACCGACAAGCCGGTCGTACTGGTGCTGACGGGTGGTTCCGCGCTGGCGGTGGACTGGGCGCAGGAGAACCTGCCGGCCATCCTGATGGGGTGGTACCCGGGCCAGCGCGGCGGTACCGCCGTGGCGGAGACGTTGTTCGGCGACGCCAACCCGGCCGGCCGCCTGCCGGTGACGTTCTATACCGCCGACCAGCCGATGCCGGCGTTCGACGACTACACGATGGAAGGCCGCACGTACCGCTACTTCCGCGGCACACCGCTGTATCCGTTCGGGCACGGTCTGTCGTACACCCGCTTCGACTACCGCAACCTGCGCACCGATGCGCGCACCGTCTCGCCGGATGGTCGCCTGCGCGTTCAGGTGGACGTGGCGAACACCGGCAAGCGGGCAGGTGATGAGGTGGTGCAGCTGTATGTGCGTCCGCTGCAGGCCGCAGCCGGTGATGCGCAGCAGGAACTGCGCGGCTTCCAGCGGATCCACCTGGCGCCCGGCGAGCGGCGCACCGTGACGTTCGAACTGGAACCGCAGCAGGCGCTGCGTCGTTTCGACGAAGCGCGCGGTGCGTATGTCGTGCTGCCGGGACGCTACGAGGTGCGCGTGGGCGGTTCGAGTGCCGATGCCCGTGTGCAGGCCCCCTTCGAGGTCACGGCTCGATGAGCGCAACGTACCGCGTTTCCCCGCCTCTCTTCCTTGTACGACGTCCAGGACAGCCGACGCATGGCCAGCATTGACCACACGCTATCGATCCGCGAAAAGCTGGGCTACAGCCTGGGCGACCTGGCGGCGAACCTGATCTTCCAGACGCTGATCACCTATCTGGCGTTCTTCTATACCGATGTCTACCGCCTGCCACCGGCGACGGCGGCGACCATCATCTTCGTCGTGGGCCTGTTGGGCGCCTTCGTGTTCACGCCGCTGATCGGCATCGCCGCGGACCGCACGTCGACGCGGTGGGGCAGGTTCCGCCCGTGGATCCTGTGGACGGCGATCCCGTTCGGCGTGCTGTCGCTGCTGGCTTTCAGTACGCCGGACTTCGGCGAGCGCGGCAAGGTGATCTATGCGCTGACCACCTACAGCCTGCTGGTGTGCGTCTACGCGGCCAACAACCTGCCGTACTCCGCGCTCAGCGGCGTGCTGACCGGCAGCATGGCGCAGCGCAACAGTCTGTCGGCGTACCGCTTCGTGGCGGTGATGATCGCGCAGTTCATCATCCAGGTCCTGCTGATGCCGCTGGTACTGATCCTGGGCGACGGCGACCGTGTGCTCGGCTTCGAGCGCGTGATGACCGTGTTCGCCGTGGTGGGTACCGTGTTCTTCCTGATCACCTTCGCCACCACGCGCGAACGCATCGTGCCGACGAAGGAGCAGTCCGGTGGGGTGATGCAGGATCTCGCCGATCTGGTGCGCAACCGCCCCTGGCAGGTGATGCTGGCATTGACCGTGCTGGTGTTCATCAACCTCGCGCTGAAGGGCGGCACGTACATCTACTACTTCCAGTACTACATGAGCGAAGCGGCGTTGTCGGGCTTCCTCGACAAGTCGGGTTTCAACGGCTTCATCGCGGCGTTGAATGCAGCGCTCACCGGCCTGGGGCTGTCCGGCTTCACCTGGCCCGAGGATCCGGCCACCTCGGCCTTCAGTCTGTTCAACGGCAGCGGCATCATCTGCATGATCCTCGGCATCGGCTTCTCGCGCCGCCTGGCCGACCGTTTCGGCAAGCGTGATGTCTTCGGTGGCGCACTGTTCGTGTCGACGTTGTTCCTGCTCGCGTTCTACGTGTTTCCACCCACGGCGGTGGCGCTGGCGTTCGGCGCGTTCATGCTGCACGGCTTCTGCTACGGCATCACCATCCCGCTGCTGTGGGCGATGATCGCCGACGTCGCGGACTACTCCGAGTGGAAGAACCATCGTCGCGCCACCGCCATCATCTTCTCCGCCATGTTGTGCGGACTGAAGATAGGCCTCAGTGTCGGCGGCGCGCTGGTCGCCGGCATCCTGGCGCACTACGGCTACCAGGCCGGTGCGGCGACGCAGCCCGATGCGGTCGTCGACGGCATCCGGCTGACCGTCAGCGTCTATTGCTCCATCCCCTTCCTCGTCGCGGTGGCGCTGCTCTTCATCTACCGGATCGACAAGCGGATGGAGACGCGCATCGAACACGACCTCGAACAGCGTCGCCGCGCAGCGAGCGCGGCCGCGTGAACCACACCTCCCTGACCATGAACGACACCTCCCTGCACGACGACGCTCCGGCGCCCGACGGCACGCTCGAGCGACTGAAGACGCGTGCAATTTCCCGACCGCTGGTGACCCACATCTACACGGCCGATCCCTCCGCACATGTGTTCGAGGGCCGCCTGTACATCTATCCCTCGCACGACATCGACGGCGGCGGCGCGTTCGACGACGAAGGGGGGCACTTCGGCATGGAGGACTATCACGTGCTGCGGATGGACACGCCGGAAGGCGAGGCCACCGACTGCGGCGTGGCGCTGCACGTGCGCGACGTGCCGTGGGCCGACAAGCAGATGTGGGCGCCTGATGCGGCACACCGCGATGGTCGCTACTACCTCTATTTCCCTGCCAAGGACGGCGGTGGTCTGTTCCGTATCGGCGTGGCAGTGTCGGAGACACCGGAAGGCCCCTTCACCGCCGAACCCGCTCCCATCGAAGGCGCGTATTCGATCGATCCGGCCGTCTTCGAGGACGACGACGGAACGCATTACCTGTATTTCGGCGGCATCTGGGGCGGGCAGTTGCAGAAGTATCGCGACAACCGCTACGACGCCGCACATGAGGAACCCGTGGACGATGCGCCTGCGCTCGGGCCGCGCGTCGGCCGGTTGGATGCCGGCATGACCTCGCTTGCCGAAGCCACGCGCGAGATCGTGATCCTGGATGAGCACGGGCAACCGCTGCGCGCCGACGACCATGCGCGCCGGTTCTTCGAAGGCCCTTGGGTGCACAAGCACGACGGCCGCTACTACCTGTCGTACTCCACCGGCAATACGCACCTGCTGTGCTATGCGGTGGGCGACAGTCCCTATGGCCCGTTCACTTACGGCGGCGTCATCCTCACGCCCGTCGTCGGCTGGACCACGCACCATTCGATCTGCGCGTTCGAGGGCCAGTGGTATCTGTTCTACCACGATGCATTGATGTCGGGCGGCGTGACGCACCTGCGTTCCGCCAAGTGCACGGTGCTGCACCACGACGCGGATGGACGCATCCGCACCATCGATCCCTATGGCGGCTGACCTGCCGTCGCCGCGCGACGATGCGCTGGCACCGATGCCGGCGGGGCCGCTGCACTGGTTGCGCACGGAGCGCCTGCAGGTGGCGCTCGCGCCGGACGCCGGCGGTCGTCTGGCGCAGATCCGTTTCGATGGAAGGGAATGGCTGGTAGGGCCCGACGACGGCTGGCCCGCGACCATCGCCTGGGGCTGCTATCCGATGGTGCCGTGGGCGGGTCGCCTGCGTGGCGGACAGTTCGCGTTCGGCGGCACGTCGCATGCGCTGCCGGTGAATTTCGGCGGGCATGCGATCCATGGCGTCGGATTCTCGCGGCCCTGGCAGATCGATGCGCTCGATGCGGACCGCGCGCAGCTGTCGCTGCGCCTTCCCGAAGACGGCTACTGGCCGTTCGGCGGCACGTCGACGCAGGTGGTGCGCGTTGAGGGCGACCGGCTGTTCCTCGAACTCGCCGTGCAGGCAGGCCGCCGGGCGATGCCGGTCGCCCTCGGCTGGCACCCGTGGTTCCGCAAACCCGATCGGCTCGTGTTCGGACCGGACGCCATGTATCCGCGCGACGCGAACGGTATCGCCACGCTGCCGCGCCTACCGCCCACCGCGGGTCCGTGGGACGACTGTTTCGTGGCCAGCGGCGATATTTCCCTGCACCGAGGCGACCAGGTGCTGCGCCTGAAGGCCGACACCGACCACTGGGTGGTGTACGACGGCGCCGCGCATTCCACCTGCGTTGAGCCGCAGACCGGTCCGCCGGATGCCTTCACGCTTGCACCGCGCGTGCTATCGCCCGGCCAGAGGACGTCGTTGTCCTTCGAACTCGCCTGGGCGTCCGGCAAGGGGAGGGCGGAATGAATACACAGCGGCGAAGGGTCGCTCGCCCGACGGCATGCGCCTACCGGATTCGCGCGGTGGCGGTCCTCTGTCTCGCGTTCACGATACTGGCGTGGATCTTCTCCGCGGCTGCCCATGCGCAGGACGACGTGATGACCACCATCGCCGCGCCGCCGCAACCGAACGCCATTCCGCTTGGTCCGCCACACGCCACCGACAGCGACGTGGCCGAAGCCTGGCACCGGCAGTACGGCAGCGTGTTCGTGCGCAACGTCGACCGTGCCACGCTCACGCCGTTCCTGCCGGATCCGGCGAAGGCGACCGGCACGGCGGTGATCGTGGCGCCGGGCGGAGGCTTCCGCGCATTGTCGATGCAGAACGAAGGATGGGACGTTGCGCGTGCCTTGGCGGAGCGGGGCGTCGCCGCGTTCGTGCTGAAGTACCGGCTGCAGCGCACGCCCGACGATCTCGATGGCTTCGCGCAATCGATGCAGGCGATGCTGTCCGGCCCCGTGCCACCGCACCGCGTGGATCCAGTGGCGTCGATTCCGTACCTCGCGCCGCAACTCGCCGACGCGCGCGCCGCCTTCGCCCTGGTGCGCAGCCGCGCCACGGAGTGGGGCGTGGACCCCAGGCGCATCGGCATGGTCGGTTTCTCCGCCGGTGCCATGTTGACGCTCGCCACGACGCTGGCCGTCGAAGACGCCGACCCTGCGTTCATCGGCATGATCTACGGTCCGTTGGCCGCGATCGAGGTGCCCGCCGATGCGCCGCCCCTGTTCGTCGCCATCGCGGCGGACGATGGCCTGTTCGCCGATGGCGGTTTCGTGTTGGTCGAAGCGTGGCGCACGGCGCGGCGCCCGGTGGAGTTCCATCTCTACGAACAGGGCGGCCATGGGTTCGGCATGTATGCCAAGCCGACGACGAGCACGCGCTGTTTCGATGCGTTCGCGGACTGGATGGCGATGCACGGCTGGCTGGCGCGGAGGGGGCAGGGAGTTCAACCCGCCCTGCAGGAGAAGAGACGATGAGGGTTTATCGCGTCGCATGCGTGTCGCTGTTGGCGACCCTGTTTGCGCTTCCGGTGTCAGCGCAGGCCGGGGAGGGCGTGTCATCGGCGACCCCGCGGTCGAATCCGCTGATACGCGACACATTCACCGCCGATCCGGCGCCGCTCGTGGTCGGCGACCGTCTCTATCTCTACGTCGGACACGACCAGGCGCAGCGCGACGAGATGTTCAACATGCGCGAGTGGCTGGTCTATTCGACGACGGACATGGCGACCTGGGTCGACCATGGGCCGATCATGAAGGTCGCCGATTTCGCCTGGGCCAAAGCGGACGCGTGGGCGTCGCAGGCCATCGAGAAGGACGGGCGGTTCTGGTTCTACGCGGCAGTCGAACATGACGATGCGCATCCGGGCAAGGCCATCGCGGTGGCGGTGGCCGACAGTCCGACAGGTCCCTTCGTCGACGCGAAGGGTGCGGCGTTGATCACCAACGAGATGACGCCCAAGGGCACGCACAGTTGGGAGGACATCGATCCGACGGTCTTCACCGACGACGACGGCACGACGTGGATCGCGTGGGGCAACCGGCAGTGCTACCTCGCGCGGCTCAAGCCGAACATGATCGAGCTCGACGGCCCGATCACCGAGATCACGCCGCCGCATTTCGAAGAAGGTCCGTGGCTGCACAAGCGCGGCGATCTGTACTACCTGACGTACGCCTCGCTGGATCGTGCGACGCACCGGGATGAAAAGGTGTCCTATGCGACGGCGACGTCACTGGCCGGCCCGTGGACGTACCGTGGCGAACTGACGGGCTCCGGCAAGTACAGCTTCACGATCCATCCGGGAATCGCGGAGTTCAAGGGCCGCTGGTACCTGTTCCTGCACAACGCCGCACTCGCCATCGGTGACCAGAACGGCGCGATCGGACGGCGCGCAGTCACGGTCGAGCACCTGCAGTACAACCCGGACGGGACGATGAAGCCGGTGATGCAGACGGAGGCGGGGATATCGGTGGGGCCGCCGTAAGGGGTGCTGATAGCCCGATACCGGCACATCCATAATTTCGCATAATGTCTACTGCGGGCGCGTCCGACGCCCGTTCTGCGGCCTGAGCGCGCTCAGGCAGAGCAGGGAAGACCACCACCGCTAGGAGGGTGGCAGTCGCGGCAAGTCGCTTCCAGAACGTGCGCTCCGGCGATGTCAGAGCCGCCTTCTTCATGATCTCAATCGCCGCCTTTTCCGGCGTCGGATGGCCCTGAATTTTCAGAGCTGCCGCCACCACCCACACCTGCGGCACGCGCCTCCCTTGGCGATAGTGCCCAATCGCGCCATCCGAAATTTCCAGCAACGGAGCCAGCTTCGAGAAGCTCTCGACGCCAGCCGCTACGCGCGTACGCTCAAAGAATTCCGACCAGTCCATCCCGCCTCCGACCGTAGTTGACGGCCGTAGCCTACAGGTGTTGACGCCTACGGGCGTAGACGCGTATAAAGCCCTCATCGCCTACAGCCGTAGGCGGTCGCCCGGCCCCCAGCGCCCTAGCTGGGGTGACCGGGGTCTAGGGCGCTAGGGCGGGGGATCGAACATGTTCAACGTTCTGCAGCACTGCGGCGGCGAGTGGGCCGTAATCGCAACCTTCGCTTCGTATCAGACCGCGTGCCGCTGCGCGCACAGCATCGACCCCAAGGGCTTTAACGTCTGCGTCCGCAAGGTGCGCGCATGACCACACCTGGATGCTGGCAGGTTGCGAACATCGTAACCGACTTCTCCCAATTACCCGCCTCCTGTTTCAGGACAACAGGTCGGGGAAGCGCTTCGAACATTTCAACGGGGCTTCTCAACGAACGGGTAGAAGTGTGGATTCTCGGAAGGCTGCACCGCTCCACGCACGTCTGCAGGGTAGAGCGCCTCGATCCGGTGAAACAGCTTTCCGTAGGCTGCGAACCAATCGGGGCCCGTCACGATCTGCGAGTAGCTATTGTCTTTATTTCTGCCCGCTGGATACCTGCCCGCGTAGACAACGAATACCTCAAGAAGTCTACAAACGTCTCTCTCTTCTTCACTAAGCTCAATCTCTGCAAGCTCAGCCATTTCGAGCAACTTGTGATTGAACTTTCTGGCATCTTCAGCCAGATCGGGCTTCTTAAAAACGGCAATACCCTTGATCAGATTCTCAATTGCGCAGCCCGCGAGCAACAAGATGGGCGGGCGAAGCGTGGGAG
>CAMPIO010000075.1 GCA_946886405.1 uncultured Pseudoxanthomonas sp.
GTCCCGGAGGGGTTCAACGCGCGGGGTGGGCGAGGGCGGCCGCCGGATCGATGATGGACGATGTTGCGCGCCATGCCGACGACGTGCACGCGCTTCGTGGACCATGCCTCCCCTCGGATCCGCCCTGCCGTCCGGTACGGAGGGCGCACAGGAAGTCACACCGACTTCCGGCAGGGGTTTGCCGGCCGGCGCGGTGCTATCTAGTCGTTTTCCTGACACCGCTGGGGAGCACCCGCATGACCACCCGTCGTGACCTGTTCAAGCTCGGCGCGCTGGCCGCCGCCGCCGCTGCGCTGCCGTCGTTCGCCTCCGCCGCCGGCGAGGCCAAGCCCGTGGGCAAGGCGGCCAAGCCGCTGGACATCCTGATCCTCGGGGGTACCGGCTTCACCGGCCCGTTCCAGGTCGACTACGCCCTCAAGCGCGGGCACAAGGTCACCCTGTTCAACCGTGGCAAGCGGCCTTCGCCGGAATGGCCGTCGGCCATCGAGCAACTGCATGGCGACCGCAACACCGGTGACCTGGCGGCACTGAAGGGCCGCAAGTGGGATGTCTGCATCGACAACCCCACCAGCCTGCCGTTCTGGGTGCGTGACGCCGGGCAGGTGCTGAAGGGCAACGTGGGCCACTATCTCTTCATCTCCACCATCTCGGTGTACGCCGACGGCAGCAAGCCGGGCATCAACGAGAACTCCCCGCTGGCGCAGTACAAGGGCAAGGACGCGATGGCCGAAACGCAGCAGACGCTGCGCGGCGACATCGAAAATCTCTACGGCCCGCTGAAGGCGTTGAGCGAGGCCGAGGCGCACAAACAGTTCGGCAAGAACGTCACCATCGTGCGGCCGGGCTACATCGTCGGCCCGCGCGACGAGACCGACCGCTTCACCTACTGGCCGCATCGCGTGGCACAGGGTGGCGAGATCCTGGTGCCGGGCGATGGCCAGGACCCTATCCAGATCATCGACGGCCGCGACCTGGGCGAGTGGATGATCCGTCTGGCCGAGGCGCGCACGCTGGGCACCTTCAATGCCTGCGGCCCGGACTACGCGCTGTCGATGGACGCCATGCTGTACGGCTGCCAGGCCGTCACCGGCGGCGGCATGACGCTCACGCACGTGTCACCGGCCTTCCTGGACGAGCAGCAGGTCGGCCTGCCTATCTGGGTGCCGTCGAAGGACAACCCGTATGCGGGCTATGGCGCGGTCAGCAACGAGCGCGCGATTGCTGCCGGGCTGACCTTCCGCCCACAGGCGACCACCGTGCAGGACCTGCTGGCTTGGTTCCGCAGCCTGCCCGCGGAACGCCAGGCGAAGCTGGGTGCCGGCATCACCCGCGAGAAGGAAGCCGAGCTGCTGAAAGCGTGGCACGCGCGCAAGGGGTGAGGGCATCGCGACGCGGCAGGCGTCGCTGAAACCGCGCCTGCACGCGCGGGTGGCTATCGCTCCCGCCGCACCAGTGTGCGATCCACCGGTCCGCGACGCTGCCAGTTGGGCACGACGCGGTCGCTTGCTGCCTCCTGCGCTGGCGTCGAAGGCGTTGCCGTCGGCACCAAGGCGGGAATCGCAGCGGCAGTAGCGGCCGCTGCGTCCACCTTCGGCGCGATGTCGGTGCCCTGCATGATCCCCAACGGCGCATAGCCGGCGTAGCCCGGGAACACTTGGCTGAGGTTGGCGTTGCCCATGCGGCGGATGAGGATTTCCGACATCACGCGGCGGTAGTCGGTGGTCACCGGCACATCGCCGAAGGTGGGCGAGAGGGTTTCCGGATTCAGGCCGGGCCAGTTGCCGTAGAAGCGGCGCCCGTTCACCGGACCGCCGAGCACCAGCATCGGATTGCCGTAGCCGTGGTCGGTGCCGCCGTTGGCGTTGGCGCGCACGCGGCGCCCGAATTCCGACTGCACCACCACGGTCACACGCGCCATCTCGCCGGTACCGTTGAGTTCGGCGTAGAACGCGGCCAGCGCCTGCGAGAGCTCCGCGATCTTGTTCTGGTAGTAGTGGTAACCACTGCCCGCCGTGCCCTGGCCCTCGTGCGTATCCCAGCCGCCGAGATCCAGCGTGGCGTAGCGCAGGCCGAGGTTGAAGCGGATGGTCTGCGCGATGGTCCACAGCTGTTGTGCGAAGTTGCCGGTCGGCCAGCTGGCCGGCAGGCTGGCATAGCCCTGTTGTCCGATCAGGCGCAGCGCGCCGTCCGCGCGGCGGCCGTTGACCTCCATGCCGGTCTGGCCGTTCCACAGCGACGCCACGGTTTCGCTGACGCCACGCAGGCCGCTGGGCGAATCGCTGCGCGTGCGCTGCCAGCTCCACGCCGTGGTGTTGAGCGAGAAGTCGGACGGGCTGCTCATGGTCAGCGCATCGATCGCACCCATCAGGCCGGCGGGCTGCGTGCCGCTCACGCCGAGCGCGGGCAACGTGCCGGTGCCATTGGGCCGCGTCTCCCACGCGCGCGTCATCCATCCCGTCGGTGAGCCGTACTTCCCGGGCGTGCCGAGGTCGATGTACAGCTGCGCATCGAAGTGGCTGCGCGTCACCGTGGTGGCCATGCCGCAGGCGTGCACGATGGCCATTCTGCCGTCGTTCCACAGGTCGCGCAGGCCGGTCGCGGACGGGTGCAGGCCGAAGCCGGTGCCGGCACCGCCGGACAGCGTCAGCGGCAGGGCGCCGTAGGCACCGCTGGTCTCGATCTTCAGGCTGGGCCGCGCTTCCTCATAGAAGCCGCGGTCCACGCCGTCGACCGGCACCACCAGGTTCAGGCCATCGATGCCGCCACGCAGGAACAGGTGCACGACGGTGTCATAGCTGTTGACGGCGGCGTCGGCGGCGTCGGCGAACATCAGGCTGGCGCCGGTGGTGCCGACGATGGCGGCCGCGCCGCAGCCTTTGACGAAGTCGCGTCGGGTCAGTCGGAAGTCGGTCATCGTCGCCTCAGCGGCTCATGAATTCGGGAGTCATCAGGATCAGCGCCACCAGGCTGCGCAGGCGCTCGTGGTTGTAGTGCCGCTTCAGGTCGCTGCCCTGCCACGTGTTGGTGTCGGTGATGACGTAGGTGTTCGGGTCGCCGTTCTGCGCCATGAACGCCACCAGCGCCTGCTTGCGCGCGGCTTCGGGCTGGTAGCCCAGCAGGCGCGTGCACCACCAGGTGACCAGCGTGTTCGCGGTCCAGTTGGCGACCGGCACGTTGGCGCGGGTGGTATCCACGATCGGGTGCAGCGGCACCTCGCCGTCCTTGCTCTCGGTCAGCCAACCCAGCAGGCGCCAGGTCATCGCATACGAGTTGGAACCCGACCACGCCAGTCCGCTGTCGGGATAGCCGTTCGGCGCAGGCCAGTTGTACGGCGTGTGGCCGGTGAAGCCGTACATCCACATGAAATCGCCGCTGCGGCCGTGGTCCAGCCGGATCGTCCAGTCGCCGCCCAAAGTGCGCATCGCCGCGACGGACGCATCGAACGGGCGACGGTTCTTCTGGCCGAAGCTGTTGATGAAGTCGTCGGAATTCAGGATATGCCGCAGCACCAGTTCGATCTGGTTCGAGGCACGCCAGTTCGCGCGGAAGATCGCCGCTGCGCTGTCGATCAACGCCTGCTTCGGTGTGTCGCTGATGAAGCGGCGGATCAGCTTCTTGCAGATGAACTTGGCCACGCGCGGGTGGCTGGCCAGCCGGTCCAGTACATCGCGGCCGTCCTTCAGCGCGGGCTGCTCGGGATAGATCAGCATGCCCAGCAGGAATTTCGGGCCGGCGTCGTGCCACGACTGCCGGTAGACGAAGGTGCCGTCGTTCTCGGTGGGGAACTGCCAGTGCCCGTTCTTCGCCGACCAGCCGGTGAACGCGGCCGAGGTTTCGTACACATCGATGTCGGTGTAGCCGATGGGATAGGCCGGGTCCTCGGGGCAGGGCGGCACCTGGAACGGGTCCATGAAACCCAGGTAGTTCTCCGCACCGAAGGTATGCAGCTCCAGCAGTTCGCGGGCGAAGTTCTCGTTCGGGCCGGAACGGGAATTGCTGATGTTGTCCAGGTAGTAGAGCATCGCCGTGCTCTGCGCGACGGCTTCCAGCATCGTGCGGAAGTTGCCCTTGGCGTTGGCGCGGATCACGTCGCGGTCGTAATGCACGAACACCGGGCCGGTGCTGAAGTCGTTACCCAGCACGTTGAAGTGGTCGTGCCAGAAATTCACCAGCACCTCGCGCAACTGCCGGCGCGAATACACCGCGCGCACGAAGGCGGCGCGCTGCACTTCGTTGGCCGGGCGGATACGGATGCTGTATTCCGGGTCCGTCACCACGTGGTCGGCCCACAGCTGGGTCAGCGACTTGTTCAACGTGGTGTAGCCGGCGGCGGTGAGGCGACTGGTGACGGCACTGTCATCGATCGCATCCCAGTTGAGCTGCCAGTCCACGTAGCTCGCCAGTCGCTCGCGGTCGGTGCTGCCCCGTGCATTGAACTCGGCGATGGTGGTGGCGGTAGCGCCGTAGCTGAGGTTGTTCAGCGCCTGCACCGCGAACGGCGGGCGCGCCATCGTGAGCAGTCGGGGATCCGACTGGCCCATCATCACGCGGCCGCCGCTCTGCACGGCCACGGCTTCCGGTGCGGGCGCAGTGTCCTTGGGGCTGGCGCGTTCGCCGCCCTTCCAGCCATACAGACGGTTCAGGCGCTGGCGGACCTGCACGCCGAGATCAGGTGCGGCGACCTGCGGGCGTGTTGCGGCACGGGCATCGAGTCGCGCGCGCGCGCCGACGGCCGTGCGTCGCAGCGGTCCACGCGAAACGAGCCGGCGCCACGGGACGGTGTAGTACGCCATGCGGATTTCCCTGCCTTCCCCGGAAGGCGGGGAGTATTGGCCAAGAACCGTACGCGGTTTGCGACCGCGCGCACAGGCCGGTCACGCCATGTCGTGCGTCAGACCCAACCTGTGGCGTAGAACACGCCGATGATCACGAACACCGCCGTCGTCTTGACCAGCGTGATGGCGAAGATGTCCTTGTACGACTGCCGGTGGCTGAGGCCGGTGACGGCGAGCAAGGTAATCACCGCACCATTGTGGGGCAGGGTGTCCATGCCGCCGGACGCCATCGACGCCACGCGGTGCAGCACGTCCATCGGGATGCCGGCTGCGTTCGCGTTGGCGATGAAGCTGTCCGCCATCGCGGCCAGTGCGATGCTCATGCCGCCGGAGGCCGAACCGGTGATGCCGGCCAGTGCGGTGACCGAGATCGCTTCGTTGACCAGCGGGTCCGGAATGGCCTGCAGCGCGTTGGCGACGACCAGGAAGCCGGGCAGGGCGGCGATGACCGCACCGAAGCCGTATTCCGAGGCCGTGTTCATCGAAGCGAGCAACGCGCCGCCGATGGCGCTCTTCGTACCCTCGGCGAAGCTGGCGAACACCGGCTTCCACGCGAACAGGATGACCGAGGCGATGCCGACCAGCAGCGCGCCCTGCACGGCCCAGATGGCAGCGACCTTCGACACCTCCTGCACTACCGGCGCCGGATTGCCGATCACGGCCGGCACGAACGACTGGCTCTCGCCGTAGAAGCCGGGGATCCAGCGGGTGAACAGGAAGTTCGCCACACCCACCAGCAGCAGCGGCAGGATGGCGACCAGCGGATGCGCCAACCGGTCGCCCTTGAAGGGCTCGGGTTCGTTGCGCAGCTCCGTGTTGCCGGCATAGCCCTCGCCGTTGCGCGCGGCCACGCGACGGCGCCACTCCAGGTAGGTCATGCCGACGATCAGGATGAAGATGCCGCCGATCGTGCCCAGCACCGGTGCCGCCCAGCCGGTGGTGCCGAAGAACGAGGTGGGAATGATGTTCTGGATCTGCGGCGTGCCCGGCAGCGCGTCCATGGTGAAGGTGAAGGCGCCCAGCGCGATGGTGCCCGGTACCAAGCGCTTCGGGATATCGCTCTGGCGGAAGAGCTCCGCCGCGAACGGATACACCGCGAACACCACCACGAACAGCGACACGCCGCCGTAGGTCAGCAGCGCGCACACCAGCACGATGGACAGCATCGCGCGCTGCGCGCCGACCACCTTGATGGTGGCTTTCACTATCGCCTTGGAGAAGCCGGAGATCTCGATCAGCTTGCCGAACACCGCGCCCAGCAGGAACACCGGGAAATACAGCTTCAGGAAGCCGACCATCTTGTCCATGAACAGGCCGGTGAACATCGGCGCGACCAGCGAGGGATCGGTCAGCAGCACCGCGCCGAGCGCCGCGATGGGCGCGAACAGGATGACGCTGTAGCCGCGGTAGGCCACGAACATCAGGAAGCACAGCGCGGCCAGCACGATCAGGAACGACATCCACCACCCCTCGGCCAGCGCCGGTTGCAAGTGCGGCGAGTATCGGCAGCGGCACGCCGGCCGGCCCACTGTACGAAGGTACGATGCCGTCCGCGCGGCCCGGGCCCTAGTGTTCGCTTCAATCGGCGGCATCCGTCCGCCGCGATGTCATACCCGGGAGGGGGAGACCCATGAAGCGCAAGCACCTGAGCCTGGCCATCGGCTGTGTCCTGTTGTCGTCCATGCCGCTGGCATGGGCGCAGGAGGCTGCACCCGCCAGCACGACGCCAGCCACCAATGCCACCACGCTCGATTCGGTCAAGGTGACCGCACGCAAGCGCGAGGAGACCCTGCAGGACGTGCCGGTCGCGGTCACCGCCTTCACCGCCGAGACGCTGGACAAGCTGGCCATCGACGACATCGGTGATCTCGATGCGCAGGTGCCCAACCTGACCATCTACGCTGCGCGCGGCTCCACCAGCACGGTGACCGCCTACATCCGCGGCGTCGGCCAGGCCGATCCGCTGTGGGGCGTGGACCCGGGCGTGGGCATCTACCTGGACGACGTGTACATCGCCCGTCCGCAGGGTGCGCTTCTGGACGTGTTCGACGTGGAGCGCATCGAAGTGCTGCGTGGCCCGCAGGGCACGCTGTACGGCAAGAACACCATCGGCGGCGCGATCAAGTACATCTCGCGCGGCCTGCCGCAGGAAACCACGGGCTTCGCCTCGGTGACCGTCGGCAACTACAACCAGTTGGACGTGAAGGCGGCGCTGGGCGGCGAGATCGGCGGCAAGGACAGCGGCCTGCGCGGCCGCGTGTCGGTGGCCAGCATGAACCGCGATGGCTTCGGCACCAACACGTACACGGGCCAGGAAGTCAGCGACAAGGAAATCAACGCGGTCCGCATGCAGTTGGGCGCGTACTCGCAGGACGATTTCGACGTGCAGTTCGCGTTCGATTACATGGACGACCAGTCCGGCGTGCGCGGCGCGAAGATGCTGGCGGCCAACCCGCTGGCGCCGACCTATCCGCCGACCGACGACCGCTACGACATCCGCAGCGGCATGAAGAACATCAACGATACGGAAATGAAGGGCGCCTCGGCGACCGTCAACTGGCGGCCGAACGAGGACTGGGCGTTCAAGTACGTGGCCGCCAAGCGCGAGTCGGATACCGAGACCAACATCGACTTCGACACCACGCCGCGTCCGCTGGTGGATGTGCGCGCGTTCTACAGCGACAGCCAGGTCAGCCAGGAACTGCAGGCCAACTACGACGGCGGCGGCCGTGCCCGCGGCGTCATGGGCCTGTACTGGTTCAACGGCGATGCCGGTGGCCAGGTGCTCAACTATTTCTGGAACCCGCTGCTGGCGAACAGCCTGACCAATCCGCTGTTCGGCGACACCCAGGGCGTGGTCAACACCAAGAGCCTGGCACTGTATGCCGACTGGACCTTCGACCTGACCGACCGCCTGACCCTGGATGTCGGCGCGCGCTACACCGACGAAGACAAGCACGCGGTCGCGTTGAACCGCTTCTACACCAGCAACCAGTACGAAACCTCCTGGGGTGCCGCCGCCAACTTCAACAAGACGGTCAATTTCAAGAACGTCTCGCCGAAGGTCTCGCTGGACTACCAGGTCACGCCCGACATCCTGGTCTACGGCCTGGCGTCGCGCGGATTCAAGTCCGGTGGCTACAACATCCGCGCCAATACCACGGCGGTGCCGCGCTCGGGCGAGCCGTTCGACGACGAGCAGGTCGACAGCTTCGAGATCGGCAGCAAGATGTCGTTCCTCGACCAGCGCCTGTTCCTGAACCTGTCCGCCTTCCACAACAAGTACGAAGACATCCAGCTGTCGGTGTTCACCTCGTACACGCTGCCGAATGGCTCGCAGAGCTTCTTCGGCGACTTCACCAACGCGGGCAAGGGCACCGTCAACGGCGTGGAAGTGGAGTACCAGTTCCTGCCGACGGCCAACTGGCTGATCAGCGGCAACCTGGCCTGGCTGGACGCGAAGTACGACGAGTTCATCAGCAGCGGCGTCAACATCGCGGACACGCAGTACTTCACCAACGCGCCCGAGTTCTCCGGCGCCGTCAACGTGGAGTACCGCACCGACCTGGCCAATGGCGGCAACCTGTCGGCGCGCGTGGGTTACTCCTATCAGTCGGAAGTGTGGCCGACCACCGACCTGAGCCCGCTGATCAGGCAGGAAGGCTATGGCCTGGTGAACGCCGGCGTGATCTGGAAGGTCAGCGATGCGTGGAGCCTGTCGCTGCAGGGCACCAACCTGGCCGACGAGGAATACCGCACCACCGGTTACAACATCGCTGCCTACGGCGTGCTGACCGGCTTCTACGGCCCACCGCGCCAGTACAGCCTGACCGCGCGCTACGACTTCTGAGTCGGCGCAGGGCGATGACGTGGGAACGGCAACGGCGGGCAAAAGCCCGCCGTTGCTGCGTTATGCTCGGAAGCATGTCCTTCCGCCATGCAGCGTGCGCCCTACGCACGATCACCGAATCCACCGCGCGCCCTGCACGGTCCGGTGGTGATGCGGCAGCGGCCGTCGTGCCGGGATCCACGCGCGGATTCCGGCATCGGGAAGTCGTGCGCATGGCGCACGCTACGGTGGGGTTCGCATGCTGAGCGTGGGCGTGGTGGTGCTGGCCGGGCTGCTGTGGCTGGGTGTGCTGTTCGGGTCCGCGCTCTACGCCGAGCGGCACCCGCGCGTGCTGGCGGTGCAATGGCCGTATATCTACGCGCTGTCGCTGGCGGTGTACTGCACGTCCTGGACGTTCTTCGGCACCGTGACGCAGGCGGCGCGCTACGGTTGGCCGCTGCCGCCGACCTTCGTCGGTACCATCCTGCTGTACGTCTTCGGCGCGTTCCTGCTGGTGCGGCTGGTGCGCATGGCGCGCGAGTCGAATGCCACCTCGCTGGCCGACCTGATCGCCACGCGGCTCGGCAAGGATGGCTGGCTCGCGGCCACGGTGACGCTGGTCGCCGCGCTGGGTCTGATTCCGTACATCGCGCTGCAGCTGAAGGCGGTGGCGATGAGTTTCGCGCTGCTGACCCGTTCGCCCGGCAACGATGCGCTGCCGGCCTGGCAGGACAGTGCGCTGTACGTGGCATTGGCGATGTCCGTGTTCGCCATGCTGTTCGGCACGCGCCGTGCGAGTGCGGTGGAGCACAACCGCGGGCTGATCCTGGCGATGGCGTTCGAGTCGCTGTTCAAGCTGGCGGCGATGCTGGCGTTGGGCATGTTCGTCTGGTGGGGCCTGCCGGAACTTCCCGACGTTCCGCCCGTGCAGGCGCCGCCGTCCACCACCTACGGCTTTCTGCCGCTGGTGGCGCTGGGCGTGCTGGCGATGTTCACCCTGCCGCACCAGGTACACGTGGGCGTGATGGAATGCCGCGACGAACGCCACGTGCGTACGGCGCGGTGGCTGTTCCCGTTGTACATGGTGCTGATGGCCGCGCCGCTGCTGCCGCTGGCGCGCGCGGGCGGCGCGATGTTCGGCGATGCGGTGCCGTCCGATCTTTACGTACTGGCGCTGCCGCTGTCCCAGGGCCACCAGGGGCTGGCCTTGCTTGCGTTCCTCGGCGGCCTCAGCGCGGCGACCGGCATGGTGGTCGTCAGTACGCTGACGCTGAGCCTGATGATCGGCAACCACTGGCTGGCGCCCGGCCTGTTGCGGGGCGGCTGGTTGCGCGGCCGCGGCGGGGATCTGCGCGGTGCGGTGCTGACCCAGCGAAGGGTCGGCATCGTCGCGGTGATGCTGCTGGCCTGGGCCTACAGCCGCCTGGTAGCAGGCAACGACGCCTTGGCCGACGTGGGCGCGGTGTCGTTCTCGGCGCTGGCCACGCTGGCACCGGCGCTGGGGTTCGCCATCTGGCGTCCACAGACACCGCCGCGTGCGGTCATTGCCGGCATCGTCGCCGGCTTCTCTGTCTGGGTGTGGCTGTTGTTGCTGCCGGTGACGATGGACGCGCGCGGGGTTGCGCCGGTTTGGCTGCAGGAGGGCCCACTCGGTATTGCGGGACTGTCGCCCGACGGTTTCTTCGGGCTGACCGGCTGGAGCCGCCTGGGACGCGCGGTCGGCGTCAGCCTGTTCCTCGGTACTGCGGTGACGTTTCTGGTGGCGGGATGGCGCGGCAGCGCACCGCGTCGCGCGGACAGCCGCGGCTTCGACGCGAAGACCCTGCGCGACGCCGGCCGTCGCTTCCTCTCCCGCGAACGCGTCGACGAACTCCTTTCCGATGCGCCCCGCAGTGGTCCGGTACCGGCATTGATCGAAGCAAGGCTGGAACGCGAACTGGCTGCCGTGCTGGGTTCGGCCTCGGCGCGCCTGCTGATGGACGCGGCGCGACGGGAGAGCGGCGACCTCGAGACCGTGGCGGCCATCGTCGGTGAGGTCTCGCAGGATCTTCGCTTCAACCAGCAGGTGCTGGAAGCGGCGCTGCAGAACATGAGCCAGGGCATCAGCGTCATCGACCGCGACCAGCGCCTGGTGGCCTGGAACCGGCGCTATGCGCAGATGTTCGGTTTCCCCGGCGACCTGCTGCAGGTCGGCCGTCCGATCGCCGACCTGACGCGATGGGCCCTGCAGCGCATGCCGCAACGGGGAAACGACGATCGTGCGCTGGACCGCCGCCTCGCCTTCATGCGTGCGGGCACCGCACACCTCACCGAGCGCGTGTTCCCCGACGGCAGCATCGTCGAGATCCGTGGCAATCCGATGCCCGGCGGAGGTTTCGTCGCCACGTATACCGACGTGACCGCATCACGGCAGGCCGAGCGCGCACTCAAGCAGGCGAACGAGACGCTGGAGCAGCGCGTCGTCGAGCGCACTACGCTGCTGGAGACCGCCAAGCGCGAGGCCGAACACGCGAATGATGCGAAGAGCCGATTCCTCACCGCGATCGGCCATGACCTGCTGCAACCGCTGCACGCGGCGCAGCTGTTCACCGATGCGCTGTCGCAGCAGCTGCCGGAAACGCATCAGCGCGAGACGGCGTTGCAGGTGCGCGGTGCGCTGGATTCCACCACCGATCTGCTGACCGGCCTGCTGGACATGTCTCGATTGGAAGCCGGCGGGCTGGTGCCGGAGCCGCGCGACCTGCCGCTGATGGAGGTGCTGGAACCGTTGGCGTCGGAGTTCCGCGTCCTCGCGCACGAGCGCGGGCTGTCGTTCGCCATGGTGCCCACAAGCGCCTGGGTGCATACCGATCCGCAACTGTTGCGGCGCATCCTGCAGAACTTCCTGGCCAATGCGGTGCGCTACACGGTGCGCGGCGGCGTGTTGCTCGGTGTGCGTCGTCGCGGCAAGCGGTTGCGCGTCGAAGTGTGGGACACCGGACCCGGCATCGCCGAAACGGAACGGCAGCGGATCTTCGAGGAGTTCCGGCGGGGTGATGACATGCCGGGGCAGGGCCTGGGTCTGGGCCTGTCCATCGCCGACCGTATCGCGGCGCTGCTCGAGTCGCCGTTGTCGTTGCGCAGCCGGGTCGGGCGGGGCGCGGTGTTCGCGGTGGACCTGGTGCGGGTGGCGACACCGGCGCCCATGCCCGTGACACTCGGCAAGCCCGGCCTCGCCGGTCGGCATGTGCTGGCCGTCGACAACGATCCCGTCGCGCTGTCTGCATTGCGCCACGTGCTGGAAGGGTGGGGGTGTCGCGTCGCGACCGCCTGCGATGGCGTCGCTGCGGACGCCCTGCTGCGGGCGCAGGCTGCCGATCTGTGGCTGTTCGACTACCACCTCGACGAAGGTGATACCGGCGTGGCGCTGGCCGGACGCCTGCGCGCATCGCACGGCCAACGTCCCTGCCTGATCCTCACCGCCGACCAGACCGACGCGGTGCGCCGTGCCGTGCGCGATGCCGACCTGCCGCTGCTGGCCAAGCCGGTGCGGCCGCTCGCATTGAAGTCGGTGCTCGACCGGCTGATGGCCGCGCGGGCGTCAGCCGCTGTGGGAGCGACGTAAGTCGCGAAATAGGGTCTGCTGGTGCGGCCATCGCGACTCACCTCGCTCCCACGACAGCCAACGCTAGAATGCACGGCCGTTGCACAGGAAGCCGCGCATGCCCTACACCCCCATCGTCGCCACGCTCGGCTACGTGCTGTCGCCCGACCGTTCGCAGGTGCTGCTGATCCACCGCAATGCGCGTCCGGACGACCAGCACCTGGGCAAGTACAACGGCCTGGGCGGCAAGATCGAGCGCGACGAAGACGTGGTGGCCGGCATGCGCCGCGAGATCCACGAGGAAGCCGGCATCGACTGCGACGCGATGACCCTGCGCGGCACGATCAGCTGGCCGGGCTTCGGCAAACATGGCGAGGACTGGCTGGGATTCGTCTTCGTCATCACCGCTTACAGCGGTACGCCATTCGAGCGCAATCCGGAAGGCACGTTGGAATGGGTGCCGGTGGAGAAGATCCTGGACCTGCCGCTGTGGGACGGCGACCGCCACTTCCTGCCGTTGGTGTTCGACGAGGACCCGCGCGGCTTCCACGGCGTCATGCCGTACCACGAGGGCCGCATGGTCTCGTGGGACTACTCGCGGATCTGAGCCTGCCCGTGCGCATGCTTCTCCTGTAGGAGCGACGTAAGTCGCGACCGGAATCCAGCACAGCCAGCGCGCGCTGGATGAGCAGGGACCGCCACGAAGCAGCGTCCCCCTCATCTGTGTCACCCGACATCAAGGCTTCCCGTGTCCACGGTCGCGACTTACGTCGCTCCTACAGTGGGGCGGCGCCTGTGTTCCACGCTGATGCTTGTCCACACGGCATGTGGAGAGTGTTCGGGAAACCATGTGGATAACCGCGCCGACGCCTTGTGTCGCAAGCCTGTCAAGATGTGTGGCGAATTTTTGACCAGGGCGTGACGGAGCGGGATCGGGCTTGTCCACACGGGGTGTGGATGGCCTGTCGACGAACATGTGGATAAGCGCCGGCGCGCGTTGCGCCACAACGCTGTCAAGGTGTGTGGCGAAAAAATGACCGCAGCTCTTTGGAGGTCGCGGAATCTGCATGTTCCACGAGAAGGACTCTGTCGTCCCCGCGAATGCTGGGACCCATGTTGCTTATGCTGGGCGTCACTACGACCCAAGCGGAGCACCTGCAGGATCCAGGTGGATCCCAGCCTGCGCTGGGATGACGATCAGGGGGCAGGCTGGTTCCGTCGTTCCAGCGAATGCTGGGACCCATGTTGCCTTTGCTGGGCGGTACTACGATCCCAGCGAAGCACCCGCAGGATCCAGATGGATCCCAGCTTGCGCTGGGATGACGAGCAGGGGGCAGGCAGGCCACGTCGTCCCCGCGAATGCTGGGACCCATGTTGCTTATGCTGGGCGTCACTACGACCCAAGCGGAGCACCTGCAGGATCCAGGTGGATCCCAGCCTGCGCTGGGATGACGATCAGGGGGCAGGCTGGTTCCGTCGTTCCAGCGAATGCTGGGACCCATGTTGCCTTTGCTGGGCGGTACTACGATCCCAGCGAAGCACCCGCAGGATCCAGATGGATCCCAGCTTGCGCTGGGATGACGAGCAGGGGGCAGGCAGGCCACGTCGTCCCCGCGAATGCTGGGACCCATGTTGCTTATGCTGGGCGTCACTACGACCTAAGCGAAGCACCTGCAGGCTCCAGATGGATCCGGGCTTGCGCCGGGATGACGACGGGGGACCAGGAGGTGTCGTCTCGGCGGATTACGGAATTACTCGATCTGCCGCGCCGGATCCGCCAGTTCCAGTTCGCGCAGCACCACGCTCGCCTGCGTGCGGTTGCGCACGCCGAGGCGGTCGAAGATCGCGGACAGGTGCGCCTTGACGGTGCGTTCCTGCACATCCAGGCGGTCGGCGATCTGCTTGTTCAACAACCCTTGTGCGACCAGCGTCAGCACGCGGAACTGCTGTGGCGACAGACTGGCCAGGCGTGCGGCCAGATCGGTGTCGTGCGCGGACGACTGCGACCGCGCCACCGCGCCGCGCAGCGACGCCGGCAGCCACTGCTCGCACGCCAGCACGCTGCGGATCGCGTCGCGCAGTTCGTCAAGACCGGAGCTCTTGGGCAGGTAGCCGGCCGCTCCGTGATCCAGCGCGCGGCGGACCACGCGGGGATCGTCGTTCGCCGACACGACCACGACTGCGACCGCCGGGAACTGCGCACGAATCGCCGCCAGGCCGGCCAGCCCGTGGTTGCCGGGCATGTGCAGGTCCAGCAATACCAGGTCGATGTCGTCGTGCGCCTCCAGCGTGGCGATCACGCCATCCAGCGATTCCGCCTCGCGCACCGACAGCTGCGCCACGGCATCGGCCGCCGCGCCGCGCAGGGCCGCGCGGAACAGCGGGTGGTCGTCGGCGATCAGGAGGTTGGGCATAGGGGCAGGAGTGAGCGGGGAGGAATGAGGAGTGAGTATGGCGCGGCCTTTCGCTCACTCCTCACTTCTCTTCACTCCCGGCTCGCTTCATTGCACGGTCCAGCCACCATCCACCACGAGCGTCTGCCCCGTGATGTTGCGCGCGGCGGGCGAGGTGAGGAAGGCGGTGATGCCGGCCAGTTCGTCAAGGCCGATGAACACGCCCTTCGGCATCGGTTTCAGCATCACCTGGCTGACCACGTCAGCCTCGGAAATGCCGCGCGTACGCGCCTGGTCGGCGATCTGCCTGTCCACCAGCGGCGTCTTCACGTAGCTGGGGCAGACGGTGTTGATGGTGATGTCGGTATCGGCCGTTTCCAGTGCGAGCACTTTGGAGAAGCCGACCAGCCCGTGCTTCGCCGCCACATAGGCGCTCTTGTACGGGCTGGCGACCAGCGCATGGATGCTGCCGATGTTGACGATGCGGCCGAAGCCGCGTTCGCGCATGCCAGGCAGCACCGCGCGGGTCAGGCGGGCGACACCCACCAGCATCACCTGCACCAGGAAGTCCCACTTCTCGATGGGGAAGTCCTCCAGCGGCGAGACATGCTGCAGGCCGGCGTTGTTGACCAGCACGTCGATGGGCCGCGAGATCATCGCCAGCGCGGCATCGATGCTGTCCTGCGAGGTGACGTCCAGCGCGACGGCTTCCGCGGAGCCGCCGTCGGTGCGGATCTGCGTGGCGACCGCTTCGGCGGCGTCGAGATTGAGATCGCTGACGATCACGTGGCGCCCGGCTTCGGCAAGTTGCGCGGCGATGCCGGCGCCGATGCCACTGGCGGCACCGGTGATGAGGACGGTATGGGTGGGCTGCATGGGGGGCTCCTGCGTGTCATCGCTAGGGTAGCAGGCAGGCGCGCGCGGTTCGTGGTACCAAAGTACGATGACGGCGCTTCCCGCGGAGGGTAGTTTCATGGCACTGACCGGAACCCTGGACGCTTTCCACGCATGAACGCGAAGACGCGCATTTCCTGCGGCCTGTTGCTCGGTGCGGCGCTGGCCGCCTGCAGCAGCGCGCCGCCCAAGCCCGAAGCGGTGGCCCACATGATCCAGCCCCAGCGCGTCACCGAGCACCGCGGCAGCGACGACCTGCTCACCGCCGGCCTGGGCCTGGAGGGCCTGCGTGCGATGGCGGCACCCGCCTTCGCCGATCCGGCCAATCCCACGCCTGCCGAACTGCGTCGTCGCGCGATCTGGGCGAACTGGCGGGGTATCGCCGACCTGTCGCTGACCGGTGGTTACGGTCAGGCCTACGGCAGTGTGGCCAGCGTGCCCGGTCGCGAGTACTCCGCGCTGGCGACGGTCGCCGGTGCGAAGCAGCCGCACCGCGTCCTGGTGCAGGTGCCGGACCATTTCGATGCGGGCAAGCGCTGTGTCGTGGTCACGGCGTCCTCCGGTTCGCGCGGTGTCTATGGCGCCATCGCGGTGGCCGCGCCGTGGGCGTTGCCGAAGGGCTGCGCGGTCGCCTACACCGACAAGGGCGCCGGTACCGACTACTTCGACCTGGACGAACAGCGCGGTGCACGCGAGGACGGCACCGTTGGAGCGCTGGGAACGGACACGCTGGCGTTCACGCCCGATGCGCCGGTCGGGGCCAGCGGCGTGGCGGTCAAGCACGCACACTCCAAGGACAACCCGGAGGCCGACTGGGGTCGCCACGTGAAGCAGGCGGCGGAATTCGCACTGGCCGCGCTGGATCAGGCATTCCCGCAGTCGGCGCCGTTCCGCTTCGACAACACCCGCGTGATCGCGGTCGGCATCTCCAACGGCGGCGGTGCCGTACTGCGTGCCAGCGAGGAAGAAGGCGGCTGGCTGGATGCCGTTGTCGCGGGTGAGCCGAACATCCTGGCGGCGGATGCGCCCGGTGCGCGGTCGCTGTACGACTACACGACGGAAGCCGCCCTGCTGATGCCGTGCGCGCTGCTGCACCTGCCCGCGGACACGCTGCCGCAGCCGCCGCTGCGCGCGCAGGTGGAACCGGTGTGGACCGCGCGTTGCGCCACGCTGAAATCAGCCGGGCTGGTCAGCGGCACGGATGCGAAGGCGCAGGCGGCATCGGCGCATGCACAGCTGAAGGCGAGCGGCTGGACCGATGCAGCGCTGGTATCCGGCGCGTTGAGCGTCGGCTTCGACCTGTGGCGCGCCGTCGCGGTGACATACGCCTCCGCCTATGGCCGCTATGGGGTCGGCGAGCATCCCTGCGGCTTCGCGTTTTCTGCGCAGAACCCGGACTTCAGTGCGCGCGCGGCCAGCGCCGCCGAGCGCGCCGCGTGGTGGTCCGACGGCAGTGGCATTCCGCCGGGAGCAGGCGTGGGCATCGTCGCTGCTGCCGGTCTGCAGGGCACGCAGGCATTGCAGGCCTGGCAGGG
>CAMPIO010000076.1 GCA_946886405.1 uncultured Pseudoxanthomonas sp.
CACCGGTATCCTGGTGCAGGAAGCCTGCGACGCACCGCTGCTGGCAGGCCTGCCATCGACGCTGCTGCGCGCCGTGCCCCACGTCCGCCTCTACGCGCCGAACCTGCGCAGCGTGCGGCTGGGCGCGGACGGCTACCGCTTCTACACGACCGACACGCCGGCGTTGATGCGCTGGCTCGGCGAACACGCGGAGGCCTGCGGCGTCGAGCTGCGTCGAGGATGTGCCTTTCGCAACGCCGTGCGAACGCGCGCCGGGTGGCAGGTGGAAGGCGTCGGCCATGCCCGTTTCCTCGTCGGTGCCGATGGCGCGCGCTCGCGGGTGGCGGAGAAGCTGGGGCTGGGTCGCGTCAGTCAATTCCTGCATGGCGTGGAGTACGAATTCGACGGCGCTGCCCTGCGTGAACCCGATGCGCTGCACTGCTTCATCAGCAAGCGCTTCGCCCCCGGGTACCTCGGCTGGGTGGCGCAGACACCCGCGGGAGTACAGGCTGGCCTGGCGCGGCGATACCGGCCGGGACACACGCAGGCACCGGACATGGCGGGCTTCCTGCACCACGTCGCCCGCTTCACCGGAATGGATGCCACCCGGCGACCGGACAGCATCCGCGCCGGCCTGATTCCCTGCGGTGGTCCGGTGACGCCGATGCAGGGCGACGGCGTGGCGCTGGTCGGCGACGCGGCCGGCATGGTCTCGCCGCTGACGGCGGGCGGCATCCACTCGGGCCTGCGACACGGTGCGGCCGTCGGACGCATGCTGGTCGGGCGGCTTTTCGGCGACGCGATGTCGGGCGCGTCGCTCACACCGCCTGTTCCTGGCTTCGCGTTCAAGCGCCTGCTGCGATGGGCATTCGACCACGGTCAGCTGGACCTGCCGATCGACCTGCTGCTGACGGCGCGCCCCATGCGCCGTGTGGTCGAGCAACTCTGCTTCCACCGGCGCGGCGAACGGGTATCCAGTCCGGCGCCTGCCGATTGAGCACGATCAAGGCCATCCCGTGCCGGTCGGCTACAATGACGCGTCGCTTCAATCGCCTGACTTCCCCCATGTCCTCTGCGTTCGGCACCGAGACGGTGCTCGACGTCCGTCACTGGACGGACGCCTACTTCAGCTTCACCACCACCCGCGACGACGGTTTCCGCTTCGAGAACGGCCAGTTCGTCATGATCGGGCTGGAAGTCGATGGCAAGCCGTTGCTGCGCGCCTATTCGATCGCCAGTGCGAACTGGGAAGAACAGCTGGAGTTCTTCAGCATCAAGGTGCAGAACGGCCCGCTGACATCGCGCCTGCAGCACATCAAGCCGGGCGACACCGTGCTGATCGGGCGCAAGCCCACCGGCACGCTGCTGATCAGCGACCTGCACCCCGGCCGCAACCTCTATCTGCTGGGCACCGGCACCGGCTTGGCACCGTGGCTGTCGGTGATCAAGGATCCGGAAACCTACGAGCGTTTCGACAAGGTCATCCTGACCCACGGCGTGCGCCATGCCGACGACCTTGCCTACCGCGATTACTTCGAGAAGGAACTGCCGCAGCACGAGTTCCTCGGCGAGACCATCCGCGAGAAGCTGCTGTACTACCCGGCCGTGACCCGGGAGGACTTCGTCCACCAGGGGCGCCTGACCGACCTGATGGCCAGCGGCGCGATGATGGACAGCCTGGGCATTGCGCCGCTGGAGGCAGAACACGACCGCGCCATGATCTGCGGCAGCCCGCAGATGCTGGCCGATTTCCGCGCCCTGCTCGACGGCCGCGGGTTCACCGCCGCGCCGCGCATCGGCACGGCCGGCCAGTACGTGTTCGAACGCGCCTTCGTCGAGAAATAGCGTCGGCCCGGTCGCGCCTCACGGCGATCGGCACGTCCCGCTTCCGCGCAACACGCGACTGTTCACGTGTGAAGCCAATTCCTTCGGCGTGATCGGCGGGATGCCCGCTGCGAAGCGCTGGTTCACCACGTGCACCAGTGCCTTTGCCCACAAGGCGTTCCAGACCGTGCCCGCATGCCCGTCCGCCAGGATCGCGTGGCAGGGGGCATCGCCCTGGGTATTGGTGACGACGAGCCCGCCGTCGATGTTGACCGGGCGATACGCCGGCCGGCCATCGGACGCACGGCGACCCCACAGGGCGGCGAACCAGGCGCGATCATCGAAGAAGGCGATGCGCGGATCCCCGGCGGACAACGCCTTCAGCGCGGCATCGTAGCGATCCAGTGCGCGGGTGATGCTGGCCTGTTCGCGCGGTGACGACCATCGCCGGATGTTTTCGCCGACGTTCGCGTTGTTGAAGATGCCGACCAGCACGACGCGGGTATCGGGATGGTGGCGATGGAGGTACGACACCGCCGCGCGCACGTCGTCGATGCACCGGTCGATTTCGGCAGACACGATGGCGTCGTCGGCGGAGGTCGCCAGTCGCTCGAGGCTGTCGCGCTGACCGAAGCTGTTCACGCCGATGCGGATCACCACGATGCCACCACGCCATGCGGTAGGCGCGTCGTCCATCCGTCGCACCAGGCGCGGCACCTGCCGCTGCACGTTCATCAGGTCATTGCAGACGGCACCGGACACCGCAAAGTTGTAAGCGAAGTCTTCCTTCTCCGGCGTCCGCGCTGACCGGCCCAGCGCCTCTTCCACCATCGCGACGATCCGTCGGCTGCCGGAACGGCCCCAGTGCCCCTGGTCGACTTCGTCGCCGCGCAGGCGGTGCAGCCACTCGGTCCACTGCCATGTCGTGTCGTGGAACGCGCCACCGCGCAACCCGTCGTTGCCCGTGAACTGCGTACCGTCGTGGTAAGCATGGCTGTCGGAGTCGCCCACGACGGCCAGTCGCAACGGCGCCGCCATCGATGCCTCCGCGCAGCCGATCGCCCACGCCAGCAACGCCACCCGCCACCACCCTTGTCGCACCGTCATCCGCGCGAGACCTCAAGCCTTCCCAACCGGTAGAACGCCAAGCCCGCCACCACCGGGACAGCCGGGCGCCGCGGTGCTACGCTCCGGCCACGACGTCCTGGGGAGGACACACCGTGATCCAGAACATTCTGCTGGCCCTGCTGCTGGCGGTGGCGCCCTGTGTACAGGCGGCCGATGCCGTCAAACAACCCGCCGTCGGCGACGTGCCGCCCCCGATCATCCTGAAGGATCGCCAAGGCGATCCGGTGGACCTGGAGGCGTTGAGAGGCAAAGTGGTGGTGGTGACGTTCTGGGCATCGTGGTGCGGGCCGTGCCGGCGCGAACTGCCGATGCTCGGCCATGTGCAGAAAGTGGTCGGACGCGACTACCTGGAAGTCATCGCGATCAACATGAAGGAATCCCGCGACGACTATCTCGGCGTGCTGCGTGCCAACAAGGACCTGGAGCTCAGGTTCGTCCATGACCTGCGCGGCGTGGTCACGGACCGTTACGGTGTCACGGCCCTGCCCAACATGTTCATCATCGGACAGGACGGACGCATCGTGCGCACGCATCGCGGATACTCGGAGGCGGTCCTCGATTCCTTCATGCAGGAACTCCTGGCCTTGTTGCCGGAGGAAGCGCTGCAACGACGTGTCGAAACGCCGCAGGGATGAGGCATCACTCGCCGCCGTAACGCAGCCAGATCACCGCCGCGACCTCTTCGGCGAACACCCCCGCATGGAATCCATGTTCGCTCGCCAGCAGGCCGGCGAACTCCACCTCCGGCAGTTGCTCCGCGTGGCGTTCCACATAAGCGATGCGCACACCCTCCAAGCCCTGCCCCTGCATGGCCTGCACGAACTGCAGCAGCTGTTCCGGCGGAGGCGGCAGGCCCTCCATGTCGTCCACCACCAGCAGCGCGCGCGGCGTGAGCCGACGCACCTCTTCCGCGATCGCACGCCAACACGCCAACGTCGTTTCCAGCGTCCCGTTGGTACCGGTGACCCACGCACGCATTCCATAGTCGGTGGCACCGAACTCGATATGGAACGACGGGGCGTCCTCGCCGATCATGCCGTCGCGCTCAACCCAGTGCGGCGCGGATGTCGCCCGCCAGCGATTCAGGCGTATCCGTCGGTGCATAGCGCTTGATGACCCTGCCGTCGCGCCCGACCAGGAACTTGCTGAAGTTCCACTTGATCGCGCTGATGCCCAACAGGCCACCCTTCTCTTTCTTCAGCCACTTCCACAGCGGATGCGCGCCGTCGCCGTTGACGTCGATCTTGGCGAACATCGGGAAGGTCACGTCGTAGTTCAGCGAACAGAAATTGCGGATCTCGGCCTCGTCGCCCGGCTCCTGGTGGCCGAACTGGTCGCACGGGAACCCCAGCACGACCAGCCCCTGCGGTCCGAACTCGCGCCACAGCGCTTCCAGGCCAGTGTACTGCGGCGTGAAGCCGCACTTGGAGGCGACATTGACGATCAGCAGGGCTTTGCCCTGGTACTCGGACAGCGAGCGTTCGCGACCATCGAGGTCCTGGGCGGAGAAATCGTAGGCGGTGGTCATGGCAGGCTCCGGGAAAGGCGCTATCAGACACCTGCGGCACGGACAGGGCAAGCGATTGCGCGTCTGCAGGCGACACACACCGCCTCGTGTGGGAGCGATCGTCAGTCGCGATGAGGGATCAGGACGCCTTCATCGCGACTGACGTCGCTCCCACACCACCCACCACGTCAGCGTACCGGCTGCACCTTCACGGCAGGCGCGAACGGCCGGATCCCCAGCGCCTCGTGGATCTCCGCAGGGTAGTAGGCGCGACCGTCCTTGATCACCAGGGCCAGCTTGCGGATGTCGGCGATGTGGGTCGTGGGGTCGCCTTCCACCAGCACCAGGTCCGCGCGTTTGCCCGGCGTGATGGAGCCGGCATCGTCCAGCGTGCGGCTGTACTTCGCCCCGTTCCAGGTCGCCACCTGTAGCGCCTGCGACGGCGTCAATCCCGCCTGCACGTAGAGTTCGAGTTCGCGCTGCAGGGTGAAGCCCGGCAGTTCGTCGGTGCCGGCGACCAACGGCACGCCCGCGCGGTACATGCGACCCGTGAAATCGACCAGCTTGTCGAAGCTGCGCTTGTAGCGCGCACCGGTTTCGTCGTCCTTGATGTCCATCTCGGCCGCACGCCGGCTGCGCTGCACGTCGGGCGGCAGATGGTCGGCCACGTCGGCGACGATCGGCGACAACTGGCCTTCGCGCTGGTGGATGAACTCGAACGTCGCCAGGGTCGGATCGATGACGATCTGCCTCCTCGCCAGCTCCGCGATGAAGTCCTGCACCGGCTTGCTGTCGAAATCCAGGGCGTCGGTCTTGTCCGCCACCAGGTAGAAGCGCGCCAGCGTGCGCGTGTCGGTCTCCGGGGTGACGAAGAAGTTCAGCATCACCTGGTTGATGTGCTGGATCTCGTCGTAGCCCTGCTCCACCACGTCCTGCGCGCGCAGGAACGCCGGCACGTGACCGCTGACACGAATGCCGCGCTGGTGCGCGTAGGCAGTGGTGTCGCGCAGGATCTCCTTCGGGAAGGAGTTGTAGATCTTGATCTGCGGATAGCCGTGCTCGACGTACCAGTCGATCGCGCGCTTGGCGCCGGCCAGGTCTTCCACGACGAAGCCACCCTGCGACGAGTGAGGACTCTTGCCCTCGATGTAGCCGGCAGGAATGACCCGCGGATGCATCAACGTGCCGTCCTTCTCTTCCGCCATCAGCTGTTGCAGCGTGGCGTTGTCGTTGCCCATGTCGCGCGCGCTGGTCACGCCTGCCGCCAGATGCAGGCCGCCTTCCCAACTGCCGGCATGCACATGCATGTCGTACAGGCCGGGCAGCAGCACCCGGTTGCCCGCGTCCACCACGTGGTCCGCCGCGACCTTCGATTGTCCGACCGCCGAGACGGACAGGATCCTGCCATCGCGCACGGCGACATCCGACGCCGCACCGAGCACGGCCTGCTCGCTGTCGAACACGCGCGCATTGCGGATCAGCGTGGTGCCCGGCAACGGATGCGCCAGACGCTGTTGCAATGCCACCAGCGCTTCACGCTCGGCGGTCTTCTGGCGCGCTTCCAGGGCGTTCGCGCTGCCCTGCCAGCCATCCTCGATCAGTTGCAGGAACCCCGGATAGATGAAGGCGAACAGACGCGGCTCGGCGCCGCGTGTCACCCACACGAAGCTGGGCGTGAAGCCGATCCCGGTCAGCGCCAGCAGGTCGACGGTCTGCAGCTTCTTGCCGCCGGTGACCTCCATCGACGCGACCTTGCGCTGCGTCAGCGTCCCGCTGGGTAGCAGTGGCAGCTTGCCGTCGGGTCGCTTGGCCAGCGCCGCCAGCGCCACCGACATCGTGGCCGGCGTGCCTCCCAGGGGCGTATAGAGCGCCGTGCCGGTGAAGGCATGCGTTCCGCTGTCCGAGGTGCTCTTCCAGGCGCCGGCATCACCGGTGCGCGTGAACGTTTCATCGACCGGTGCGCCGAACGTCGACACGCCCTTGACCTGGTAGCGCTCGTACGTGCCATCGGCCGCGAGGCGATACTCCTCTTTCAACTCCGGACCACGTCCGTTGTCCTTGAAGACGAAATCGACGCGCGTGGTGCCGTCATCGCCCACGGTGACGGTCTGTTCGCCGGCCTTCTTGCCACCATCCACCAGAGCGACGTATTTGAGTGGCTCGGCGGCCAGCGCCGACGGGGCCAGCAACAGCGCGCAACAGAAGGCAAGGACAGGCTTCACGGGACTCTCCGGCAAGGGCGGTCGGCGCATTCTGCCGCAGATTGAAGGGCCTGCCGGCCCGTCGCCCATGCCTTTCGTCATGGGTCCGTCCTACCCCCCTGGGTTACCCTTGGAAATCCACCTTTGTAAGGACGTAGCGCTTCATGACCACCCGCCTCGCCATCGCGCTTGCCGCGACCCTCGGACTCGCCATGCCCGCCTACAGCCAGGCCGCCACGCCGGCCACGCAGACGGCCCAGGCCGCCAACCCCTTCTTCGCCGAAAGCCCGTTGCCGCTGCATTACCCGCAGTTCGACAAGATCAAGGACAGCGACTTCGCGCCCGCTTTCGACGCCGGCATGGCCGAGCAGTTGAAGGAGATGGACGCCATTGCCAACAACCCGGCCGCACCGACGTTCGAGAACACCATCATCGCGATGGAAAAAAGCGGCCTGGTGCTGGACCGCGCCACCACGGTGTTCTTCAACCTCGTCGGCACGGACACCAATGACGCACGCAACAAGCTGCGCGCCGACTACTCTGCCAAGTTCGCCGCCCATGGCGATGCGATCAGCCTGAATCCGAAACTGTTCGCCCGCATCAAGACGCTGTTCGACACGCGCAACGACCTGGGCCTGGACGCGCAGGGCGTGCGCCTGATCGAGCGCTACCACACCAGCTTCGTGCGCTCCGGCGCCAACCTCAACGAAGCCGACAAGGCGACGCTGAAGAAGATGAACGGTGAACTGGCGTCGCTGGGCACCACCTTCAGCGACAACGTGCTGAAGGAAGTCAACGCCTCGGCGGTCGTGGTCGATGATGTGAAGCAGCTCGACGGCCTGACCGAAGGCCAGATCGCCACCGCAGCCGAGGCCGCCAAGAAGCGCGGTCTGGAAGGCAAGTACGTCCTGACCCTGCTCAACACCACCGGCCAGCCGCCGGAGTCGCAACTGACCAACCGCGCGCTGCGCCAGCGCCTGCACGAAGCGTCTGTCGTACGCGGCAGCCGCGGCGGCGAGTTCGACACCACCGCGCTGGTCTCGCGCATCATGAAGCTGCGCGCCGACCGCGCGAAGCTGCTGGGCTACCCCAACCACGCGGCCTACGGCCTGGAAGACCAGACCGCGCGCACGCCGGAAGCCGTCAACGCCATGCTGGGCAAGCTGGCCCCGGCCGCCGTGGCCAACGCCAAGCGCGAGGCCGCCGACCTGCAGGCGATGATCGACCAGGAGCAGAAGGCCAAGGGCCAGCCGACCTTCGCGCTGGAACCGTGGGACTGGGCGTTCTACACCGAGAAGGTGCGCGCGGCGAAGTACAACTTCGACGAGTCGCAGCTGAAGCCGTACTTCGAGATGAAGAATGTGCTGGAAAATGGCGTGTTCTACGCCGCCACCCAGCTGTATGGCCTGACGTTCAAGGAACGCACCGACCTGCCGAAGTACCACGCCGACACCTGGACCTACGACGTGTTCAACGCGGACGGTTCGCAGCTGGCCATCTTCATCTTCGACCCGTATGCGCGCGACTCCAAGCGCGGCGGCGCGTGGATGAACTCGTACGTGTCGCAGTCGGGCCTGACCGGCGACCAGCCGGTGGTCGCCAACCACCTGAACGTGCCGAAGCCGCCGGCCGGCGAGCCGACGCTGATGACGTGGGACGAAGTGACCACCACGTTCCATGAGTTCGGCCATGCGCTGCACGGCATGTTCTCCGACGTGAAGTACCCGTACTTCAGCGGTACCAGCGTGCCGCGCGACTTCGTCGAGTATCCGTCGCAGGTCAACGAGATGTGGGCCGACTGGCCGTCGATCCTGGCCAACTACGCCAAGCACCACAAGACCGGCGAAGCCATGCCGCAGGCATTGCTGGACAAGGTGATCGCCGCGTCCAAGTTCAACCAGGGCTTCGCCACCACCGAGTATCTGGGCGCCGCGATGCTGGACCAGCGCTGGCACCAGATCACTGCCGACCAGGTGCCCGACGCCAGCGGTGTGATGAAGTTCGAGGCCGCCGCGCTGACCGCCGACGGCATCAACTACAAGCCCGTGCCGCCGCGCTACAAGACGCCCTACTTCAGCCACATCATGGGCGGCTACTCGGCCGGCTACTACGCCTACATCTGGTCGGAAGTGCTGGACGCCAACAGCGTGGAATGGTTCAAGCAGAATGGTGGCCTGAAGCGCGAAAACGGCGACCACTTCCGCAAGACGCTGCTGTCGCAGGGCGGCAGCCAGGATGCGATGAAGCTGTTCCGCGACTTCGCCGGCCACGATCCCAAGATCGAGCCGCTGCTGGAGAAGCGTGGCCTGACCGCACCGGCCAGCGCTCCGGCGGCCAAGCCGGTCAAGTAAGCGCGACGCCAGCCCGATGCAACGTCCACCACGCCACCTTCGGGTGGCGTGGTGCTTTCACGACCGGAGGAATCCATCGCCGGGCCCGGGTGTTTTCCACAGCGCATGTGGATGACGCGTGCACGAAACTGTGGATAACCGCGCAGCGGCCTTGCGCGACGGGCCTGTCAAGATCGATGGCGAAATTTTCGCCATGCGCCGGAAACCCGCAGGAGCGAGCCGTGCCGCAATCGTCCCGACCTTGTAGGAGCGGGCCATGCCCGCGATGCTCTTTCATGCATCCCGTTCAAGAGCATCGCGGGCATGGCCCGCTACTAAAACCGAGTCTTGTATTGCCTCAGGTGTGGCCGAACACCTTGGCCAGCGCGGCATAGGCCGCGCGCTGCTCCTCGGTTTCCGCGCGCGGCGCGGTGACCTCCAGTTCGACGATCTGGTCGCCATGCGGCGTCCCCGGCAATCCGCGGCCGCGCAGGCGAAGCTTGCGGCCGGTGTCCGAATCCTGCGGGATCTTCAGTTCGACCTCGCCCCCCAGCGTCGGCACGCTGAGCGTCGCGCCCAGCGCCGCCTGCCACGGCGTCAGCGCCAGCACGTGGATGATGTTGCGGCCGTCGACCTCGAACTGCGGATGCGGCGCGTACTCCACTTCCAGCAGCAGGTTGCCGCCCTGCGTGCCCTGCCCGGTCAGGCGGATCACCTGGCCAGGCTTGACGCCCTTCGGCACCTTCACGTCCAGCTGCTTGCTGTTGACGTTCACGCGCACGCTGCCGCCGTCATGCACGGCCTGCAGCGGCACGGCCAGCTTGGCGCGCGAATCGCGCGACGGCTGCGGCCCGCGCGGTGCGCCCTGCTCCGCACGCGCACGACGACCGAACAAACCTTCGAAGAAATCGCTGAAGCCGCCATTGCCGCCGCCGGCACCCCCGAAGATCTCGTCATAGTCGAAGTCCTGTGCACCCGGTCCGCCGCGTCCGAAATCCGGCGGCGGCCGGAACTCCTCGCCCGGCCGGTAGCCGCGCGCGCGCAACTGGTCGTAGGCCGCGCGCTTCTGCGGATCGCGCAACGCCTCGTAAGCCTCGTTGACGGCCTTGAACTGGTCCTCGGCGCCCGGCTCCTTGCTGACGTCGGGGTGGTACTTGCGCGCCAGCCGGCGGTACGCCGTCTTGATCTCGGCGTCGCCGGCGGAGGGTTCGACCCCCAGCACCGCGTAGTAATCCTTGAACTGCATGCCATCTCCACCTTGCCGGGGGCGCCCCGCGACAGCGCGCGCCATGCGGCCATTCTAATCGCCGTGGCCATGGACGGCGTCGCCAGGGACAGTCACGGCCACGTGACGGTGGCGCGCTACACTGCCTCGCATTCCCCATACGAGGCAGTCCCATGAGCATCCAGGTAGGCGATCGCGTTCCCGAAGTCACCCTCAAGCGCATCCGCGAAGGCGTGGAGACGGTCGACACGGCCGCCCTGTTCGACGGCCGCAAGGCGGTGCTGTTCGCTGTTCCCGGCGCGTTCACCCCGACCTGCTCGGAAAAGCACCTGCCCAGCTACGTGCAGCACTTCGACGCTTTCCGCAGCCGCGGCATCGAGGTGTTCTGCGTGTCGGTGAATGATCCCTTCGTCATGCAGGCCTGGGGCAAGACCCAGCACGTGCCGGATGGCCTGCAGATGCTGGCCGACGGCAACGCCGACCTGGCGAAGGCGCTAGGCCTTGAGATGGATGCCAGCGCTTACGGCATGGGCATCCGCGCCAAGCGTTTCGCCCTGTACGTGGAAGATGGCGTGGTGAAGAACGTGTTCGTCGAGGCCCCCGGCGAGTACAAGGTTTCCGGCGCGGAGCATGTGCTGGAACAGATCGGCTGAAGCAACGCGCCCCGTGTCCTGTAGGAGCGCCCTCGGGCGCGATGCCTTACGACATTCCACGGAAAAGCATCGCGGGCATGGCCCGCTCCTACAAAGCATGCGGCCCCCTGCTTCTGCGTAGGAGCGCCCTTCATGCCCTAGCGGGGTACATGGGCGCGATGCCTTCCGGTCCCCTCGGAAAAGCATCGCGGGCGTGGCCCGCTCCTACAGAAGCTTGCGGACCTCTGCTTCTTTGTAGGAGCGCCCTTCATGCCCCAACGGGGTATGTGGGCGTTATGCCTTCCGGTCATTCGATGAAAAAGCATCGCGGGCATGGCCCGCTCCTACAAGGGTGCGTGCGCTCTTGTCTTACCGCAGGACGTTGAACCGTACCCTCGCCCACGCGCCGCTGTCGGCCAATGCGGTGAGCTGGTGTTCGCCCGTTTCGGTGAAATCCTGCTGGAATGACTGCGTGCCGCGCGTCTCTGCGATCCAACGACCATCCAGCAGCCATTGCACGCGCGCGTCGGTGCCAAGGGCGCGCAATTGCAGGCGAACGCCGTGCTGGCTGCCCGGCGCGCGGGCGAGTGTAGCGAGGTCGTTGAGTCCGTCGATGCGCAGTTCTTCGGCGGCATCCCGTCCATCGGGCTGGCAGTCCGGTGACAGCGGCGGCAGGCGGGACGCCGTCCGTTCACGCACCGGCAGCCAGGGCGAGGCCAAGGCGGGCCAGCGTGCGATCTCGGTGCTGCGTACTTCATGTGTATGCGTGCATTCGCCGGAAAGTCGCAGGCCTGTCCGTGCGTCTGCGTCGAAGCGCTCACGCCCCGCATTCCACAGGCGTGCGTCGCGCTCGGCGAAGGTCGGCGGCACGTTTCCGCCCAATATCCACGCATCGCGCTTGCGCTGGCACAGCGGCGGCGACTCCGCTTCCGCCAGCGTTCCCAACGGCCAGCAGATCGCCCGTTCTGCCACGTCGGGCGGTGGTGGTATTGGACCGGCATCGCCCTGCACGCGCGGCAGGCTGTCGATCACTTCGAACATCAGCGGCAACGCGGTGACCGCCCCGTACTGGCCGGGCAGCGGCGTGCCATCGGGTCGCCCGACCCACACACCGACCGTGTAGCGGCGCGTGCCGCCGAGTGCCCACGCGTCGCGGAAGCCGTAGCTGGTGCCGGTTTTCCAGGCCACGCGCGGCCGGTCGCCGGTATCAAGCACACCGCTCCCGTAGCCTGGACGCGGGTGCGACTCCAGTACCTCACGGATGATCCAGGCTGCGCCTGGCGACAGCAGGCGCCGATCGGAGGCGGGATCCTGCGCGGTATAGCGCACGCGACCCGACAACCCGCCACGATTCAACCCCGCGTAAGCGCCGACCAGATCCTCCAGGCGTGCGCCGGTGCCGCCAAGGATCAGCGACAGGTTGGGCTGAGCACCACGCGGATAGCGCAGCACGAGGCCGTTGTTCGCCAGACGTGCGGAGAAACGCGCTGGCCCGACACGATCCAGCAGATCCACGGCGGGCACGTTGAGCGACAGCCGCAGCGCGTCCGCCGCGCTGACCGGGCCGTTGAAGGCCGCGTCGAAGTTGCCGGGGCGGTAACCGCCGAACGACTGCGGTGCGTCGATCAACAGGCTTTGCGAATGGATGAGTCCGTCATCCAGCGCCAGTCCGTAGAGGAATGGCTTCAAGGTCGAACCAGGCGAGCGCCACGCCTGCACCATGTCCACGTGGCCAAGCCGTTCGCGGTCACCGAACGCCACCGAGCCCACATAGGCGCGCGCCTCCATCGTGGCGTTGTCGACCACCAGCAACGCGGCCGACGTGCGCGCGGGCAAGGTCGAGAAGTAGCTCTGTACGCGCTCTTCCAGCGTGCGCTGCAGGCCGGCGTCGATGGTGGACACGATGCGCGATGCGCGCGGTTGCTGGCGGCGCAGGCGTTCGGCCAGCAGGGCGGCGCTCAACGGCGCCTGCAGGCTGCGGGCGACGACCGGTTCGATGCGCGCATCGTCCACCTCGGCCTTCGACCAGACGCCGAGATCGGCCATGCGCTGCAGCACCTTGTCGCGCGCCGCGCGCGCCTCATCGGGGTGGCGATCCGGGCGCAACCGGCTGGGCGATTGCGGCAGCACGGCCAGCAGCGCGGCTTCGGCATGCGACAGACGCGATGCCGGCTTGCCGAGATACGCCCAACTGGCCGCATCCACGCCTTCGATGGTGCCGCCGAACGGTGCACGCTCGAGGTAAAGCGTCAGGATCTCGCGCTTGGACAGATGCACTTCCAACTGCACCGCGCGCAGCATCTGCTTGGCCTTGCCCCACGGCGTGCGCGAGTGGCGGTCCAGCATGCGCGCGACCTGCATGGTCAGCGTGGAGCCGCCGGACACCACGCGCCCGTGACGGACGAACTGCCCGGCCGCGCGCACGAGTGCCCACGGATTCACGCCGGGATGCTTCCAGAACCAGCGGTCCTCGTAGTTCAGCAGGGCCTGCAGATAGAGCGGCGACACCGTGTCGGGCGAGGCGGGATAGCGCCACACGCCATCGCGATCGGCGAAGGCGCGCAGCGGCGTGCCGTCGCGTGCGACGACCAAGGTACTGGTGTCGCGGCTCTTAGGCAGCGGCGGCGGGAACGCAAAGTCCGCCACCAGCAGTGCGACAAGCACCACCACCGTCGACCATCGCAGGCGGGTCAGCCAACGACGTGAGCCACCTCCGTCATGCCTGCGCATGCTGGAATCCCTTTTGCTTTTGCTCCGCTGTGTCATGGCCCATCGATGGCTGAAGATCAAGATGGATCCCGGCATTCGCCGGGATGACGGGCGGGAAACCTTTCGCCCCACCGCTCCCGTCATTCCAGCGCATGCTGGAATCCATTTCGCTTCTGATCCGCTGTGTCATGGGACCACAGAAAGGCTCAAGATCAAGATGGATCCCGGCGTTCACCGGGATGACGTGCAGGAAACCTTTCGCCCACCGCTCCCGTCATTCCAGCGCACGCTGGAATCCATTTCGCTTCTGATCCGCTGCTTGATGGCCCATGGATGGCTGAAGATCAAGATGGATCCCGGCATTCGCCGGGATGACGGGCGGGAAACCTTTCGCCCCACCGCTCCCGTCATTCCAGCGCACGCTGGAATCCATTTTGCCCTTGCCCCACACCTTCATAACGGACGATCCGCGAGATCAAGACGGATCCCGGCGTGCGCCGGGATGACGGCATGGGTTCCGCATGTTATGGCTGCACCACCGTGATCGTCGCCGGCGACGCCCTGCCGACACCGCGGATGTCGGGACGGTACATGTCCTCCACCAGCGATGGCGGCACGGTGTACGTACCCGGCGTCACCGCGCGTACGAGGTAGAACAGCTTGGCCGTATTGCGGCGATCGAGTTTGAGCGCGGCGACGTAACGGTCATCGCGGAACTCCTCGTGCTTGACGTCCGCCGCGCCACCGCGATCGCTGATCGAGATGCCGTCGACCACGACGTCCGCCCACTGCTTGGCATCGCCGAGGTTGAAGTTCTCGATCTCCAGGCCCGCCGGCAGCAGGTCGGTGAACAGCGCGTCCGGAATCGCGACGTTGGCGGTGATGCCGACGCGCACGATCAGCGCCTCGCCTTCCTTCAGCGTGCCGCCTTTCCACTCCTGCCCATCCGTCGTGTAGTAGCGGCGCTCGATGCCGATCTGGCGATCATCTGGCGCCGGTGCGCTGCGCGGGATGCCGGCCACGTCCAGCGAGGCGTACAACGGCGGCGAGCCTTCCGGCGTGAAACGCACGCCGCGCGCGAGCGTCGCGTAGTCGATGCTGCGGCCGAACAGGCGTACCGGCGCGACGGCCTCCGCGTCCCCGCCGATGCTCCACTGGCCGGAAACCAGCTTCTTCTGGTCCACCATCAGCGCCTTGCCCAACCGCGCCAGCGCCACCTGTTCCTGCGTGCTCAGCCACATCCAGCCGCTGTTGCGGCGGGCATCCAGCTCGCGGCCCAGCGAGATCGCACGGCGGTCGTACTCCGGCCTGGCCAGCTTGCGCTCGTGCACCAGCGCGATCATCAGCGCATCGTCACGCAGCTTCGTCCCGTAGTCGCCCAGGTACTCCGGACGGTCGCCAGTCTTGGCGAAACCCTCGGCGATCGCCTTCGCGCCGCGCGTCTTGTCGCCCTGCAGCGTCAACGCGATGCCCAGGTGCACCAGCGGCAGGCCAGTGAGCGTCTTGCCGCGTTCGTTGTCGTACAGCGCGCGCAGCGTGCCCAGCGGCGCACGGTTGACGCGCGCGAGCACATAGCCGGCGTAGGCCTGGTTGGCGAACTTGAGGTGGTCGCGCCGGTCGTAGCCGTAGAACTGCGCGCCACCCGCCAGCAGGTCCTCGTTGAGACGGGTCAGCGCCTTCTGCAGCACCGTGTCCGGCACGGCGAAGCCGCCTTCACGCGCATCCAGCAGGAACTCTGCGATGTAAGGCGTCAGGCCGGGATTGACGTAGTCGTCGTCTCCCCACATCGAGAAGTGGCCGTTGGCCACCTGCATCGAGGCCAGCCGCCCGAACGCGCCTTCCATGCGCTCGCGGCGCTTCTTCGCCTCCAATCCATCGATGCCCAGCAGCTTGGCCGTGGCATCGTCCAGTTCCAGCGCCGCGTAGCCCTTGCTGGTGGTCTGCTCGGCGCAGCCGTACGGATATTCCAGCGCGCCTTTCAGCGCACTGGCGAACGGGATCGGCGGCAGCGCGCTGACCGTCATGCGTGCGGTCACCGAACCCGGCATCAGCCCGTCGGCGAAGCCCGCACCCATTTCCACGGGACCCAGGCTGTCGAGCACCTGCGTGCGCGAACGCAGCACCGCCGGCCAGCCCGCACGCACGGGCACGTCGTAGCGGCGGTCGACCTTGAAGCCATTGCCTTCCACGCGTACGCGCACCTGTGCGGTGGTGTAGCCCTCCCCCGCCGTGATCGGGAACGTCAGCGTGCGCTTGGCATCGACCGTCAGATCGGCGGCCTTGCTGCCTTCGCCGATGGTGAGCGGTCCTTCGCCGTTCACGAGCACCTTGAAGGTGCCCGCCTTGCCGGTGAAGTTCTGCACGTCCAGCGTCACCGTGCTCTTGTCGCCCGGTGCCAGCACGCGCGGCAGGCTGGCTTCGGCCACGATCGGCGCGCGTACCACGGTCTCGCGGTCACGGTTGCCGTAGCGCGTGTCCGAATAGACCAGCGCGGAGACGCGCAGCGTGCCGTTGAAATCCGGCACCTTCAGCGCCACGCGCGCATTGCCTTTGCCGTCCAGCTTCACCGGACCGGAGAACAGGTCCACCGTCTGCACGCGCGAGGTCGGGCGCTTCGCCTGCGGCAGGGCCGCCAGCGCCATGTCGCCGCCGAAGCGCATCTTCGCGCTGCCGCCTTCGAAACTCTCGATCACGCGCCCGTAGATGTCGTAAGCATCCACGCCCAGCCGGCGCTGTGCGAAGAACTGCGCGTTGGCGTCCGGCACCGGGAAGCGGGTGATGTTGAGGATGCCCACGTCGACTGCGGACACGGTGACGTGCGCGGTCTGACCCGCGAGTTCCGGCACGCTGACCGTGACCGGCAGGTTCTGTTCCGGACGCATCTGCTTGGGCACCGACAGGCCGACGGCGACGCGACGGTCGCGACGGTCCATCGGCACGTGCGCCACGCCGACGGCGCGCGCGGGGGTGATCTTGCTCGGCGCCGAGCCTCCGCGGAACACCAGCGCGGTGATGTAAACGTCGTGCCGCTCCCAGTCCTTCGTCACCGGGATCGAGAACGTGCTGCCCGGCTTGGCGTCGATCGCCTGCACGTACAGCATGCGGTCGCTCTCGACCATCAGCAGGCCCTTGCCTGCGTGCGGCGGGGTGACGGTGACCTTCACCGTGTCGCCCGCCTTGTAGCCGGTCTTGTCCAGCGCCAGCTTGACCTTGTCGGGGCGCGCATCCAGGCCGCGGTTCTGGTCGTCCCAGCTCCAGCCGGCGCGGAACGGATAGCGCGTGGTCAGGCCGGTGGCAGGATCGAACACGTCCAGCCGGTACTCGCCCCACTCCACCGGGAAATCGATCTTCGATGCGCCCGTGCCCACATCCAGCGTGCGCGTGTCCTTGTTCTCGAAACGGCGGGTGAAGTCGTAGTCCCAGCCGCCGTCTTCGTCGTAGTTCCAGTGGTAGTCGCGCAGTTCGCGCACCAGCGTCGCCTTCAAACC
>CAMPIO010000077.1 GCA_946886405.1 uncultured Pseudoxanthomonas sp.
CCCGTATCCGATAAGGCGCCCTCGCATGGCCCGCATCATCGCCGTCGCCAACCAGAAAGGCGGAGTCGGCAAGACCACCACCGCCGTGAACCTGGCCGCCGCGCTCGCGCGTGCGCCGCAGCGGGTGCTGCTGGTCGATCTGGATGCACAGGGCAACGCCACGATGGGCAGCGGCGTGGACAAGCGCGAGGTGGACGCGTCCACCTGCGACGTGCTGCTGGGCGAAGTCGAAGCGAAGGCCGCCGTGGTGACCACCGCAGAAGGCTTCGACCTGATGCCCGGCAACATCGACCTGACCGCGGCGGAGATCCAGCTGATGGATGCGGAGGGCCGCGAGCAGCGCCTCAAGAGCGCGCTGCAGCCGCTTCGCCCCGACTACGACTTCATCATCATCGACTGCCCGCCGGCGCTGTCGCTGTTGACGCTCAACGCACTGACCGCCGCCGATTCGGTGCTGGTGCCGATGCAGTGCGAGTACTACGCGCTGGAAGGCCTGTCCGCGCTGATGGAAACCATCGATGCGCTGCGCGCGCGCCTGAATCCCGGCCTGGAGATCGAAGGCGTGCTGCGCACGATGTTCGACATCCGCAACAACCTGGCCAACGCCGTGTCCGGCGAACTGACCACGCATTTCGGCGACAAGGTGTTCCGCACCATCGTGCCGCGCAACGTGCGCGTGGCCGAGGCGCCCAGCCACGGCCAGAGCATTGTCGGCTACGACCGCGCCTCGCGCGGTGGCGTCGCCTACCTGGGCCTGGCCGGCGAGATCCTGCGCCGCGCCGCAGAACGCAAGAAGCAATCGCAGCACATGGAGCACGCGTGATGAGCGCCCCGAAGAAGCGCGGCCTGGGTCGCGGACTGGAAGCCCTGCTCGGCCCGAAAGCCGCCGAGACGCCACCGCCGGAAGCCCAGCCAGGCGAAGCGCTGCGCACGCTGCCCGTGCAGCAGCTTCAGCCGGGCAAGTACCAGCCGCGCATGCAGATGGATGCCTCCAAGCTCACCGAGCTGGCGGAATCGATCAAAGCGCAGGGCGTGATCCAGCCGATCGTCGTGCGCGAGATTTCGGCGGGCAAGTTCGAGATCGTCGCCGGCGAACGCCGTTGGCGCGCGTCGCAGGAAGCCGGCCTGGCCGAAGTCCCGGTGGTCGTGCGCGAGCTCGACGATCGCACCGTCATCGCGATGGCGCTGATCGAGAATATCCAGCGCGAAGATCTCAACCCGCTGGAAGAGGCGCAATCGCTGCAGCGTCTCATCAACGAGTTCTCGCTGACCCACGCCGAAGCCGCCGAAGCCGTAGGCCGTTCGCGCGCTGCGGTTTCCAACCTGCTGCGTTTGCTGGAACTGCCGCCGGCCATCCGAGCGCTGCTGGAAGCCCGCCGCCTGGAGATGGGCCACGCGCGCGCCTTGCTGACGCTGTCGCCGGACCTGGCCAGCAAGCTGGCTTCCGACGCCGCCGAACAGGGCTGGTCGGTGCGCGAAGTCGAACACCGCGCGCAGCAGTTCGCCGCTGGCAAGGTGCCGGTCACCGGCAAGAAGGCCAAGCCCATCAAGGCCGCGCCGCAGCCCGACATCGCCTCGCTGGAAACCGAACTGTCCGAGAGCCTCGGCACCCGCGTCACCATCGCCCACGGCCGCGGCGGCAAGGGCAAGCTGATCATCCAGTACACCGACCTGGACACACTGGATGGCGTGCTGGAGCGGCTGCGTCCGAGGGCGTGATGCCGTGCTTGTTGTAGGAGCGACGTGAGTCGCGACCGCACGCCATCAGACCACCGCGCCTCCAAAGACAGGCGCTGACGCCGGAAACCAGTCTTGGGCCGCCGCCCACAGCACCCTGCGGACCTCGCGGCGCGTCTGTGCCACGGTCGCGACTTGCGTCGCTCCTACAGAAGGCACTGATCCCGACGCTGCATTACCATCCGGTTTCCGCTTCCACCGGATGTCCGCCTTGAATTTCCGTACCGCCGCCCTGCTCCTCGCCTGCGCCCCCCTGCACGCGTTCGCCTTCGCGCCCTCCGACGCCGACAAGCGCTTCCAGGCGCTGTACGAAAAAGAGTGGACCTGGCGACAGGAGCAGACCGGCCAGGCCGACGAGGACACTGACACCAGCGGTGACAAGCGTCGCCTGCCGGATGTCGATGCCGCCACGCAGCAGGCGCGGTTGAAGGTGTGGCAGCAGGTGCTGAAGGACCTGGACGGCGTCGACGCCCAGGCGCTGTCGCCCGAGAACCGCATCAACCTGGCCATCTATCGTCCCCAGGTGGAGAACCTGGCAGAAGAAGTCCGCCTGCGCGCTTACGAGATGCCGTTCAATTCGGACTCGTCGTTCTGGTCGAACCTCTCGTTCATGGCGCGCCGCCCGATGAAGACGGCGAACGACTACCGCGCCTATGCCGCGCGCCTCAGCGACGTGCCGCGCTACTTCGACCAGCACATCGTCAACATGCGCAGTGGCCTGAAGCGCGGGTTCACCGTGCCGCGCGCGGTACTGGACGGCCGTGATGTTTCCATCGCCGCCGTGGCGGAGCTGAAGGATCCCGAGCAGTCCGCGTTCTATGCGCCGTACAGGAAGATGCCTGCCAGCATCCCCGCCGCGGAACAGGAAGCGCTGCGCCAGGAGGCGCGCAACGCGATCGGCCAGAAGGTCGTGCCCGCGTTCGGCACCCTGCTGACGTTCTTCCGCACCGAGTACATGCCCCAGGCGCGCACGACCCTGGCAGCCGAGGCGATGCCGGGCGGCAAGGAGTTCTACGCCCAGCAGATCCGTGAGTACACCACGCTCGACCTGAGTGCCGAGCAGATCCACCAGATCGGCCTGGAAGAAGTGGCACGCATCTACGCGGAAATGCAGGCCGTCATCAGGCAGAGCGGCTTCAAGGGATCGTTCGCCGAGTTCCTGGCCTTCCTGCGCACCGATCCGCAGTTCTATGCGAAGACGCCGCAGCAGTTGCTCGATCGCGCGGCATGGATCTCCAAGCGTGTCGATGGCGAGGTCGGCAAGTACATCGGCACGCTGCCGCGCGGACGCTTCACCATCGTCGAGGTGCCGGCCGACATCGCGCCGTTCTGGACTGCCGGTCGCGGCGGCCTGGGCACTTACTGGCTGAACACGTACGACCTGCCCTCGCGTCCGCTGTACAACCTGCCGGCGCTGACGCTGCACGAGTCCTCGCCCGGCCATTCGCTGCAGGCCGCGCTGGCGCAGGAACAGGGCGAGCAACCCGCCTTCCGCCGCGACAACTACATTTCTGCGTACGGCGAAGGCTGGGCGCTGTACACCGAGAAGCTCGGCAAGGAAATGGGCATCTACGAGACGCCGTACGAGGACTTCGGCCGCCTGACGTACGAGATGTGGCGCGCTGCCCGCCTGGTCATCGACACGGGGGTGCACCACAAGGGCTGGAGCCGCGACCAGGCCCTGGCCTACCTGCGCGACCACACCGCCCTGTCCGAGCACGAAGTGACGACCGAGGTCGACCGCTACATCTCCTGGCCGGCACAGGCACTGAGTTACAAGCTGGGCGAGATCACCATCGTGCGCCTGCGCGGGGAAGCCGAGCAGGCGCTGGGAGCGGCGTTCGACATCAAGGCCTTCCACGACGCCGTGCTGAAGCAGGGATCGGTCACGCTGCCGGTGCTGGAAGAACAGATCCGCGCCTGGACGCGCGAACGCAAGCAAGCGCTGGCGTCTCAGCCGTAGGCGCGCGCCAGTCGCTTCACGCTGTCGATGAAGTGCCGCTGCACCGGCATCGGCGGCTCGCCGTCGCGCAACAGCGCATGCAGCGTCACCGCCAGCGGCGGATCCAGCGCCCGGACCTGCACCGCAGGCCCGGGTGTTCGCGCCGTGAAGGCGTCCACCACGGCCACGCCATGCCCGTCGGCGACCAGCGCGCGCGCCAGCGGGTAGGTCTGCACGCGGATGCGCAGGCGCGGTGGTGGCGCGAGGTCCTGCAGATGCTGGCGGACGGCCCGACCGAGTGCGTCCCTCACGTCGAGGCCGACCATCCGCTGATCGGCCAGTGCCTCGCGCGGCAGGGGCTCGCGCACCGCGTCGTCGCTCCAGTGGCCGGGCGGCGCGATCGCATGCACGCGGCTTTCGCCAAGCGCCAGCAGGCGGATGCCGGGTTCGTGCACGGCCTGCAGCGTCAAGCCGATGTCCGCATCGCGCAGGCGCAGCGCATCGACGATCTCGCGTGTGTGCTGTGTCAGCAGTTGCACCTGCGCATCGGCGTAGCGCGCCGACAGCGCGCGCATCGCGGCCGGCAACAGGGCGCTGGCCAGCGTAGGCGTCGCCACCACCCGCAGTGCCGTACCGCCCGGAGCGACCACATTGCGCGCCAGCCGGTCCAGGTCCGCCAACTCATCGCCGACACGCTCGATGTGCTCCCGCATCAGCAGGCCTTGCGGCGTCAGCACCAGGCGTCCGTTCACGCGTTCGAACAGCGCGAACCCGAGTTGCGTTTCCGCATGCTGCAGCAGCTTGCTGGCCGCCGGCTGCGAGATGTGCAGCCGCTGCGCGGCGCCCGTCAGCGTGCCGGCCTGCAACAGCGCCTGGAACAGCTCGATATGGCGCAGGCGCATGCGTCCCTCCTTCCGATGGTCCGCATCATACGGAGCGCTGACCCTGTTCCCCTACCCTCATGCCACGGCACTCAGCGCGAGCATCCGGTCCGCGATGCGCGCCACGCCATCAGCAACAGGGTCCTGGCACGGCAGGCCGAAGCGCCGCTCGACATGCGAGCACAGGCTGGCCGCCTGTTCGCGCGACAGCCGCGAGGTGTCCACCGCGATACCCGCCACCTGCACGCCCGGCGAGGTAAGCCGCGCGGCCTGCAGGTTCGCGGCCAGGCACTCCTCCAGCGTGGGCAGCGCGTAATGGGGCAGCCCGCGCATGTGCTGGCGCGTGGGTTCATGGCAGAGCACCAGCACATCGGGCTGCGCGCCATGCAGCAGGCCCAGCGATACGCCGGCGAACGAGGGGTGGAACAGCGAGCCCTGCCCCTCGATCAGGTCCCAGCCGTCGTCGTCGCGCGCCGGCGACACCCATTCGGCGCCACCGGAGATGAAGTCCGCCACCACGGCGTCGATGGGCACGCCGTGCCCGCCGGCGATGAAGATGCCGGTCTGTCCGGTGGCGCGGAAGTCCGCCGCCACGTCGCGCGACTGCAGTTCGCGTTCGAGCGCCAGCGTCGTGTACATCTTGCCGACCGAGCAGTCGGTGCCGACGGTGAGCAGGCGTCGCCCGGCGCGCGGCACGGCCTTGCCGACCTCCAGGGCCGGTGGGCAGCGAGCGTCGAACAGCACACGTCCCAGCCTGTCGGCGGCTTCGCGGATGCGCGGCTCGTCGGCCAGGCGCTGGTGCAGGCCCGACGCCACGTGGAATCCCGCCTCCATCGCTGCCAGCACCGCCTCCACGGTGTCGGCATCCATCACGCCGCCCGCATTGGCCACCCCCACCAGCAGCGTCCGTGCACCCGCGGCCCGCGCCTGCCCGAACTCAAGGTCCGGCAGCCCGACGCTGGTCTTGCAGTGCGGCCCGCGGACTTGTCCCACGCACCAGGCCGGTCGCCAGTAGGCCAGGCCACGGGCGGTCTTGGCGGCCAGGTCGTCCTGCGCATTGCCCAGGTAAAGCAGGTAAGGGGGTCCCCAGCTGGCGGACTCGGACATGCACATTCCTCCTGGACACCGGCGGCTTCCGGCCCCGACACCGTAGCCAAGGGCTCCAGGGGCGGCCAATCGAAAACCCCGCAGGGTCCATAACCCCGGGTTGGGGTCGGCAGGCGGGCCGCGTCCTCCGGCGGCCCGTCGTAAGTGCTTGCGAGCAAAGGGGAAGTCACGCATAATGCGCGGCTCGCTGCGTCCGGTTCACCCGGATCTGCGGCCGGAAATGCGATTCCGGCTTGGGTCAGCAGCGGTTTTCATGCCGTATCGCGTGGTGTCCGTCCTGCCCTGCAGGCCGTCCGCCGGGCCGCCGTCTCCCGGGCTATGGGCGACACAATTACTTATCGAGGTGCGTATGTCCCGCGTATGCCAAGTAACCGGCAAGCGTGTGATGACGGGTAACAACGTCAGCCACGCCAACAACAAGACCCGTCGTCGTTTCCTGCCCAACCTGCACGAGCGCCGTTTCTGGGTCGCCAGCGAGAACCGCTGGATCAAGCTGAAAGTTTCCGCGCACGCGCTGCGCACCATCGACAAGAACGGCATCGATTCCGTTCTGGCCGAGCTGCGTGCCCGCGGCGAAAAGGTCTGAGGAGTAACTACACATGGCATCCAAGCGCGACAAGATCCGTCTGATCTCCTCGGCCAACACCGGCCACTTCTACACGACGGACAAGAACAAGAAGAACACCCCGGGCAAGATGGAAATCAAGAAGTACGACCCGGTCGTGCGCAAGCACGTGATCTACAAGGAAGGCAAGATCAAGTGACCTGATGGCGCGTTCGCGACGCGAACGCCTTTGCCACCAGGTCATCCCCGCGCAGGCGGGGATCCAGCGCCTCAAGGAAAACCCCGCTCCGGCGGGGTTTTCTGTTTTCAGGAGCTGGCGAAGTCGAAAGCTGCCCCTCATCCGCCCCCGTATCAAGTATGGGGCAGGCTCTCCGGGCACCTTCTCCGCGCATGCGGGGAGAAGGGAACGGCGCTCGGGTTTTCTTTGCACCCTTGCCAACGCAGAATCCCGACATCTCCCCCCCCCCGGACGCGCGCCACCCCATGGACTGGTCCTACGGCACCGCGCTGCTGATCCTCGACTGGCTGATCCGCCTCGCGGCGTTGTGGTGGATTCCCAGTCGCACCTCGCCCGCCGCCGCGCGCAGCTGGCTGCTCCTGGTGGGCTTCGTGCCGCTGCTGGGCCTGCCGCTGTACCTGCTGCTCGGACACCCCTGGCTGTCGCGGGAGCGCATCGAACGCCAGGCGCGCGCATCGGATGTCATCCGCGAAGAGCAGCGCCCACTCAGTGCATTGCGCTGGACACCGCGCGACGGTGCCGCTGCCGAAATGACGCCACTGATCGAACGCCAGGGCGCGTTCATGCCCACGCACGGCAATGCGGTCGCGCTACTGGACGACTACGACGCTTCATTGCGCGCCCTGCTCGACGATATCGACGCCGCCACGCAGCAGGTACACCTGCTGTACTACCTGATGTTCGACGATGTGGTTGGCGAAGCGGTCACCGATGCGCTGTGCCGTGCTGCGGGGCGCGGCGTGACGTGCCGCCTGTTGCTCGACGCCGTCGGCGCCAAGCGTGGTCTGCGCGCCTACGCTGCGCGCTTGCGGGCGGGGGGCGTACAGGTACACGCCATGCTGCCAGGCGGGCTGCAATGGCGCCGCAGTGGACGCATGGACCTGCGCAACCACCGCAAGGTGGCGGTGATCGACAACGGCATCGGCTACGTGGGCTCGCAGAATCTCGCCGACGCCGTGTTCGTCGCCTGCCACCCGAACCGCGAACTGGTGGCGCGCGTGCAGGGGCCCGTGGTGTCGCACCTGGAAGGCGTGTTCGCCAGCGACTGGTACATCGAGACGGGTGAGCGGCTGGCCGTCCAGCCCGACCTGTCGGTGCAGGCCGAGGATGTCAGCGCGCAACTGTTGCCCAGCGGTCCGGCGTATCCGTTCGAGAACGCACGCGACACCGTCAACGCGCTGATCCACCTCGCGCGGCGCCAGGTGGTCCTGACCACGCCCTACTTCGTCCCCGATGACGCCACCCTCAGTGCGCTGCGCATCGCCGCCCTGTCCGGCGTGGACGTGCAGCTGGTGCTGTCCGCGACTAACAACCAGACGCTGACTGCGTGGGCACAGCAGTCGTACTACGACGAACTGCTCGCGTGCGGGGTGAAGATCGCGCTGTATCGCCCGCACTTCCTGCATGCCAAGCATCTGACCGTGGACGACGACATCGCGCTGGTCGGCTCGATCAACCTGGATATCCGCTCGTTCGCGCTCAATGCCGAAATCGGCCTGGTCTGCTACGACGCCGGCGTGGTCGCGCGCATCCGCGTGATCGAGGCCGAGTACCTGGCACAGGCGGATGCTGTCGACCGCGAGGCCTGGCGCCGTCGTCCCGGTTGGCAGCGCAGTCGCGAGGGCATCGCGCGCTTGGCGGACTCGCTGATGTAGCGTTGCGGGGACGGCATCACCCGTTCGCCTACAATGACGGCATGACTTCCGAGACGACGACGCCCCTGCCGCCTTGCGACCTCGCGATCATCGGCGGCGGCGCGGGCGGCGTGCTGGCGGCGATGCAGGCGCTGCGGCAGGCCACCACGCCGCTGCGTATCGTGATGATCGAGCCGCGCGACGCGCTGGCGCAGGGCGTGGCCTACGCGACGACGTATGGCGAGCACGTCCTCAACGTGCCTGCGGCGCGCATGAGCGCGTTCGACGACCGCCTGGAGGATTTCCTCGACTACGTTGTCGCTACCACCCCGGCGGGTGGGCCCGACCGCGACACCCTGGCGCACGCCTTCATCGAACGGCGCCGCTACGGCGACTACCTGCGCACGCGCCTGCACGACGTGATCGCCGCGAGTCCGGCGTCATTGCAGGTGGTACGCGACACGGTCTCCGAACTCGATGCACGCGCCGACGGCGCGACGCTGCACATGGCGGAACACGGCCCTCTGCAGGCCCGCGGCGTGGTGATGGCGGTCGGCAACACGCCCAAGCCGCTACCGGCGCGCGGGGCACCGCAGCTGCCGGAAGGTCGTTCGCTGGCAGCGTGGGACTTCGACGCGGTGAAGGCCATGCCGGCCGATGCCGAAGTCTGCATCGTCGGTTCCGGCCTGAGCATGGTGGACACCGTGCTGAGCCTGGCCGACAACGGCCACACCGGCCGCATCCACGTGCTGTCCCGGCATGCGCTGCTGCCGCTGCCTCACTGCCATGGCGGCGCGGCGACGTTCGATCCCGCTCCGCTGCAAACCCTGGATCTGCGTGGCCGCATGCGCTTCCTGCGCAAGGCCGCGCAACAGGCCGTCGCCGACGGCCTGCCCTGGCAGGCCGCGATGGAACGCATCCGCCCGCACGGACAGGCGTTGTGGCAATCGATGTCGACGGACGACCAACGCCGCTTCCTGCGCCACGTGGTCCGCCAGTGGGACGTGCACCGACACCGTATCGCGCCGGAGGTCCATGCCTTGTTGCAGGCCCTGCTCGACCGCGGCCAGCTGCGGCTCCATCGCGGCCGGCTGGATACGGTGATGAACGAAGGCCGCCGGCTGCGCGTGACCACGCACACCCGCGAGGGCCGCACCGACGAGTTCGATGTCGATTACGTGGTCAACGCCACCGGTGTGGAAATGCGCGCACAGACCATGCGCAATCCCCTGTTGCACGATCTGCTGGGCAAGGGCCACGCGCAGCCGGGACCGCACGGCATCGGCTTGAAGGCGGCCCGCGACGGCCGCATGGTCGATGCCGACGGCAACGCCCAGCCGCGCGTGTTCATTCTTGGCAGTCTGCGCATCGGTTGCGTGTGGGAAAGCATCGCCATCCCCGAGCTGCGCGGCCAGGCCGAGACCGCCGTGCGCGAGCTGCTGTCGTTTCCGGCGCCCTGACCGGCGGCTGCCGCGTGCGGCAGCCGGTACACTCGGCGACGGGTTGAGCGTCGGGAGAGGGCGTTGGTTTCCAGCTGGATCCTGCTGTTGGTGTCGGTCGGCTATGCCGCGCTGCTGTTCGGCGTGGCATGGTGGGGCGATCGCCGCCCCATGTACCCGGACCGCCCCTGGCTGCGCCCCGTGGTCTACAGCCTGGCGCTGGCGGTGTACTGCTCGTCGTGGACGTTCTACGGCGCGGTCGGCAGCGCCGTGCGCAACGGCCTGGGCTATCTGCCGATCTACCTGGGCCCGCTCCTGTTGCTGCTGTTCGGCTGGCGCATCATCGAACGGCTGGCGCTGATCGCGCGCAGCGAGAACACCGTTTCCATCGCCGACTTCATTTCGTCCCGTTACGGCCGCTCGCGACGGCTGGCCGCGCTGGTCACGGTGATCGCGCTGATCGGCGTGGTGCCGTATCTCGCCCTCCAGTACAAGGCCGTGGCGATGAGCCTGAGCGTGCTGAGCGGCGAAGGCGGCGACAGTACGCATGGCTTCTTCACCGACCCGGCGCTGTATGTCGCGCTGCTGATGGCGTTGTTCGCCGCCCTGTTCGGCACGCGCCAGGTCGATGCCACCGAACACCACCACGGCATGATGCTGGCGATCTCGCTGGAATCGGTGGTCAAGCTGGTGGCGATGATCGCGGTGGGCGTGTTCGCCTACCTGTGGCTGGATGACAACGCCTTCCGCGTCACCGATTCGGCGCGCACGCTGTTCGAGAACGCGCCGCCGGTGGGTTTCATCGCGCAGACGCTACTCGGCTTCCTGGCCATCGTCTGCCTGCCGCGCCAGTTCCACGTCGCCGTCGTCGAATGCAGCGACGTCGGCGACATCCGCAAGGCACGCTGGCTGTTCGGCGGCTACCTGGTGCTGTTTTCGCTGATGATCATTCCGGTGGCGGCTGCCGGTGCGTCGCTGTTCGGCGGCACCAGCGTGGCGGACGACAGCTACGTGCTTGCACTGCCGCTCGCAGAGGGCCGCACCGCGCTGGCGATCATCGCGTACGTCGGCGGCTTCTCCGCCGCGACAGGCATGGTGATCGTGGCCAGCATCGCGCTGGCGACGATGGTCAGCAACGACCTGATCATGCCCGTGCTGCTGCGGCGCGGCTGGGCGGACCACCACGCCGAGGCCGACGTCGCTTCGCGCGTCCTGTGGATCCGCCGCGTCGCGATCCTGCTGTTGGCACTGACGGCCTATACCTACTACCGCAGCAGCAGCAACGACAGCACGCTGGCGTCGTACGGCCTGATGGCGTTCGCCGCCGTCGCGCAGTTCGCGCCCGGCCTGATCGGCGGACTGTACTGGCGCGGCGCCAGTCGACGCGGCGTCGAAGCCGGCATGGTGCTCGGCTTCGCCACCTGGATCTATACGCTGCTGCTGCCGACGATGACGCAGGCCGGATGGTTCGACCTGCACTGGCTGCACGACGGCCCGTTCGGCATCCGCTGGCTTCGTCCGCAGCAGCTGTTCGGCCTGAGCGGCTGGGACACGCTGACCCACGGCACGTTCTGGTCGCTGCTGGTCAACACGGGCACGATGATGATCGTCTCTGCGCGTTCGCGCCCCGGCGTGGACGAGCGCCTGCGCGCTGCGCCGTTCCTCGACCCCTATGCGCAGCGCCCCGCGCTCGTGGCGGGCGAGTGGCCTGGCAGCGTGCGCATCGGCGATCTGCGCACGCTGGCCGAGCGCGTGGTCGGCGAGCGCCATGCGCGACGCGCGTTCGCCGAGCAGGCACAGCTGCTGGAACGGGAACTGCAACCCAACGCCCCTGCGGATCGTGCGTGGGTGCAGTTCACCGAACGCCTGCTGGCTGCCGCCATCGGCGCGGCGTCCGCGCGCATCGTGCTGACCAGCGTGCTGCGCGGATCGGGCATGGAACTGGGCGAAGTGGTGGCGGTGCTCGACCAGGCGGGGCAGGAACTGCGCTTCAACCGCGAGATCCTGTCGACCACGCTGGAGAACATCAGCGCCGGCGTCAGCGTCGTCGATCCCGACATGCGATTGGTGGCGTGGAATCGCCGCTACCAGCAGATGTTCGGTTATCCCGATGGCATGCTCTATGTCGGCCGCCCGGTGGCCGACCTGATCCGCTACAACGCCGAGCGCGGCGAACTGGGCGACGGCGACATCGACGCGCAGATCAACAAGCGCATCCGCTACATGCGCGCTGGCTCGCCGCACATCTTCGAGCGTGTGCGCGCCGATGGCCAGGTCATCGAGATGCGCGGCCAGCCCCTGCCCGGCGGTGGCTATGTGACCAGCTACAACGACATCACCGATTTCAAGCACGCCGAGGCGCTGCTGCTGGAGACCAACGAGACACTGGAACAGCGCGTGGCCGAGCGCAGCGAGGCGGCGGAACACGCGCAGCAGTCGCGTACGCGCTTCCTCGCCGCGATCAGCCACGACGTGCTGCAACCGTTGAATGCCGCGCGCCTGTTCGTCAGCGCCTTGCGCGACAGCGAGCAGGGCGCCGACGCGCAGGCACAGGAGCGCCAGCACCTGGCGGAGCGGGTCGATGCATCCTTGCGCGCGGCCGAGGAACTGCTGGATGGCCTGCTCGATGTGTCGCGCCTGGATGCAGGCGGGCTGCAGACGCAGATCACCGATTTCGACGCCGGTGAACTGCTGCGCGAGCTCGCGGCGCAGTACGCGCCGGTCGCGGCGGGTCGCGGCCTGAAGCTGCGCGTGCATGCACGTGCGATACCGGTGCGCAGCGACCGCCGCCTGCTGCGCCGCGTGCTGCAGAACTTCCTCGCCAATGCCCTGCGTTACACGCGCGAGGGCCGCATCGTGATCGGCATGCGCGTAAATGGCGAGCGGATCGTGCTGCAGGTGTGGGACACCGGCCCCGGCATTCCCGAAAACCACATGCGTCAGATCTACGACGAATTCCACCGGTACCAGCAGCCTTTCGACTGGGGCGAACGCGGACTGGGGCTCGGCCTGTCGATCTGCCAGCGCATCTCGCGCCTGCTGCAACATGAGCTGGATGCGCGCAGCAAGGTCGATCGCGGCAGCATGTTCTCCATCGTCGTGCCACGCGGCGCCAGCATTGTCGAACGGCGCGTCCGTCGCTCCACCCTGGGCAGCGACTCGCTCGCCGGCCTTCGCGTGCTGTGCGTGGACAACGATCGCGAAATCATCGACGGCATGCAGGCCCTGCTCGGCCGCTGGCAGGTGGATGTCATCACCGCGACGACCGTCGACGAAGCACTGGAGAAGATCACCGAAGGTCCGACCGTGATGCTGGTGGACTACCATCTGCACGACCGCCTCGACGGCCTGGCCACCCTCGACGCGCTGCGCGCCGCCAGCCCCGGCCCCATCGCGGGCGCCCTGCTTACCGCCGACGGCCGCGACGAACTCAAACGCGAAGCCCGCGAACGCGGCTACCGCCTGCTGACCAAGCCAGTAAAGCCCGCCTCGCTACGCGCCTTCCTCGCCGCGCACCACGTGCCGGACGCACTGCCAGCATCCGATAACTGAATCGAGCCACGCGAGCACCGACTACCGGCCGCGACGTTGAAGCCGTGAATGACGGCGAGAACGCCACCCATGCCGGGCAGTGTCCGGCATCTGATGTCCCCCACATCAGCCTGCTATCACCCCATGCAGGCCCTGATAATCCACCGAGCCCTCGTTGGAGCCGGATAATGCGGGATGCACAGGCATGCAGATCGGGACGCCAAGGGAGCGAAGCGGTTGTTTGGCAGGGCATTACCCTCGTTGACGCCTCTTCGTCTTGGCTGAATACTCGGCGTTATTACCCCTTATTGGGGTCTACTAGGTGTTATGCGTGGGTTGGCATGTTGGTGTCGTCGGCTTCGGTGACACCTTGGTTTTTCACTCGATCACGGCTTCGGCATTGGTCGGTCGCTGACCTAGCTCGGTCTCTCGCGTCTCCCGCCTTCGCTTCAGTCGGCTTCGGATGCAGCAGGTTCGCGCCGCTCGGTTAGCTGATGCAGGACCAACTCCATGCGGGCGGCGCCACTGGCTTCGGCCTTACAAGCACGGGCCACTCACTGCCCCTGGCTCCATCCCGTGATTTCCTCTTCGCCTACTGTTCTCGGCTAAGATCGCTTCAACAGTCCGGGGTACCTTCTACCCAGGCTGCATAACCACTCGTTCAAGCCGAACCCGCTTCGCGGGTCGGCTTAACTCAAGGTGTTAGGCGCCACAAGTGACTATCTCGCCCTTCAATAAGACTCTCAGCGCGGCATGCCTTGTAGGCGGACTAATTGTCACCTGCACCGTTACTGCCGTGGCGCGATCTGCCCTTGAGTACACGTACCCCAACAACTCTGGCGCCGGCCCGCTGCACGCCTTCGTGCAGCTCCCAATCTATCTGCTGCTCTCAGCCTTAGTCGCACTGGCTGTTCTTGCCTACGCTCGCGTCAAGAGATTTCCTGCGATATCAGCGCGCAGTAACGCCCTGCTGGGGGCACTGTGTGGCTTCGCCTCTGCGCTCCAACTAGCTACGCGTTGGGCATCAGAGCTTCCGGCACTCCTAGTGATTGTAGGCATCACTCTTGGCATCGCAGTATTCTTTCGGTCACGTATAGGCGCCCGGGTTGGCGCCTAACAGTTCATTCAAGCCGAACCCGCTTCGCGGGTCGGCTTAATTCTGGTGTTATGCGTGGGTTGGCATGTTGGTGTCGTCGGCTTCGGTGGCACCTTGGTTTCTCACTCGATCGCGGCTTCGGCATTGGTCGGTCGCTGACCTAGCTCGGTCTCTCACGTCTCCCGCCTTCGCTTCAGTCGGCTTCGGATGCAGCAGGTTCGCGCCGCTCGGTTAGCTGATGCAGGACCAACTCCATGCGGGCGGCGCCACTGGCTTCGGCCTTACAAGCACGGGCCACTCACTGCCCCTGGCTCCATCCCGTGATTTCCTCTTCGCCTACTGTTCTCGGCTAAGATCGCTTCGGCAGTCCGGGGTACCTACTACCTAGGCTGCATAACCAATCGTTCAAGCCGAACCCGCTTCGCGGGTCGGCTTAACTCAAGGTGTTAGAGGGCTGATGACGGAGTTTGCGCTAGTCGAGCCAAGGGCGATTCGGATCGATACCGGCCACGCCCCGGATCTGACTGTCTCGGTGGAGTCCATTCAATCCAATGCTGACGGTCTCTGCATCACGATCAAATCCGAGCTATGGCGTGCTAAGGCTGTCTTCGACTCTATTTGGGGCTTCCGTGTCTTGACGGAGTTGGACCTCACAGAGTTCTGGTCCAAGGTGACGCTCAAGGACGGCTGGCTGTTCAAGGTTCAGGCCGGGGGATGGTTAGACTTGGAGCTAAGTCGCCCTCACTTCACGTCAGGTCGCTTGTATCAGCTACACGAGTACCTGATCGTCGGTGCAAACGACTGTGTATCGGTCCTATCTGAGCGTCCGCCCAGCATCACCGGTACGCCCTCTAACAATTCATTCAAGCCGAACCCGCTTCGCGGGTCGGCTTAATTCAAGCGTTATGCGTGGGCGGGTGTGTTGGTGTTGTCGGCTTCGGTGATGCCGCGATTTCAGCAGCGTCGCGGGCTTCGGCACTGATCGGCCGCTGACGCAGCTGAGTTGCTCACGTCTCCTCGCTTCGCTTCAATCGGCTTCGGATGCATTGCGTTCGCGCCGCTCGGGACAAGGATGACTTCATGACTTTCGGACCGGCGTCGCTGTCGGCTTCGGTCTTTATGGGCCCCACCCTGCTACGGGCTGGCGGCGAGTGATTTCCTGCTCCCGGATGTTCCGACCCCGTTGCAGGTTGCTGGCTTCGGGCTTACCTTGGCGCATAACAGTTCATTCAAGCCGAACCCGCTTCGCGGGTCGGCTTAATTCAGGTGTTAGGCCCGCATGGCAGAAATCTCCGCTCTTGAAGAATTGGCAGCCTGCGAGGACGTTGGGTTCGGCTCGCTTCGAGAAGAGCCGGGGTTCGAGTTGTGCATTGTTGTTGAGGCAACCGATCCAGATCGAGTGTTTGAGATTCGCTGGTCTAGCTATATCAGTTATGCCGTTCGTAGCGAGCACTTCTGCCAGTGGGACAGTGACGAGGTCTGGGAGGGCAAGCATGTATTTCGGGTTTACTCCAAGTCCAAGTTCATAGACTTCGTTGACCGCGGCACTTTTGCCACTGCCGATTTCCCTGGTCCATTCAAGCACTATCAGATACAGAGTCTTTACCAAATCGTAGACGTGGCATCGTTGGAGGCGCCGCAAGTCCGCGTTAGCGGGCCTAACAATTCATTCAAGCCGAACCCGCATCAGGTTCGCTAACTTCGGGTCGTTCTGGGTACTATCGGCTTCGGTGCCTATCCATGGCGGGTCGGCTTAATTCAGGCGTTAGGCCTCATATGAGCCACCCTCATACGTTCACATCATGGCCCTTTCCAGATGCAGTCAACACTGCTTCATTCACAACAAGGCATGTGCTTGACGGACGCAAACCGGTTGTCGAGGTCTATCACGATCACGATGGAGACTGGCAGTTCCTCTGCGGGACAACGACAGATGTTGCAGACCTTAAACTCGTCTGTATGGGATGTATGCTTGAGCGTGATCCTTCGATCGCAGACTTGGCAGACCTACCCTGCGGCTGGTCGGCCACCCGCGACGGTCTGCGAGGCAACTGGACGCGAGACGCCTTCGAGGATAGCGACGATGAGGCCTAACAAATCATTCAAGCCGAACCCGCTTCGCGGGTCGGCTTAATTCTGGTGTTAGACCGCACAGGAGAGATATGCAAGCCAAGACGCCCTTCGCAAGTCGACTAGCCGCGTTGTTTCTGGCGGTTCTGGTTGCCATGCACCTTCTGGTTACACTCGACCTGTTCTTCAAGTTCTTTCCGGCAACGCCTGAGTTCCTAGCCATGTGGGGGATCTCCGCCTGGGCAAAGCTGCTCTGGGCCGCGACCTGTACTGTCGGAACCGTTGCAGTGCTCTTGCTTTATCGTCGCGCGTGGTTGGGTTTCTTCGCATCAATCTTGTTTTGTGCAGGCTTGTATTTCGCCAGCGTGCAATTGTGGGGCGCCGTGAAAGGTGGCTTCTGGCTAGCTGTCGGAGTGACGGCTCTTGCATTGGTAGGCGCGGTGCGGTCTAACAATTCATTCAAGCCGAACCGGTAGTTCCTACGGTTTGGTGGACACCTTGA
>CAMPIO010000078.1 GCA_946886405.1 uncultured Pseudoxanthomonas sp.
GCATGGTGGCGAACACGCCATGGAAGTCGCCTTCCATGCGCGCGGTCAGGTCGCCCTTGGACAGCGATTGCAGCACCGCGGAGACCGACTGCACGCTGCCCGCAATCGTCGCCAGCAGGCCGTTGACCTGCTGCGACAGTGCCAGCAGGAAGCCCTGCTTGCCGGTCTCGGTGATACGCCCACTGAGGTCGCCCTGTACGGCGGCCTGCACGATGCGCGTGACTTCCTGCTCGACCTGTACTTCGTTCGTGCGGTCGGCCCATTCCACGACATAGCCGATCCGCTGGCCCTCGCCATCGGTCACCGGACTGATGATGAGCTGCATGATGCGGCCGCCCACGGCGATCTGCGCGCGATGCGTGCCCTGCAGCTGCGCCAGCATGCGCGCCTGGTGTTCGGGCTTCTTGTGGAAGATGTCGATGCTGCTGCCCACGACCGTGCGCACGTCGAAGGCGGGCAGGTCGCGGCGCAGGTCCTGCTCGACGTCCGCCAGCATTTTCATCAGCGGGCGGTTGGCATAGACGATGGTGCGGTCGGCATCGGCGATCATGACGTTGGTGGTCACGTCTTCCAGCGCGGTACGGATGCGCAGGCTTTCCTTCGCCACCACGGCGTCGCGCTCGATGCGCTCGCGCAGGTTGGCCTGCATGCTGCGCATCGCCTTCAGCAGCGTGCCGATCTCGTCGTCGCGGCCGGTGTCGATGTCGCTGTCCAGCTTGCCTCGCGCGATGTCGTCGGCTACGCGCACGGCGCCTGCCAGCGGTGTGGCGACCTGGCGGCGCAGCAGCCAGAACACGGCGCCGCACAGCAGCGCAGCACCCAGCGCGCCCACCATCACCACCGTCCACAACACGGTACGGGCTTCCTGCATCAGCACGGCGCGCGGCACTACGACGCCCAGCGCGAAACGTTCCTGCGCGCCACCGATCTGCAGCGGCACGTAGGCTTCCATGACGGCGTCACCGGCCGTGTTGGTGGCCTCGCGGAACACCGGTTCGCCGCTGGCGATCTGCTTCATCACGTCGGCAGCCTGCGCGCCCGCAAAGGGCTTGCCGACCGAAGCGGCGTCCTGGTCGGCGATGACCACGCCGGCGGGGGTGAGCAGACGCACGAAGCCCGCACCCATCGGGGTGAGTTTGGCGATGCGCTCCTGCAGCGACTGCAGGGCGAAATCGACGGTCATGACGCCGACGTACGTGCCTTCCTCGAGCACGGGGGTGGACAGCGTGGTCATCAGCACGTCCTTGCCTGCGATCTTGTAGACGTAGGGCTCGGCGACGACCTGGCGCTTGAGTTCCCGCGGGCGCCGGTACCAGTCGCCGGCACCGGGGACCTCGTAGTCGCGCAGGGCTTCTTCCAGTGGCACGCCGTCGCTCCACGCCCAGTAGCTCATGAAGCGGCCGGTGTCGTCGTGGCCGGGGGCGCTGATGTAGTCCGCGTCCTTGCCGTCGAACGCGTCGGGTTCCCACAGCGTGCCGACACCTACCCATTCCGGGTGGGCTTCAAGCTGGCGCTTGAAGATGGCGCTGGCCGCGCCACGGCTGATGCCGTCGCCGCTCCGCTGCGCGAGCAGGGCATGCGCCAACGCTGCATTGGTGTCGAAGGCACCGCCCAGCTCCCCGGAGATGCGTTGTGCTTCCAGACTCGCCAGCCCTTCCATCGTGGTGCGGGCGCCGGCCAGCAGCGACTGGCTGCTGCGCAGGTAGCTGGCTGCCGCGGCGACGCCGAAGGCGAGCAGCGCGACCACGGCGGTGCCGTACATCACGCGCGTGGCGATGCTGCGGGAGGAGAAGCGGGTGGAAGCAGATGACATGGAGGCCTCGTGCAGATTGGGCGGTAAGGCGCCCTGTACGGTGGCCTGACAGCCACGCTTGTGTTGCAGGAGCGCTTCACGGGGTATCGGCGGCGGCCCGGCGAGGTTGAGCGCGCGCCCCTCAGAACCGACGGGCGGCGCACGAAAGGACGACGACGGTCACGCTGCGCCGCGCTCGCGCGCACTGCGCTGGCGTTCCAGGCGGAAGATGTAGCGCTGGATCAGCGCGTCGCCGCCGCGCGGCAGATCGGTGAACTGGCAGCCGGCGCGCCAGCTTTCGCTGCCGTTCTGGTTGAGCTGGCGATGCAGGCTCTTCACCATCAGGCGCACGCAGAGGGGTCCGCTGTCCGGCAGATGCAGCAGGCTGCCCGGGAATTCCTTGTACGGACGCAAGGTCGGTTCCTCGGCCTGCACGGCCAGGGCGATACCGCCGCCGCTGACGTCCATGACGCGGTAGTTGCGGTAGGTGGTTTCGCCATCGGGCTGGCGTTCCGCGATGCCGCACTCCATCGGTTGCGTCACGGGCACCTGAAGGCGATAGAACTCGCGGCGCTGCAGCCGCAGGATGCTCTCCGGCAGCTCGGCGCGGAACGCCACCTGCCCGTCCTTCTGCACGCGTTGCAGGCCGTACAGCCGGAACTGCACATGGATGCGTTCGAGCCGGGACACGCAGGTCACGTGGCTGGCGTCTTCGATGCTGCGGTTGACCGCTTCCGAACCGCTGCCGTCGATCAGTACGGCGTCTTCGTCTTCCAGCACCTCGATCACGGACGTGGGGAAGGTGTGGTTGCGCGGCAGCGCACAGCCGCTGACCAGCGCCCGCTTGTCGATCAGCGATTGCAGGATCTGTCGGACCGCGTGCACGCCATGCACCAGGTACTTTTCTTCATCGTCGTACCTGACGGGATCGGCCAGAGGGGCGTCGCTGGGCTCGGTCATGCGTGCGGAAACGTCAGGGCAGGGAAGGCGTCACAGGCTGTATCGGCGGGCGTTGCAGCATCTTTAGCGGGCGGGATCCAGAATCCACTTGCATGGCTTGCTGTCTTCCCCGTTCTGCGGCGACCGTGCAGCGTTCTTACTGGTTCACGTGGTGGCGTGTCACCCGTAGATGCCGAGAGAGGCTGCACGCAGAAGGGCGACCGAGCGTCTATGGGAATCTGGCCGGTCCACTCAGAACTCCTGCCAACCCTCGCCATCTCCCTCGACAAGCACGGGTTCCGGTTTGCGTGCAGGCCGCTTGCGGACTGCTGCCTTCGGTGTCGCCACCTGCCGCGGCGTACCAGCGGCCACGATGGCCTTGCGGACCGGAGTACTTGCACTGGCCTGCAGCTTGAACACGGCCACCGACGCGGTCAGCGCATGCGCCTGCTCTTCCATGGCGCGGGCCGCAGCCGAGGCTTCTTCCACCAGCGCAGCGTTCTGCTGGGTGGTCTCATCCATCTGCACGATCGTCTGGTTGACCTGCTCGATACCGGAGGATTGCTCCTGCGAGGCGGCGGAAATCTCGGCCATGATGTCGGTCACGCGCTGCACGCTGGCGACGATGTCGCCCATCGTGGCGCCGGCCTGGTTCACCAGCGCCGAGCCATCGGCGACCTTGTCCACGGACGTCTCGATCAGGCCCTTGATCTCCTTGGCCGCATTGGCCGAACGCTGGGCCAGGGTGCGGACTTCCGAGGCGACCACGGCGAAGCCGCGGCCCTGCTCACCGGCACGTGCGGCTTCCACGGCCGCGTTGAGCGCCAGGATGTTGGTCTGGAAGGCGATGCCATCGATGACCGAGATGATCTCCGCGATCTTCTTCGACGACTGCTCGATGTCGGTCATGGTCGTGACGACCTTGCCGATCACATCGCCCCCCTGCGAGGCCACGCCGGCGGCGCTGATCGAGAACTGGTTGGCCTGGCGTGCGGATTCGGCGTTCTGGCGCACGGTGGAGGTCAGCTCCTCCATGGACGCGGCCGTCTCTTCCAGATTGGCAGCCTGTTGCTCGGTACGGCGCGACAGGTCCAGGTTGCCTGACGCGATCTCGCCAGCGGCCGTATTGATGTTGCCGGAGGCGACCTGGATGCGGCCGACGATATCGGTCAGCTGGGCAACGGTGGCATTGGCATCGTCGCGCATGCGGGCGAACACGCCATGGAAGTCGCCTTCCATGCGCGCAGTCAGGTCGCCGCGGGCGATGGACCGCAGCAATTCCGATACCTCGGCGAGATTGCCATCGGTGGTCTCCATCAGCAGGTTCAGGCCGCCGATCATGTCGCGGAACTCGTGCTGGTACTTGTCCATGTCGCCACGCTGGCTGAAGTCGCCGGACGAGGCTGCCATGGCCAGGCGCCTGATCTCGGCATTGATCGCCGACAGGTTGGCCTTGGTGGCATCCATCGTGTCGGTCAACACGGCCTTCTCGCCAGGCAGGCGATCCATGTCCATCGACAGGTCGCCGACCGAATAACGCTGCATGATCTCGATCAGCCGCATCTTCACCGCGATGTGCGCGCCCACCAGCGCGTTGGTGTCGCGCACCATGCGGCCGTACTCGCCCGGGAAGGCGCTGTCGTCGATGCGGAAGCTGATCTGGCCCTCGTCGTGGCGACGCGTCATGTCGGTCTGCGCAGCGATCACCGAGACTATCTGCGTCTGCACAAGTCCCATGGCCGAAAGCAACTGGCCGACCTCGTCCTGGCGGGAGGTGTCGATCCTGCCGTCCAGCCGGCCCGCCGCGACGTCTTCGGCAATCGCCACCGCCGAGCGCAGCGGACGCGAGACCACACGACGCACGCCGATGGCGGTGAGCACGCCGATCACCACCAGCGCGAGCACGGACAGCGCCACGATGGCGATGGTCAGTGCATGGCTGGAGGCCAGTACCGTCGCGCGCGGTTCCACCGCGACGAGCGCCCATTTCCACGGTGCGAACCGCTTGACCGCGACCAGCGCGGGCACGGCGGTGTCGCCGGATGCGGGTGCGATGTCGAGTACGGCGTGCCCGTGATCCTGATCCAGCAGCGCCTTCATCGCGGGCACCGAACCGGCATCCACCACGGCGGCGTAGGGCGATTCCTGACTGGCGGGATGCGCAGCCAGCATGCCCTGTTGGTCGCCCTCGGCGAGGTCGATGACGAAGAAATAGCCGGCTTCGCCCAGGCGCGTGGTACGCAGCTTGTCCTTCAGCGCGGCGAGGCCATCGCCGTAGTTCTGGCCGACGAACAGGATGCCGACGGTCTTGCCTTCGGCATCCTGAAGGGGTTCATAGTGGGTCATGTAGTCACGGCCGAACAGGCGCGCGCGGCCGGTGTAAGGCTTGTCCTGAAGCATCAGTGCATACGCGGGATGCTTGTGGTCCAGTGCGGTGCCGATGACACGTTCGTCCTCGGCATTGCGCAGCGACGTGGTCGCGCGGACGAAGTCGTCGCCCTGACGGACGAACAGGGTGGCGACGACGCCCGTCGCTTCCGTGAAGCGATCCACCGCAGTGAAGTCGAGATTGAGCGTCTGCTCGCCGAAGCGCAGGGCGGGGACGTCGACATCGCCGATGGGCGTACTGCTGCCGGCATCGACGGATACATCGCCGGAAGGCAGCGCCGCGCGGAAGCTGCGTGCCATCCGCTGCGTGGCATCGATCAGGGTGCGGTCGTAGAGCGCGATGGATTCCAGCATCACCTGGGCGGCGACATCCAGATCGGCGAGCGCGCGGTCCTCGATGGCGCGGCTGGACTGCCGCTGGACCACGATGGCGAGCAAGGCAAGGACGATGGCGACGGCGGCCGTGACCTGCAGGGAGAGTTTGCTACCGAGCGAAAGACGCGCGAATCGAGTCATAGGGCAGGGAACGAAGTGGGGGTGTCCCGACTGGTATCGGCGTTACGCTCGCAACATTGAGAGGCCTGTCGGGAATTTCCCGACGAACGGTAAACGTGGATACCTCGCGTGGGTGACGGCCTCGGAAACGCACGCGGCCCGGAAATGCCGGGCCGCGTGTCAGTGCAGGACGATGCGGGTGGCCCGCTGGGCTCAGAACTCCTGCCAGTCGCCGTCGGCCAGCGCCGGTTCGGGCTTGCGCGCGACCGGCTTGCGCGCCACGGCCTTCGCGACCGGTTTCGGAGCGGCCACCGGCTTCGATGCCGCGGCGATCATGTTGCGCACGGGGGTATCGACCGTGGCGTGCAGTTTGAACACGGCCACGGATTCCGTCAGTCCCTGCGCCTGTTCTTCCATCGAGCGGGCCGCGGCGGTGGCTTCTTCCACCAGCGCAGCGTTCTGCTGGGTGGCTTCGTCCATCTGGGTGATGGTCTGGTTCACCTGTTCGATGCCGGCCGACTGCTCCTGCGAGGCGGCCGAGATCTCGGCCATGATGTCGGTCACGCGCTGCACGCTGGATACGATCTCGGCCATCGTCGCGCCGGCCTGGTTCACCAGGGCCGAGCCATCGGCCACCTTGTCCACGGACGTCTCGATCAGGCCCTTGATCTCCTTGGCCGCATTGGCCGAACGCTGGGCCAGGGTGCGGACTTCGGAAGCCACCACGGCGAAGCCACGGCCCTGCTCACCGGCACGCGCGGCTTCCACGGCCGCGTTGAGCGCCAGGATGTTGGTCTGGAAGGCGATGCCGTCGATGACCGAGATGATCTCGGCGATCTTCTTCGACGACTGTTCGATGTCGGTCATGGTGGTGACGACCTTGCCGACCACGTCGCCGCCCTGCGAGGCGACCGACGCGGCGCCGATGGCGAGCTGGTTGGCCTGGCGGGCCGACTCGGCGTTCTGGCGCACGGTGGAGGTCAGTTCCTCCATCGAGGCGGCGGTTTCTTCCAGGTTGGCGGCCTGCTGCTCTGTACGGCGCGAGAGATCGGAATTGCCTGAAGCGATCTCGCCGGCAGCAGTGTTGATGCTGGTGGCCGCCATCTGGATGCCGCCGACGATCTCGGTCAGCTGGCTGACGGTGGCGTTGGCGTCGTCACGCATGCTGGCGAACACGCCGTGGAAGTCGCCTTCCATCCGCGCGGTCAGGTCGCCGCGGGCGATGGCCTGCAGCAGTTCGGAGACTTCTGCCAGATTGCCGTCGGTGGTTTCCATCAGGCGGTTCAGACCTTCCACCATATCGCGGAAGTCGTACTGGTACTTGTCGACATCGCCGCGATGGGTGAAGTCACCGGAAGCGGCGGCGTTAGCCAGACGCTTGATCTCGCCATTGATCGCCGACAGATTGGCCTTGCACATGTCCATCGCTTCGGTGATGACGATCTTTTCGCCGGGAAGGCGGTCCATGTCTTCCGACAGGTCGCCCACGGCGTAGCGGCGCATCACTTCCACGGCGCGCATCTTCACGCCGATATGCTGGGCGACCAGTGCGTTGGTCTCGCGCACCATGCGGCCGTACTCGCCGGGAAAGGCGCTGTCGTCGATGCGGTAGCTGATCCGGCCTTCGTCATGGCGCACCGCCATTTCGCTCTGGGCGGCGATGACCGCCTTCACCTGCGTCTGCATGCGCTGCATGGAGCCGAGCAGGTCGCCGAGCTCGCTGCGGTCGTCGATGATGATCTGGCGATCCAGTTGGCCGCGCGCCACGGCGTCGGCGACGCTCATGACGTCGGCCATCGGGCGCACGATCGAGCGGGTGATGAGGACCGCGGCCGCGATCGCCAGCATCAAGGCCACCGCCACCAGCAGGCCGATGGCCTTGATGTTGGTGCTGTAGCCCGCTTCCTGGGCCGCCACGGCCTGGTCCAGTTCCTTCATCTTCGCTTCCAGCGTCCGTGCGACGGCGTCGGCGGTGGCCTGGCGCAGGTCGCCGGCACCACTGGCAGGCGTCAGGTCGCCGACCTTGACCGACTCGATCAGCCGGCGGCTGTTCTCGAAGTACAGCGCGGCCCTTGCCGTCATCTCCTGGTGCAGGGCCTGGTCCTGCTTGTCGGAAAGGCCGGCCCCGTACGCCTTGGCAAGCTCGTCGAAGGCCTTGCCACCCGCGATCAGCTCGCCGGTGTATTCGGCGACCTTTTCCGGGTCCTCGTAGCCGGCGACCAGGCCGCGCTCGCTGACGCGGTATTCGGCCAGCATCGTCGCCATGCGGCCCAGATCCCGGATGGCCGGTACTTCCTTCTTCGTGATGTCGAGCACCACGTCCTGGGCCACCCCCATCCGCTGTGCGGAGAACGCTCCGGTGGCAACGATGAGCAGGACGAGCACGGCGAAGCCGATGGCCAGGCGCTTGCCGATCTTGAGGTGCTTGAACATGAAGGCGGTCTCGGTAGAGTTCAGTGGATGGGCCGGTGCATCAGGCGGAAGCCGTTGCGGTGCGTGCCCTTGCTGCGGTGTCTCTCCCGGAGTAACGGCGGTATATGACAGTTCTTGATGACCGCTCGGCGGAAAGGTAAGCGCGCTTACCTGCATGTCGACGGCATGCCCGCGCAGACCGTGACCGGGTGCGCAGGCGATGCGGAAAGCAGGCTCAGAAATGCATCTGCGCGCGCAGCTGGAACACGGACGGGTCGGCGGAGAACGCGCCGCGCGTCGCATCGCTCTTCACGTAGTTGGCCTGGAACTTGAAGTACGGCGTCAGGTACCAGTTGGCGCCCAGCGTCCAGTTGTGTTCGCGGCCGCCGGCAATGCCGTCGCTGTCCAGGTCGATGCGGCTGTAGCGGGCAAGCAGCTCCCATGCGCCGTATTTGCCCTTGGGCTTGGGGTTGCTGACGTTGCCGCCGCTGTAGCTGCGCGATTCGCCGGTCACCAGCCAACTGCCCAGCACGTAGCCGCCATCGGCCGAGTACGAGGGGAGTCCCAGCTCGCGCGTGGTCTCCTGCCGCAGGTACTCGCCCTGCAGTGACCACGGGCCGTGGATCCACAACGCTTCCAGGGCGGTACGCTCGATGCGGTCCACGCGCGTGAGCGTGCCCGAGTCCACCAGGCGCACGCCGGTGAGTGACGCTTCGGGCTTGGCGCGCCAGCGCACGCTGGGATACACGGTGGCGCCCAGGCCGTTGACCTCGCTGTCGGGACGTTCCTGCGAACCGGCAATTCCGAGGTGCAGCACGTCGCCGGCCGCCTTGCGCGGCGTCCACGCCAGTCGGAACGCCGCCGTATCGCCCTTGTTGTTGCCCTGCAGGTCGGACTCGAAGAAGTAGCCGACGTTGGCGATGTAGTGCGTGCGCTCGAACGCCCAGTCGATGCCGCTGCGGCGGCCCTGGTAGAACGCCTGCGTGGGCAGCGACGGCTCCATCATCGAGACGTGGCGGGTGCCGGTGTTGCCCTCGAAGCCGAGCGGCAGCTTCATCTGGCCGATGCGCAGCTTGCCGGCGTCGCGGCCGAACAGTGCCTTGGTTTCGAGGCGCAGGGCGACGTCGCTCCAGGTCTTGGCCTGAAAGTCGAAGGTTGCCCCGAAGTCGTACACCCCCTTGCGCTTGAGCGTCACGCCGAGCTCCTGGCGACGCCATGCATCGTCGTCTTCCAGCGCGGCGCCGTTGTAGCCCTCACCGGAGAAGCGGTTGATGTCGTACTGCAGGTTGCCGCCCAGGCTGAGTTCGGTGCCGTCGGCGAAGCTGATCTTCGGCGGCCATGCTGTGGCCTTGGTGCCGGCATCCTCCGCATGGGCGCTGGCATGGATGGCCATCAGGGCCAGGGCGAGGGTGGACAAGTACTTCATGGGTTTACCTGCTGGGTGTGGGCAAGCGCCCGCCTGTCGCGGCCAGTCTAAGGCCGCGTGCCAAGTGAACGCAGAAGAGAAGGAAGGGTGGAACGGCGGCGTCAGGCCGCCTGCAGCGTCCTGCGTGCGCGTACCAGTCCGCCGACATCGACGATCAGGGCCACGCGGCCGTCACCGAGGATGGTGGCGCCGGAGATGCCATCGATGCGGCGGTAGTTGTTTTCGATGTTCTTGACCACGACCTGCTGCTGGCCGATCAGTTCGTCCACTTCCAGCGCCAGCTTCTGGCCGTCGGCTTCCACCACGACCACCAGCGGATCTTCTGCGTCGCTCTGGCCGTAGCGGTAATAGTCGTTCAGCGACACGATGGGCAGGTACTCGCCGCGCACGCGCAGTACGCGGCCGTCGCCCGCCACCGTGCGCACGTCCTCGGCCTGCGGCTGCAGAGCCTCGAGCACGTAGCCGAGCGGCAGGATCAGCGTTTCTTCGCCGACCGACACGCCCATGCCATCCAGGATGGCCAGCGTCAGCGGCAGCCGGATGACCACGCGCGTGCCGCTGCCGGACGCGCTTTCCAGCTGCACTTCGCCGCCGAGCGCCTGGATGTTGCGGCGGACCACGTCCATGCCCACGCCACGGCCCGAAAGATCGGTCACGGCCTCGGCGGTGGAGAAACCGGGCTGGAAGATCAGGTCCCAGACTTGCGAGTCGGTCGGGTTTTCCGGCACCGCCAGGCCGCGTTCGGCCGCCTTGGCCAGGATGCGATCGCGATTGAGACCACGGCCGTCGTCGCTGACTTCGATGACGATGTGACCGCCCTGGTGCGACGCCGCCAGCGTGATCGTGCCGGTTTCGTCCTTGCCCGCCTCGCGGCGTGCATCGGGCAGTTCAAGACCATGGTCGATCGAGTTGCGGACCAGGTGCACGAGCGGATCGGCGATGCGTTCGATCAGGCCCTTGTCCAGTTCGGTGCCCTCGCCAATCGTGCGCAGGCGCACCTGCTTGCCGAGGCGCGCGGACAGGTCGCGGACCAGGCGCGGGAAGCGCCGGAACACGGCGTCCACCGGCAGCATGCGCACGCCGATGACGGCTTCCTGCAGGTCGCGCGTGTTGCGCTCCAGCAGGTCCAGGCCGGCAAACAGCCGCTCGCACTGGGCGGGGTCGAGCAGGCCGGAGACCTGCTTCAACATGGCCTGGGTGATGACCAGTTCGCCCACCAGGTTGATCAGTCCGTCGATCTTGTCGACGCTGACGCGGATGGAGGTTTCGGCGGCGTCGTTCGCGGCAGCGGCGGGTGCCGGCGCACCGGTGGCGGCGACCGCTGCGATGGGCGATACCGCCACGGCGACGGCGTCCACCGGCAGCGCGTCGCGCTGCATCGGCTGGATGTCCAGCTCGCAATCGTCGACGACCCAGGCGAACACGTCGTCCACCGCGCTGCGCGGCACCTTGCCGATCAGGCCCAGGTCCCATGCCAGGTACGCTTCCAATGGATCGATCTGCTCGAAACCGGGCAGGCGCTCCATGCGGCAGGCGATCTCGAGCGGGCCGAGGTGCTCCAGTTCGCGCAGGATGCGCAGCGGATCGTTGCCGCTCATGAACAGCGACGGTGCCGGCGTGAAGCCGATTTTCCAGCCGTCCGGCTCGGCAGCGGCGACCGGCGTCGCCGCAGGTGCGGCAGCAGCAGCGGGCGCATCCTGGCCCGACAGCACCGCGTTGAGGCGGTCCTTCATGGCCTGCACGGCGGCGGGATCGGCCGGCGTGCCGTGTTCGGCTTCGGCCAGCAGGGCGCGCAGCACGTCGACCGAAGCGAGCATCGCATCGACCGCGGGCGGACTGACCGCACGCTGGCCGGCGCGCAGTTCGTCCAGCAGCGTTTCCAGCACATGGGTCATGCCGGCGATGGCATCGAAGCCGAAGGTCGCCGAGCCGCCCTTGATGGAATGCGCGGCACGGAAGATGGAGTTGATCAGGTCGCCGTCACGGTTGCCCTGTTCCAGCGACAGCAGGCCAGCTTCCATGGCTTCCAGCCCTTCGCGGCTTTCCTCGAAGAACGTGGCGTGGAAGCGCTGCATGTCCATGTTCATTGCGACGGTGCCCTGATGCGGTCGAAGGAGAAGCGGAAGAGAGGAAGATCAGCCCAGGACTTTCTGGACGGTGGCGACCAGTTGTTCCGGGTTGAACGGCTTGACCAGCCAGCCGGTGGCGCCGGCAGCCTTGCCTTCGGCCTTCTTGTCGGCGGCCGACTCGGTGGTCAGCATCAGCATGGGCGTGAACTTGTAGTCCGGCAGGCCGCGCAGCGCACGGATCAGCGAGATGCCGTCCATGTTGGGCATGTTGACGTCGGTGACCACGGCATTGAATTTCTGCCCCTGGGCGCGGCCCAGTGCCACCTGGCCGTCTTCGGCTTCATCGACCGAGAAACCCGCCGAGCTCAGGGCGAAGGCGACCATCTGTCGCATCGAGGCCGAATCGTCCACTACCAGAATGCGTGCGCTCATGCGGCGTTCTCCACTTGTTGCGTGTTGTGTTCGTTGGTGTCGGCCAGGCCGAACTGCGGCGCAAGGCCGAGCAGTCGCGCGGCGTCACGGAAGCTTTGGCTGACCGCACTGAAGTCGGTGGCCAGGCCGGCCTGCTCGCGCTGGCGCACGAAGCTGCACAGCACCTGCAGGCTGGCGGTATGCACGCGCTGCACGGTGCCGGCGTCCAGCGCCAGCGGTCCCGGTTGCGCGACATGCGCGGCCAGGTGCTGCTTGAGGTCGGTGGCGGCCTCGATACCGAGGTCGTCACCCAGGGGCACAGCGCTCATCGTGTCTCCGGAAAGGCGGCTCTAGTGAGGTATCGGCGCGGCATGGCGGGTCTTGAGGGGCGCGTGTGAATGTGTGATCGGCTTGGGTAAAGCAAGGCGTGAGGGAGAGGAGTGAGGAGTGAGCGGAAGCAGGCCCGGCGTTTGCTCACGCCTCACTCCTCTCCCTCACGCCTCGCTTCACTGCAGTATCCGCGAGGCGTCCAGCAGGATCACCGCGCACTCGTTGAGGCGCGCCACGCCGCGGAACAGCGGGTTGGCGATGCGACCGACGCGCGCATTGTCGGGTGATTCGATCTGCTGGTCGGTCAGGTTGGCGACGTCCTCGACCGAGGTGACGCGCAGGCCCAGCGTTTCGCCGTGCTCCTCCAGTACCACGATGCGGGTGACGGCATCGACCTCGATGCTGCGCCGGCCCAGGTACAGGCCCAGGTCGATCACGGGCACGACCTGGCCGCGCAGGTTCATCACGCCGAGCATGTGCGGCGCGGCGCCGCGCAGTGGCAGCAACGTGGCCGGCCGGACGACTTCCTGGACTTTCAGGAGTTCGAGGGCGTAGTGCTGTTGGTCGCAGCGCAGCCGCAGCCAGCGGGTCTTGCGTTCGGTCGCGCGACGGCGCTCGCCGGTGTCGGGTTGCGCCAGCAGGAAAGGCTTCGCCGGCAGCGGCGCGATGGCGCGCGGCGGCGCAGGCGCGACGGTGCGAACCATCGGTGCGTTCACGGCAGGTGGCTGCGATGCCGGCACCGCGCGCGAGGTCGGCGCGCCACCGCCATGCAGTGTGTCGAGCAGCGCCTCGAATTCATCGTCGTCGATCATGTCGCCGGCACTGCCGGGACGCGTCGGTGCGACGGCCAGCGCGGGCGTCGCCGGAACAGGGATCGCGGGCGTTGCCGCGACGGCCGTCGGCACGCCGTCGCCGTGCAACTGGTCGAGCAGCGCTTCGAACTCGTCGTCGCTGATCAGATCGGCCTCGCTGCCGGGCCGTATCGGCGCCACGGCGAGCGCAGGCACGGGCGGGTTGGCGGCAACGGGCGCGGCGGTCTGCACGTGATCCGGAACAGGGTGCGCGAGATCGATGGCGTCCACGACCAATGCCTGCGCGGGCGCGGGCACGCCGGCGTCACCGAGCAGGTCGAGCAGGTAGTCGTCGAGGACGGCCGGGGTCGTCATGCCGCCTGCTCCGTGTCGCGTGCTTCGGTCAGCAGCAGCCAGTCGAGTGCACGACGGTAGGCCGACAGGCCACGGCCGGGGTACTGCGCGACCGGGCTGGAACGGGTCAGTGCGTCGACACTGCAGATGCGGGTGTCGTTGGGAATGGCGTCGTTCCAGACGCGCTCGCCGTATTCGTCCTGCATCGCCTTCAATGTGTCGGCACCGGTGCGCGTGCGCTTGTCGTGCAGCGTAGGCAGGATCGACACCGGCAGTACGCGGTGGCGCGAGCGCTGGATCATCTCCGCGGTGCGGCACATGCCCTTCAGGCCGTGCAGCGCCAGCGGTTCGGTCTGCGTCGGGATGATGACGTGGTCGGCCGCCGCAAGGGCATTGACCATCAGCAGCCCGAGCGTGGGTGGACAGTCGAACAGCACATGGTCATAGGCCTGGCCGCCGCGCGCGAGCGCATTGGACAGGGCCAGGCCAAGTCCGGGCTGGGTGGCGCTGCGGCGCTCCAGGGTCGCCAGCGGCGTCTGTGCGGCGACGAAGGAGAGGTTTTCGATCTCGGACGGGCGCGCCACGCTGGCCAGCATGGGCGGCTGTTCGTCGAACAGCTCCAGCACGCCCGTCGGCTGCGGATCAGGAGCGACGCCGAAGGCGCGCGTCAACGATGCATGCGGATCCAGGTCGACCAGCAGCACGCGATGGCCACGCATGGCCAGGCCGCGCCCGAGGGCGAGGGTGGTGGTGGTCTTGCCGACGCCGCCTTTCTGGTTGGCGATTGCCCACACGCGCATCACTGGACTCCTTCATGGACCTGGGGCGCCGGCGGCGCTCCGGGCATGGACGTCGCGGCGTGGGTCGGCACCGGCGGCAGCGAGATCACCGACGGCGGCGCGACCGCCTGGTCCTGGGCATGCAAGTTCGGTGCCGGTCCGTCGGGGCTGGCCAGGATGATCAGCAGCACGCGGCGGTTGCTGTTGCGGCCTTCCACGGTCGTGTTGTCGCCGACCGGGCGGAACTCGCCGTAGCCGATCATCGCCAGCCGTTCCGGCGGAATTCCGTCGCGGACGAACAGGTGCACCACGCTGGCGGCACGCGCCGACGACAGTTCCCAGTTCGACGGGAACTGCGAGGTGCGGATCGGGCGGTCGTCGGTGTAGCCCTCCACGCGCACCGAATTGGGCACGTTGCCCAGCACCTCGGCCAGCTTGCCGACGGTCTCCTGCGCCTGCGGATCCAGCGCCGCCGAGCCGGTGGCGAACAGGATGTCGCTGTTGATCTGTACTTCCAGCCACAGCGCGGAGCGCTTGATGGTCACCAGCTTCTCGTCGATCAGCGGCGCCAGCGCACGTTCCAGGTCGTCGGCGATGCGCTTCAGTTCGCCCTGCGCCGCCTGCAGGGCGGTGGCGTCGAGCGACATGTTCATCTGCGAGGCCATCGCCGCCAGCAGGGTGACATTTGGGGAAGGCGAGGGCGCCGATGGTCCCTTCTTGGCGCCGGACTTGATCGGAGAGGGGCGGTCGAAGTCCGCGCCCTGCAACTGGTGGTTGCCGACCTGCACCGGATTGATGGTGCGCGGCGCACCGCCGAAGGCGGCCGTCAGCGAGTCGGCGACCACGCGGTACTTGCCCTCGTTGACGGTGGAGATGGCGTACATCACCACGAAGAAGGCGAGCAGCAGCGTCATCAGGTCGGCATAGGGAATCGCCCAGGCCTCGTGGTTGGCGTGCTCTTCATGCTTCTTCCTGCGTGCCATCGGTGTCGTCCCGCAGGCTCAGTGCAGGAAGCCGGCCAGCTTGGCCTCGATGTTGCGCGGGTTTTCGCCCTGCGCGATCGCGATCAGGCCTTCGATGATCATTTCCTGTTCGCGGCTGCGGCCACCGATCACGCTCTTGAGCTTGCTGGCGATGGGCAGGAAGAACAGGTTGGCCGACGCGATGCCGTAGATCGTCGCGGTGAAGGCGGCGGCGATGCCGTGGCCCAGCTTGCTGGGGTCGGCCAGGTTCTTCATCACCGCGATCAGGCCGAACACGGCACCGATGATGCCCAGCGTGGGCGCGTAGATGCCCATCGCCTCGAATACTTTCGCCGCCGCGAGGTCCTGGTGTTCCTGGCCGTTGAGGTCGATCTCCATCATGTGGCGGATCGATTCGGGCTCGACACCGTCCACCAGCATCTGCAGTCCTTTCTTGAGGAAGGGATCATCCTGCTGCCCCACCACCGGTTCCAGGCCGAGCAGACCCTGCTTGCGTGCGATGTTGCTCCACTCGACGATCTGCGCGACGAGCGCATCGCCATCATTGCCCGGCGGCCGGATCACCCAGCGTGCGATGGACACCGCGCGCTTGAACACCGGCGGCGGCGTATGCACCAGGATCGCGGCGAGCGTGCCGAGGATCACGATGACGAACGCGGCCGACGACCACAGCGACGACAGGCCCGCGCCCTTGAGGATGCTGCCACCTACCAGCGCGACCAGCGCCAGCAGGAGTCCGATGAGGCTGAAGATGTCCATGTGCAGATCTATCGGCCCGGTTCAGGGGGACTTGAGGCGTGAGTCCTGTAGGGGCGACGTAAGTCGCGACCGCGATCACACACAGCTCAAATCGTTTGTAGGAGCGCCCTCGGGCGCGATGGTCTTGCGTCACAGGTGAAAAGCATCGCGCCCCAGGGCGCTCCTACAGGAGCCTTGCCGCGCCTTTGCGCGCAATCCATCGACATCGAGGATCAGCGCCATGCGGCCGTCGCCGATCAACGGGGCACCGGCGTAGCCGGGCAGGCCGCTTTCGGCACGCGGCAGTGAGTCGCGACCGGATCGCACACAGCCCACGTCATCTGTAGGAGCGCCCTCGGCCGCGATGCTCTTGCGTCACAGGTGAAAAGCATCGCGCCCCAGGGCGCTCCTACAGGCGTCTTGTCACGCCGTCGCGCGCAGCCCGTCCACATCGAGGATCAGCGCCATGCGGCCGTCGCCGATCAACGGGGCGCCGGCGTAGCCGGGCAGTCCGCTTTCGGCGCGCGGCAGTGAGTCTCGACCGGGATCGCACACAGCCCACGTCATCTGTAGGAGCGCCCTCGGGCGCGATGCTCTTGCGTCACAGGTGAAAAGCATCGCGCCCCAGGGCGCTCCTACAG
>CAMPIO010000079.1 GCA_946886405.1 uncultured Pseudoxanthomonas sp.
ATGAACCCGCCCCGTTATCCGCCCGCCGCTGCGCGATCGGGTATCGTAGGCACGGTCATCCTGATCATCGACGTCGACGCGAACGGCAACGTCACCAACGTGTCGGTGGAGAAGTCCAGTCGCAACCGCGATCTCGATCGTGCTGCAATGGAAGCCGCACGCAAGTGGCGCTTCAATGCTTCCGTCGTCAATGGTCAGAAGGCTGCAGGCCGCGTCCGCGTGCCGGTGGACTTCAACATGGGCGGCTGATGCCGGTAGGCATCGACAGATTCCAACGCAAGTAACCCGCAACACCCTCAATCAACACTTAAATAAAGGTAAGCGTCATGCTGCAGGAAACCCTTTTCGCCGCCGCCGCCGGGGGCAACAACGCCGCGAATGCCCTGTCGCAGATGGGCTTCGAGCACATGATCAGCGAGATGGTCAGCAAGCCCGGCGAGTTCATCGTCTCCTGGGTCGTGCTGCTCACCCTGGTGATCATGTCGGCCATGTCCTGGTACTGGACGGTCATCAACGTGCTCCGCAGCACCCGCCTGAAGGGCCAGGCTGACCGCGTGACCAGCGCCTTCTGGGAAACCCCGAATGCGCAGGACGCCATCCGCCTGATGGAAGAACAGCCGAAGAACGAGCCGTTCTCCAAGATCGCGCTTGATGCTGCCCAGGCCGCTGCGCACCACCAGCGTTCGGAAGGTTCGGGCGAGACCCTGAGCCGCTCGGAGTTCGTGGACCGCGCGCTGCGCCAGGCCGTGACCCGTGAGAGCACCAACCTGCAGGGCGGCATGACGCTGCTCGCCACCGTCGGTGCGACCGCGCCGTTCGTGGGTCTGCTGGGTACGGTGTGGGGCATCTACGGCGCCCTGATCCGCATCGGTGCGACTGGCCAGGCCTCGATCGACGCCGTTGCCGGCCCGGTGGGTGAAGCGCTGATCATGACCGCCATCGGTCTGTTCGTCGCCATCCCGGCCGTGTTCGCCTACAACTTCTTCAGCAAGACGAACGCGGCCGTCATCGCCAAGTTCGACACGTTCGCGCACGACCTGCACGACTTCTTCGCCACCGGCTCGCGCGTTCGCTGAGCCGGCGGTACAGCAGTCAACGCAACGTTCTAGACGGAGCCCGTCATGGCTTTCAGTAGTGGTAATAGCGGTGGCCCGATGGCCGAGATCAACGTCACGCCCCTCGTGGACGTGATGTTGGTGCTGCTGATCATCTTCATCATCACCGCGCCGCTGATGTCGCACAAGGTGAAGATCGAGCTGCCCGAAGCGAACCTCGTCCAGAACCAGGACGACAAGACCGCACCGAAGACCCCGCCGATCACCATTTCCGTCAAGGACAATGGCGATCTGTTCTGGGGCGACGAGCCGGTCAGCAAGGAAATCCTGGAGTCGCGCCTGTCGAGCGTGGCCCAGCTGCAGCCGCAGCCGAAGCTCAACCTGCGTGGCGACAAGACGACCAAGATGGGCACCATCGCGGAAGTCACCAAGATCGCGCAGGGCCAGGGCATGCTCGATATCGGTTACGTGGCCACGAAAGAGAAGGGGCAGTAAGCCATGGCATTCAGCAGTGGTGGTAGCAAGGGCCCCATGGCCGACATCAACGTCACGCCCCTGGTGGACGTGATGCTGGTGCTCCTGATCATCTTCATCGTGACCGCGCCGATCATGACGTACCCGATCGAGGTGGCCCTGCCGCAGCGTGTGATCAACCCGCCGCCGCAGGTGCGTGAGCCGCCGCCGCCGATCGACCTGCGCATCGAGTCGGACAACACGGTGTACTGGAACAACAGCCCGACCAACGTGGCCGACCTCCAGCGCAAGATGGAAGACGAAGTGCAGCGCGATCCGACCAACCAGCCGGAACTGCGCATCGAAGCCAAGTCGGACGCACATTACGAAGTGATGGCCAAAGTACTGGCCGCCGCCAAGAATGCGCAGATGATGAAGATCGGCTTCGTGCAGTAATCGCAAAACGACGAGCAGTACGCTTTCGAACGCCGCCCTCCGGGGCGGCGTTTTCGTTATGCGGGCCACAGGGCCCTCTTGCGTCCCGGGAAAGGCGGGCGTAGCGTCCTGGACACGGTCCCCGACAGAAGGAGGTGTGCCATGGCGTTCTCCGCTCCTGCAAGCCGTTCCGAACTGGCCGAGATCAACATCACGCCCCTGGTGGACGTGATGCTGGTCCTGCTGGTGATCTTCATGGTCACCGCACCCATGCTGTCGCGTCCCATCGAAACGATCCTGCCGCAGCCGACCCCCGGCGAACGCGTTGAACCACCCAATGATCTGGTGCTCACCGTGGGGCTGGGCGGCCACTACGCGTTGGACGACCGCCCGGTGACGCTGACCGAGCTGCGGAGCAGGCTGATGGATGCCCGCATCGCCGATCCCCGCACGGTGCTGCAGGTGGAGGCATCCGAAAATGCCGATTACCAGCAACTGGTCAGCGCGCTGGCGCAGGCCGAGGCGAGTGGCATCGGCAGCATCGTCATGAGGAACTGACGCCAGGCGCGCGTCGCAGGGGCTGACGCAGGTCAGTCCCGAGCGGCGCCGAAGGGCGTGCTCATGAGGTCGAGGTAACGGCGCACGGTCCTGTCCAATCCGGCATACAGTGCTTCGCCGATCAGCGCGTGGCCGATCGATACTTCCAGGACATCGGGCACGGTCGCGAGAAACACGGCCAGGTTGTCCTGGCTGAGATCATGGCCCGCGTTGACGCCCAAGCCCAAATACTGGGCTTCCCGCGCGGTGCGCACGCAACGCGTCAGTTCTCCGGTGGCATTGCCGCGAGCTGCAGCGTCGGCGAAAGGACCGGTGTAGATCTCGATGCGGTCCGCACCGATCGACGCGGCCATATCCAGTCCCTCGCAACCGGCATCGACAAACAGGCTGACACGGCAGCCCATCGCCTTGAGCTCGGCGACCAGCGGTCGCAGGCGCTCAGTGTCGCGGGTGAAGTCGAAGCCATGGTCGGAAGTGATCTGCCCGTCACCATCCGGGACCAGCGTGGCCTGAGCGGGACGGGCCGCTTCGCACAAGGCAAGGAAGCCGGGATAGCCGTCGCGCGGCGGGGCAAACGGATTGCCCTCCAGATTCAGCTCGACGCCGTGCGCCTGTGTCAGCCGCGCCAGCGCATCGACATCGTCGGGGCGGATATGCCGCTGGTCCGGCCGCGGATGCACGGTGATCCCGTGAGCGCCAGCCGTCAGGCAGGTCTGCGCCGCGCGCACGACATCGGGTTCATTGCCGCCGCGGGAATTCCTCAGTACGGCGATCTTGTTGACGTTGACGCTGAGCAGGGTCACGGCGCGGGTGGTTCGGGTGGTGGCGTGTTCCGTCGTGCCTCGGCGATCTCACGAAGGCGGCGCAACTCGGCCGGATCGATCATCAGCGACGCGTCGCGACGGGTCTCGCCCAGGCGACGCGCATGACGTCCGATGATCCACACCACGAAGAGGCACAGCGAGACCAGCATCAGCACGACCATCAGGGGCATCGACGTCGTGCGCACCGCCATGAACAGGCAGCCGATCGCCATCAACAGAAAAAGCCAGTGCATCGTCCACCCCCGGGGCTTGGTGGCGGCATAGTACCGCGTCCGACTTCGCTCAAGAACCGACGTGCTTCACAGCAAAGGCGACATCAGGCGCGCCAGCGCCTCGGGTAACCGGTGGCGCCAGAGTGAGCGGTCGCGCTGCAGCCGGACGCGTTCGCTGGCGGCGATCTCGCCCTCCATCCATTGCGCCAGCGTGCCGGCGACACCGCGATCGCGGAACATCATGGAGATCTCGAAGTTCAGCCGGAAGCTGCGATGGTCGAAGTTGGCGCTGCCGATGATCGCGAGCGTGTCATCGCAGAGCAGCGCCTTGCTGTGCATCATCCGCGGGCCGTACTCGTACACTTTCACACCCGCCGCGAGCAGCTCGTCGAAATACGACCGCGCCGCCAGCGTCACCAGGCGGGAGTCGCTGGTCTTGGGCACCACCAGGCGGACATCCAGGCCGCCGAGCGCGGCCGACGTCAGCGCCATGCGTGCCGCTTCGCCCGGCACGAAGTAGGGCGTGACCAGCCACACGCGCTGCCTGGCTTCATGGATCGCGGCGACCTTGGTGCGATGGATGGGTTCCCATGCGGAATCCGGACCCGATACCAGCGCCTGCACGGCGATCCCGCCCCGCACGTTGGCATCGCTCGCACTCCACAGGCGGGTGCCCTGGAAATCCTTGCGCTGCTGGCCGGTGGCGTACACCCAATCCTCGACGAACACCCGCTGGATGCTGCGCACGATCTCGCCCTCGAGGCGCAGGTGCAGATCGCGGAACGCGTCGTCGCACAGGGATTCATCCTCGTCGTCGGTGACATTGATGCCGCCCGTGAACGCAATGCGTCCGTCGACCACGACGATCTTGCGGTGCGTGCGCAGGTTGAGCCAGGGACGGGTGAAGGGACGGAAACGGGTCGGGTGGAACCAGGCGTGCTCGCCGCCCGCCTCGATCAACGCGCGCAGTGCGCGGTTCTTCAACCGGTTGGAGCCCACGGCATCCAGCAGCAGCCGCACCTTCACTCCCTCGCGCGCCTTCGTCGCGAGCGCTTCGAGAATGCGCTGGCCGGTGCGGTCGCCATTGAAGATGTAGTACTCCAGGTGGATGTGATTCTCTGCAGACGCGATCGCGTCGAGAATCGCCTGGTAGGTGGCACATCCGTCGACAAGCTGCTGTACCGAGGTCGCCGTGGACGGCGGCAGCCCGGTGGTCTTCTGCGCCAGCATGGGCAACTCGGCGCTGTTGCCGTCCGCGGGTGCGAAAACTTCGTAACTCTCCACGCCTTCGCGCGATCGCGTGCGCCGCAACTGATGCCGTTTGATGCGCTGCGGCCCGAGCAGGAAGTAGACCAGATAGCCCACATAGGGCAGCAGCGCGAGCGACAGTACCCAGCTGAGCGTGGCCACCGGCTCGCGCTTCTGCAGGATGATCCAGGTACACAAGGGCACCAGATACAGCAGCCAGGCCAGCGTCACCCACCCGGCGAGGTAGGGGAGGGTGGACACAGTGTCCTGGACGGCATGGAGGAATTCGGACATGCCGCGATTCTAGGGGGCCGTGTGACCTCCGTGCGATACGTGAGGCTGGCAGGCGGTGCTTTCGCAAACAATTGCCGGCACGCGGCGGAACTCAGCGCCAACTGGCCTTGCGTGACGGGGGGGGTGGCGTCGGGGTAGCATCGATGGTGGGCACCAGCAGCGAGAGGCGCGCCTTGGCGTAGTCGCCACTGCCGTCGAGGTCCAGCTTGCCCGCACTGTTCGCGGTGATGAGCGCCGTATCGAGGAACACCTCCTCGCCCGCCGCGAGGCGGTGGCGCGCGCTGCACAGCTTCACCGGCACCTGCAGCACGCTGATTCCGTCGCGCTGCCATTTGGTTTCAGGTACCAGTCGACGGACGATGGAACCATCCACCCACACGTCCACCGAATCCGATTGAACCGATCGGCACTTGCCGATCCCGACATCAAAGGTCATGCACCCTCCTACAGGGCGGTATGCGTCAACGTGAAAAGAAAACCGCGCGACTCCAGCAACGCGCGCATGCGCCTCTCGGCGGGCAGGCGATGGAACTGGCGCCCCGCCCACAACTCGAAGCATGGCCGACTCGTGTGGTTGCCGTGTGCGACCGGCCGACGCGACACTGCGATGTCCAGCGACTCGCAGGCAGTGGCCCACATTACCCGCAGGTCGCCCGGACCGATGGATTGTTGCGATCCCAGATGAAGAATGAAGACCTGGACGTGCTGCTTCGACACGCATCTCTCCTCGGCGCGACACGACGTCGCGTGGATGAAGCCGAGAGGGAGAGAAATCGGCCCGCAGGAGGCGGCGGAGGAGACTGCCAGTCAGCCGGAACAGGTATACGCGCTTGGGGGGGTGATCGCAAATGCGCGAACGCCATCACGCTGTGCGCGTCGCTGGCTATCGCTATTCCAGCGTGTTCGGGGGCAGGGCAATGTCCTGGTCGAGGTCGGGCAGCAAGCGATGTAGCATGCCGGGATTGTTCCTGAGACCGGCGCCATCCAGATAGCTCCAGGCCATGCCGCCCTTGGGCCTGATCGCAATCATGAACGTGGTGCTCGTCATCTGCCTGCCGTCCAGCGCCATCACCGACACACGCGGCACGAAACAGACTTCTTCTTTGCCGGCCGGATACAGGTCGGTCGGCGTGCCGACCGATTGGCTGATGAACGAAATACCGATGTCCCCAAGCTGCTTCAGTGCGTGCCGCGTCAGTTCGGCAAACGCTTCAGCGCCACCCGCGAGCGCTTTCAGTGATGGATGCGTCCGTGCGATCAAGGGTTCTGCATCACCGCGCTCGAATGCCGCCGTCATCGTCTCGATATCCGATCGCAGCATGCGGATGTCGTTCGCATCGAGCGAGCCGGCATGAGCGGCTTCGCTGGAGACCATGCACGCCATCAGCACCATGACAATCCACCAGGCGTGACATGTTCTGAGCATCGTCATGCGTTTACCGGGCGAGAGCGATCAGGCGGATCGCGGCAAGCGACCCAACCGCCACCCCAACCCCGACCAGCGGCTGGCGTGCCGTGCCAACGCATCCCGGATCACCGCGTCGCTGCCGGCAACATGCAGTTCGCGACGGGCGCGGGTGATGCCGGTGTAGACCAGTTCGCGCGACAGCACGCGGTTGTCGCGCACGGGCAGGAGCAACCACACGGTGTCGAATTCCGAACCTTGCGCCTTGTGCACCGTCATCGCGAATGCCGACTCGTGCGCAGGCAGCGCGGCGGGATGGAATGCCCGTGGCTGCGAGGGATCTTCGCCGGGGAACCAGGCAACCAGCGCGCCAGCGTCGTCGCGCAGGCAGATGCCGATGTCGCCATTGAACAGACGGTGGCGATAACTGTTCTCCGTGACGATCAGCAACTGACCATGGAAATGCCCAGGTCCACCGCGTGTGCTGCCGGCGCCGGTATCCACCAGCAGGCGCTCGATGCGCGCGTTGAGCGTACGCGCGCCCTGCGGACCCTCGCGCACAGCGGTGAGCAGGCGCAGGCGCGTGGATTGTGCCAGTGCGTCGGCCGGGCTGGTGGCATGGGCGAGCGAGCGCCAGTGCGTGAGCAGCGCATCGCGCTGCGCATCCAGGGGATCGATGAGATGCTCGTGGAAGTGCACGTTCGACAGCGTGTGGCCGCGCAGAAGAGCGAGTGCGGCGTCGGCGTTACCCTCACGCACAGCGTCGGCAAGCGGCGCGAGCTGCAGCGCTTCGCTCTGGCGCCAGCCGCGCTGCAGATGCACGCGCACGCCGGGGAATGTCGCTCTGTCATCCTCGCGAAAGCCGGGATCGCGCGACATGTCGTCCCTTCCCGGGGAAGACGCCGGGTCTCCGCCTTCACGGGGATGAGGGTCAGGGAACCCGCCGAGCAGCGGACGCAGTGCCTCCGCATCATCCTGCGCCAGCGTGTCGCCATCGCCGGCGGCACCGAGGATGGCGGCCAGCACGTCGCCTGCTTCTACCGACGGCAGCTGGTCGGGATCGCCGAGCAGCACCAGGCGCGTACCGTTGGCGATCGCATCGACCAGCTTGGCCATCAGCGGAAGGTCGATCATCGATGCTTCGTCGACGACCACCACGTCGAACGGCAGCGGGTTGTCGCGGTCATGGCGGAAGCGGGGCGAATCGGGAATCGTGCCGAGCAGGCGATGCAGCGTGGTGCCGGTCGTGGGCAGTGCGGCGAGCAACGGCGCCTCCACGCCGGACGCTGCCAACGCCTGCGCTGCGTGACGCACGCTTTCCGCCATGCGTTCGGCGGCACGGCCGGTGGGTGCCGCCAACGCGATGCGCGGTGCATCACGACCCGCATGCCGCGCCTGCGCGGCCAGCAGCACCAGCAGGCGAGCGGTAGTGGTGGTCTTGCCCGTGCCGGGGCCACCGGTGACCAGCAGCAGGGCATGCCGCAGCGCGAGCGCCGCCGCCCGCGCCTGGCGGTCGTCGAGCGTGGCTTGAGGGAAGAGGTGGGCGAACAGCGGCGCGAGCGCATCGATGCGGGTCCCCGGAATCGATCCGCCGGCGATGCGGTACAGGTCCAGCGCCAGCAAGCGCTCGTACTCGCGGTAACGACGCAGGTAGAGCAGCTCGCCTTCCAGCACCAGCGGCGCTTGGGTATCGGATTCGTCGATGGCGTCGCGAGGCGTGGCGACCCAGCGGGAAGCCGCCAGGTGCGCCAACCAGTCACCGGCATCGGGCCACGCGAGGTCGGCGTCGGCATCGAGCAGCATCTGCGGCGATGCCAGCGACACACCGGCATGGCCCTTGGCGACCGCCAGCGAGGAGAGCGCGGCGGCGGCCAGCACGGTATCCGGCGTATCGCGGTCCAGCCGGCGCAGACTCTGCGCCAGTGCGTGATCGAGCGTGCGCAGGTGGCCGCCCTTGTAGAGCGCATCGAGCAGGCTCATGCGGCCGCCCCCCGTGGTGCGCCCGCGAACAGCGCATCCAGCGCATGCACCAGTTCCGGCGTGAATCGCTGCGCGTGCACACCCGGCGATGGCTCGCGCGTGAGATCGAGCCCACGACAGAACAGATAGCGGATGCCGCCGAAATCGCGTGCGTAGTCGTACGCGCCACCCAACCGGAAGCGCAGCCAGCGATGCAGGGCGAGCGTGTAGATCAGTGCCTGCAGGTCGTACTCGCTGTGCGCCATCGCGCGCTGCATCGCCTCGGCGTCGTACGCAGGCAGCTGGTTGGATTTGTAGTCGAGCACGTACCAGCGGCCATCGTGCACGTAGGTGAGGTCGATCAGGCCGGTCATCAGGCCTTCCAACCGCTGCCGCGCGCCGAAGGCGGTGCGATGGCGCAACAGGCCGTGACGGTGCAACAGCGCGAGCAGGGCGGCGATGGCGGTGGGCTGCATGGCGAAGTGGAATTCGATTTCCGCGCGGCGCTGGTCCGCCGGCAACTCGGCCAGCCGCACGCCCTCGGGCATCACCGTGCACAGCGTGTGGCCGACCAACGGCACCAGCACCTCCAGGCCGTCGGTGACTTCCGCTTCGGCATAGCCGCCTTCACGCAAGGCATCCACGATGACGACATCTTGTCCCCCGGGCGCGTCATTTCCGGGACGCCAGTCGCGCCATGCGGCGAAATCGGCATGCTCCAGCGCGCCATGCATCACCACACCGAAGCGGCTGCCGGCGAAGCGTGGATCGACCGCAATGGGCGCGGCGGCATCCCGCGGCGCCTCGTCGATGTCCAAGACCGACGCTTCGTCCTCGCCACCCGGATCGGCCTGCGTGGACGCCGCCAGCGGATCGGAGCCGCCTTCGGCATGCGCGAGTTGGGTGAAGCTGTAGACCCACCAGTCCGGCGCAATGCGGCGCGTGGCGATGCGTGCGGGCGCGACGGCGGCATCGCGTTCGGGCGGCAGTCGCGAAGGTGCCGCTTCGGCCGGGCCTTCGACGATGCGTACGTCGGCATGCGTCCGGAGCAACGCCAGATCGGCGATCAGCGGCGCAAGCCGGCTCTTGGCCAGATCTGCCACGTCGCCGGCCGCGATCCATAGCGCGTGTTCGGCGCGGGTCAGGCCGACGTAGAGCAGGCGCGCGTCCTCGGCGATGGCATCGCGACGCGCGGCGTCGCCTGCGGCCTTCCAGACGGGATCATCCTTGTCGAGCCTCCACTGCAGCACGCGCTGCGTGCCGTCGTGCACCACGCGATGGCGGCCGCTGTCGGGACGCGACGTGCCCAACCCGGCGAACGGCAGGTAGACCAGCGGGTACTCCAGCCCCTTGCTCTTGTGCAGGGTGACGATCTGGACACGCAGCGCGTCGGATTCCAGTCGCAACAGCTGTGTCTCGTCGTCCGCATCGGCGTCGGCCATGCGGGCCTGCAGCCAGTCCAGCAGACCGTGCAGGCCGAGGGTGCGGGCGGCCGCTTCCTGCAGTTGTTCGCCGAGTTGCAGGTAGTTGGTCAGGCGGCGCTCGCCATCGAGCAGGCCGAGCAGGCGTTCGGCCTGCGCCGCACACAGCTCGGATACCAGCGCGAACGGGCCGCCGCGCTGCCAGCGATCACGCCAGTGCAGCAGTCGCGCCTGGTGTTGGCGTTGTGCCTCGCCGTCTTCATCCAGCGCGGCGATGGAGGTGGCATCTTCGCCCAGCAGCACGGTCGCCAGCGCGGTGCGCAAGCGACCGTTGTCGGCCGGATGCAGCAGCGCCAGCAGCAGCGTGCGCAGTTCCGCGGCCTCGGTGCTGGCGAACAGGCTCTGCTTGCCGGCCGCCACGGCGGGTACGCCGGCGCGCGCGAGCGCTTGCTGCACGCGCGTGGCTTCCTTGTGGTTGCGTACCAGCACGGCGATGTCGCCGGGTCGCACGGGACGGTCATCGATCTGCGTGCGACCGGTACGCGCGTCGGTGAGCACGCGATGGATGTCGGCGACGCACGCGGCGGTGGCGGCCTCGCGCGAGCCGTCGGCATCGAGCGGAGCGCCATCGTCGCTGCGCAGCAGGCGCAAGGTCAGCGCCGGCGCGATGCGGTCGTCGTGACGGTAATCGTCGTCGTCGCGCTTGCCACCGGGTTCGACCGGTTCGAAACGGATGTCGGGATGCGCGAACGCGTCGTGTCCCGATGCATCCGCGCCGTCGTACAGCGCACGCACCGCCCGCAGCACGGCCGGACGCGAGCGGAAGTTGTGCGCCAGCCGCGGCGCCTCATCCGCGACCCGTCGCGCCAGCAGGTAGGTGGCGACATCGCCACCACGGAATCCGTAGATGGCCTGTTTCGGATCGCCGATCAGGAACAGCGCCGGCGTCTCGCCCAGCGCGCGGACTTCGTCGGAATCGCCGAAGACGCGCGCAAAGATCCGCCACTGGCGTTCGTCGGTGTCCTGGAACTCGTCCACCAGCGCCACGCGGTACTGCGCGCGCAGGGCGGCTACCAACGTTTCCCGGCGGGGACCATCGAGTGCGACGGCGACACGTTCGATCAGGTCGTCGTAGGTCTGCACGCGGCGGGTGCGCTTGAGGTCGTCGAGCCGGCGGCGGGCGTCGTCGCGCAGGCGGTGCAGCAGCAGGATCGACTGGCCGCGTCGCCATTGCAGGTATCGCTCCAAAGAAGCCGCGTATTCCGCGATCAGCGGCTGCAGCGGCGAGACCGGCGTCTTTCCGGCGTAATCCTTCCTGGTGCCCTTTGTCAGCGCGTCCAGTGTCAGCTTGACGAGTTTGTCCTGCATGGGGACGTCGAGCGCAGGATGCTGGGCCCATGCCGTCAGCTGACGCTGCAGCAGGGACAGCCAGTCCGGTTTGTACGAGGTCTTGTTGAGGATGCCTCCGTCCACGGCCGAGAGCAGCGCCGTGAAGTACGCCTCACCTTCTGCCGATATGCCTTCCGCGAGACGGGCTCGTGAACCCGCCAGCAGCGACACGGCGTCATCGCCCGCCATGGACGCTGGTGCAGGCGGCAGCAGCGGCAGCGGACCGCACAGCGCAGGCAGGTCGTCGGCGAGCGCGTCGGGGCCGCTCCACAGGCCGGCCAGCGCATCGACGGTCGCGGCATCGGCCGCGTAGGTGCGCCACAGGTCGGCCGCGAGCTCCACATGCAAGGCGCGTGTATTGCCGAGCAGCTCGCCGGCATCGAATCCCTGGCCAGTGTCGAGCGCATGTTCACGCAGCACGCGCGCGCAGAAGCCGTGGATGGTGAAGATGGCGGCGAGGTCGGTTTCCTCTGCGGCGGCGCGCAGGCGGCGCGCGAGTTGCGTCGGTGTTTCCCCGCCGTCAGCGAGATGGCGGTCGATGATGGAGCGGGTCAGCGCGACCTCGTGCCTGTCGTCGTCGCGTGGCGATGCGTCGACCAGGTCGGCGGCCAGCGCCAGGCGCTCGCGGATGCGCTTGCGCAGCTCCTGGGTGGCCGCTTCGGTGTAGGTCACCGCCAGCACCTGGCCCATGCGCAGTCGCTGCTCGACGATCAGGCGCGTGAACAGCGTGGCCAGCGTGTAGGTCTTGCCGGTGCCGGCGCTGGCCTCGATCAGCTGCACGCCGTCGAGTGCGCGCGTCAGGTAGGGTTCGCGGGCGGGATCGAAGCCGCTCATGTGGCGTCCTCCGCGCGCTGACCACGCAAGGCGCCGTAAATACGCAAACTGGTCTCGATAAAATCCGCCATGCCCTCGGCATCGGCGAGCGGATCGCGGCCACGGAACGCGAGCTGGACCGCTTCGCCGGTGCTTTCGCCCCAACGGTAGTCGCCCGGGTACCAGGCATTGCGCCCGGCTTCCTCGCGCATCGCCGGCTCGGCGGCGTGGATCGCCCAGCCGGTGCCTGGCGCGAACCGCAGCGGCGCGCGCAGCCCATCGCGACGCAGTGCGAGCAGTGTCCGCAACGCGTCCTTCGCATCGTCGATCGACCGTGCCGGGGTGACGTAGGCACGGACGCCTTCATCGCCGTCGTGGATCTGCACCAGTGGAATCGCCAGGCCCGCCGCATTGAGCAGCAGTGCGTCGAGACCGTGCCGGATGACGGCCGGTCCGTTGAGCTCGCCGATCTGCACGCGCGCCACGCCATGCGGATAGACATCGGCGATGCGGCCGTGAACACGCACGCCGTCGATCACGGCCCCGACGCGCGGTGCACCGAGATCGTCCGCTGCGACCAGCCCGCGCCATTCCACATGCTCTCGCCACTGCGGCTGCAGATGGGCGACCTGCTCGGCTTCGTTCACCAGCAGCATCAGGCGGCGCAGTTCGGCATCCGGGCCCGCGGCACGCCCATGGCCGCGTTGCCACGGGAACAGCTGCTGTTCCGCCAGTCGCGCTCGCAGCGTGTCAATGTCGATGGCCTCGCGGGCCAGCACGGCGGCGAGCACGGCCTGGCCGTCGGGCTCGGTGAGCGCCTCATGCAGCCGGTGGCGGCGATCGTGGCTGATCCAGTCGGCGAAGGCCTGCGCATACGGCTCCACTTCCGCGAATACCTGCTCCGCCGCGTGCTCACCGAGCGGACCCGTCGGCACGTGACCGCGTGCCCGCAGGCGTGTGTACAGCGCGGACGACGTGCGTGCTTCCTGAGGGCGTGAGCGGTTGAGCAGCCAATCGAACACTTCGCGCCGCAGCTGCGCGCGTTCGCGGCCGCGCGGCGGTGCGACCAGCGGTTCGATGTCCTCGGCGGTCTCGATCGGGTCCGGCAGGCGCAGGCCAAGGCGGTGCGTAAGGAAGGAAGCGGCAGGGTCGAGCAGGAAGCGGCGCAGCGTATCCAGCGGCACGTCCTGCTCGTCCTCGCTGGGCGGCGGAAACGCGGCCTCCGCCCATGCCGGCAGCGCACGGCGTGCCATTTCCACGTGATCGGCAGCCGGACGCCAGACGGCGCGATAGCTGAAACGGCGTGGTTCGTCGATGCTGCCGAACGCGCCCGGTACGAATGGCTGCAACGTGTGGCGGACGACAAGCTGCTGCTTCGCTTTCGGATCGGCGTGGTAGCGCGCGGCAACGTCGAGCAGCTCGCTGACCAGCACCGACGGCTCACGCACGCTGCCGTCGCGCGGATCGGCGCCGAGGTAGCTGACGTAGAACACGTCCTGCGCGGCGACGAACAGCTGCAGGAACAGGAAGCGGTCGTCCTCGCGCGTGGAGCGGTCGCCGGCCTTGCGCTTGCCTGCGTGCAACTCTGCCGTGAGCTTGTTGAGACCGGCGGCAGGATCGCGGCGCGGGAAGTCGCCGTCGTTCATGCCGAGCAGGCAGATGGCACGGAATGGCAACAGGCGCATCGGCACCATGCGTCCGACGCTGATGCCGCCGGTCAGCAGGGGCGCGCGCGTGTCGGCCTGCGAGAGCTGGTCGTTGAAATGCGCGCGGACGACCTCGGGCGGTACGGTGTCGACGTAGCCGGCGGCTTCCGCATCGCGTGCGAAGCGGTCGATCAGGGTGCGCAGGCGGTCCAGCGTGCGTTGCGCGCGCGGCGCGGTGGGCTGTTCCGGCAGCAGCGCCGCGATCAGGTACAACAGCCGCTCGCGCCAGTGCGCCGGCGTCGCCGCCTCGCCCAGCGCTCGGCGCTGGCGGGCGAGTTCGCGCAGCAGCCGCACCAGCGTATCGAGTGCATCGAGTGCGCCGCCTTCCAGTGCCGGCCACGGCGCGACACCGGCGATCATCTCGTCCGCCCCGCTCGCATGACCGAGCAGCAGGCGGTCGAGCGCGAACTGCCAGGTGTAGGCGTCGTCGGCCGGTGCATCGGACGCGGCGCGGTGGCTGGCATCCAGTCCCCAGCGCGCGCCCGCCTCGCGCAGCCAGCCGTGCAGGCGGTCGATGGCGTCGGTGTCGAGTCCCGCGGCTTCGGCCACCGGCGCGCTGGCCAGCAGGTCCAGCACCTCGTCCAGCCCGAAGCGCGACAGGGGCAGGTCGAGCAGCCGCAGGAACACCTCGGCCAGCGGCTCGCTCGCCAGCGGACTGGTGTCGGCCAGCGTCCATGGCAGCGCATCGTCATGGCCGCTGCCACCGAATACCGCATCGAGGTACGGCACATAGGGATCGATGTCCGGCGCCAGCACGGCAATCTCGCGCGGCTGCAGCGGTGGATCGAAGCGCGGATCTTCCAGCAGCGCGCGCAGCTGGTCGTGCAGCACCTGCAGTTCGCGCAGGCGTGTGTGGCAGGCGTGCAGCTGCAGGCTGGGATCCGTCGGGTCCAGCGAGACCCGTGGCGGCGGCAAGGTGGGAGAGCGGCGATGGAACAGGTCCGACTGCAGGCGGCGCAGTAACGTGTCGGGCCCATCGGTGGCGAACGGATCCGCGTAGACGTCGATCTCGGCGCGCGGATGCACGACTTCGTAATCGCCGAGCAGCGACATGAAGTCGCGGCCTGCGGCACCCCAGGCTTGCAGCAACGGGTTCTCCTGCACGTCGTGGGCGAACAGGTCGGTCTGGCCCTCCCGGCGACGCTCGCGCAGCGTCTGCAGGTCGCCCCAGTAGCCGCGTGCCGGCGTGGGCAAGTAGAAGTGCAGCGTGCCGACGCGCGCCTGCGTGGCCAGCGCGCGCAGCACGTCGGGCGAGATGTTGAGCGTGGCGAAGACCAGCAGCCGCTTCGGCAATCCTTGCGGCAGCGGACCATCATCGCGGCCGAAACGGCCGAGATACGCATCGATGCGGCGCGCGCGGTAGTCGCGACCGGCAGCGACCGCGCGCCACAGCCGCGCCTGTGGATCGTCGCGGTCGGCACCGGCTTCCCAGCGCAGCAGCCAGTCGCGGCGCCAGGCCTGGTACTTCTCGTACACGCCGGCCAATTCTCCGGCCAGGCGCCACGGCTTCAGCGGATCGCCATCGGCCATCCAGTCATCGAGACGGGCGAGTGCCGGATCGCGGCGCAGTGCGGGTTGGTCCAGGGCGGCGTACAGGCGCCACTGCAGCGAAGCGGCGTCCAGGTCGTCGTCGCCGGCCGGCCCGAGGTTGGCATCGAGCGCGCGGGCGACGAATTCGCCGGGGGTGAGGAATTCCAGGTTCGCGGCGATGCCGTACTCGGCCGCCAGCGTGGCCTGCAGCCAGCGGCGCATCGCGACCTGGGGGATCAGCACGATGTCGGGTGCCAGCAATGCCTGGCCGGGCACCGGCCGTCGCAGTTCGTCGGCCAGCAGCGCGGCCAGCAACTCCAGCGAGTTGGACGGATACAGGCGGAAGTCGGGCGTGGGGGCGGCAGGCATCACGCCATCTTGCCGCAGCCCTGTCGCGAATGCCGAGACATCGACGTCGCCGCCAACGAGAGGGCTTAAGACGTTCTTAAAGTGGCCCGTCCATCGTGCCCCGTCGGACCTTGCGACATGAAGGCTCGGCAGTGCCGAGGAGTGGCGCACGCCGATGCGCGACACCGCCGCGCGATGCCACAATAATCAAACTGCGCGGTACGGTTTATGTTCAGCCGCAGGTCGTGAAGCTACGCCGTTGTTTTTCCGTTAACCCCCTGCTGGTCCGCCGCCGCTGCCCATGACGCCTGCCGACGCCCCTGCCGTGCACCTGTCCGACCTCCGCCTGGATCGCGGCGGTCGCACGATCCTGCGTGGCATCGACCTGACCGTCCCCACCGGCAGCATCACCGCCGTGCTGGGCCCGTCGGGCAGCGGCAAGTCGACGCTGCTGGCGGCGCTGACCGGCGAACTGCCGCCGGCATCCGGTACGGTGGAGGTGTTCGGCCAGCCGGTACCGCACCGCAGCCGCGCGCTGCTGGAGATGCGCAAGGGCATCGGCGTGCTGCTGCAGGGCAACGGCCTGCTGACCGATCTGACCGTGGCCGACAACGTGGCGCTGCCGCTGCGCACGCATACGAAGCTGCCGGATGCATTGGTTCGCCGGCTGGTCGACTTCAAGTTGAATGCGGTCGGCCTGCGCGCCGCCGCCGATGCCTTCCCGCGCGAGCTGTCCGGCGGCATGGC
>CAMPIO010000080.1 GCA_946886405.1 uncultured Pseudoxanthomonas sp.
AACAGATCCCGCTGCGCGAGTACGCCGAGCGCGCCTACCTCGACTACTCGATGTATGTCGTGCTGGATCGTGCCCTGCCCTTCATCGGCGACGGGTTGAAGCCGGTCCAGCGGCGCATCGTCTACTCGATGAGCGAGCTGGGCCTGAATGCCGGCGCCAAGCCGAAGAAGTCCGCGCGCACCGTCGGCGACGTGATCGGCAAGTACCACCCGCATGGCGACAGCGCCTGCTACGAAGCGCTGGTGCTGATGGCGCAGCCGTTCTCATACCGCTACCCGCTTATCGAAGGCCAGGGCAACTTCGGTTCGCCGGACGACCCGAAGTCGTTTGCGGCGATGCGTTACACCGAGTCCAAGCTGACCCCCATCGCCGAAGTGCTGCTGGGCGAAGTCGGCCAGGGCACGGTCGACTGGACGCCCAACTTCGATGGCACGCTCGAAGAGCCCACCTGGCTGCCGGCGCGCCTGCCGCACCTGCTGCTCAACGGCACCACGGGTATCGCCGTCGGCATGGCGACCGACGTGCCCCCGCACAACCTCAACGAAATCGTCAGCGCGTGCATCCGCCTGATCGATGATCCCGACGCCACCGTCGCCGATCTGTGCGAACACGTACGCGGACCGGACTATCCGACCAAGGCCGAGATCATCACGGCGGCATCCGACCTGCGCGCGATGTACGAGAACGGCACCGGCAGCGTCCGTGCGCGCGCGACCTGGCGCAAGGAGAACGCCAACATCGTCATCGACGCGCTGCCCTACCAGGTGTCGCCGTCGAAGGTGATCGAGCAGATCGCCGCACAGATGCGCGCCAAGAAACTGCCGTGGCTGGAAGACATCCGCGACGAGTCCGACCATGCCAATCCGGTGCGCGTGGTACTGATCCCGCGCTCCAACCGCGTGGACGCCGAACAGTTGGTGGGACACCTGTTCGCCACCACCGACCTGGAGCGAAGCTACCGGGTCAACCTCAACATCATCGGGTTGGACGGCCGGCCGCAGGTCAAGAACCTGAAGATGTTCCTGACCGAATGGCTGGCGTTCCGCAGCGACACGGTGACGCGCCGCCTCAAGCACCGTCTCGAGAAGGTCGAGCGCCGCCTGCACTTGCTGGAAGGCTTGCTGGTCGCGTTCCTCAACCTGGATGAAGTCATCCGCATCATCCGCACCGAGGACGAGCCCAAGGCGGCGTTGATCGCGCGCTTCAAGCTGAGCGAGGAGCAGGCGGACTACATCCTCGATACGAAGCTGAAGCAACTCGCCCGGCTTGAAGAGATGAAGATCCGCAGCGAGCAGGACGAACTGCAGGCCGAGCGCGAGAAGATCGCCGGCATCCTGGAGTCGAAGGCCAAGCTGAAGAAGCTGATCAAGGACGAACTGACGGCGGACGCGAAGAAGTTCGGCGACGCGCGCCTGTCGCCGCTGGTGCAGCGCGATGCCGCCCAGGCGCTGGACGAAACCGAACTGGTCGCCAGCGAACCGATGACCGTGGTGCTGTCGGAGAAGGGCTGGATCCGCGCCGCCAAGGGCCACGACGTGGATGCGTCCACGCTGTCGTACCGCGATGGCGATGGCCTGCTCGGCGCCGTGCGCTCACGCAGCACGCAACAGGTGGCCTTCATCGACTCGGAAGGCCGCAGCTATTCCACCGCCGTGCACTCGCTGCCGTCCGCGCGTGGCAATGGCGAGCCGCTGACCGGCCGCTTCTCGCCGGCGGCGGGTGCGTCGTTCCAGGCGCTGGCCAGTGGCGATAACGACAGCCGCTTCGTGCTGGCGTCGTCGCACGGCTACGGCTTCGTCACCCGTTTCGAGAATCTCACGGGCCGCCAGAAGGCCGGCAAGGCCATGCTCAACCTGACCGTGGGTGCGAACGTACTGCAGCCGGCCCAGGTCGCCAACACCGGAACCGACCGCATCGTCGCCGTGACCAGTGCGGGCCACCTGCTCGCATTCCCGGTCAGCGAGCTTCCGGAACTCGACAAGGGCAAAGGCAACAAGATCATCGAGATCCCGAAGGCCAAGCTGGGCACCGAGCATGTCGTCGCCATCGCCGCCGTATCGCCGGGCGCCACGTTGTCGGTCAAGAGTGGCCAGCGCACGATGAGCCTGTCGTTCAAGGATCTGGATGCGTACGTCGGCGCGCGTGCGACGCGGGGCGGGTTGCTGCCGAGGGGCTGGCAGAAGGTCGACGGTTTGGATGTCCAATGATTCGCCGGACGAGCGCGTCTCGACGCGCTCGTCATCTCGGCGGACAGTGCTTCATGTAGCGCAAAAGAATGTCCGTCAGGAGGAGTAAGTATGCGGCGGTTCTGGTTGCTTGCCTTGCTTCTGTCGGCTTCGCCAGCTTCAGCCGCCTGGCTGAAACTGGACAGGACCCAAGACGGCTTCTTGTTCACCGGCGCCGAGGACGGCGAGCCGTTCTCCTTCACTGTCCCGGGTAAGGAGGTACGCACGACCAGGGACGGCGACAGGGCGTTCGCAGAGATTGATGGCGTCCTGGTTCAGGTATTGCTGGCGCCTGCCGAGGTACCAGGGAGTGCCTCCGGATTGGACGCACATGCCTCGACCGAAAAGAGATACCTGGAGTCTCTGGGCGCCAAGGTATCCCGCTCATCTTCATGCTCGCACATGGCCTTGCGACATCAGGAATGGTCATCCGAGTTCGCTGGCAGGACCACGTACTACCTGACGGTCAATACGGGCAGGCGCATCCTGGTGGTAGCCGTGGTTGCCGCGAGTACCGCCATCCCACCGTCATCCGCCCTCGAGACCCTGGGCGCGGTTTGTTCGTCACTCACGGCGACCTGACGTTCACTCGAATCGCGAGACAGCGTTACTGGAGACGCAGCATCGCGGTCCGCGCCACAAGGTAGCTCCACATCCCCTTGCTCCCCTGCGAAAGGAAAGACAGGCATGGACACCGACTTCTGGCTGCAGCGATGGCAGGAAGGCCAGATCGGCTTCCACCGCCATGACGTGATGCCGCTGCTGCAGAAACACTGGCCGTCGTCGCAGCTGCCGGAGGGCTCACGCGTGCTGGTGCCGCTGTGCGGCAAATCGCTGGACATGCACTGGCTGGCGGCGCAGGGACACCGTGTACTGGGCGTGGAGCTGTCGCCACTGGCGGTGACGCAGTTCTTCGAGGAAGCCGGGCTGGACCCCGTGCGTACGACCAGCCGCTACGGCGAACACGTCAGCGCCGGCCCCATCGAGATCATCGTCGGCGATGCCTTCGGCCTGGACGCTTCGCTGCTGGCGGATGTCGCCGGCGTCTATGACCGCGCCGCGCTGATCGCCCTGCCACCGGCAATGCGCCTGCGTTACCGCGACACGGCCTATGCCGCGCTGCCGGCTGGCTGCCAGGGACTGCTGATCACGCTGGAGTATCCGCAGGACGAAAAGGCCGGACCACCGTTTTCGGTGGCACAGACGGAAGTGGACGCCTTGTTCACGACACCGTGGCGCCACCGCCTGCTGGAACGGCGCGACATCCTCGACCAGGAGCCGCGCTTCCGCGAGGAAGGCCTGAGCGCGCTGGAGACCGCCGTGTACCGCCTGACGAACGGACATCTGTAGGAGCGGGCCATGCCCGCGATGCTTCTGCGTTGCCGGCGTCAACCGCATCGCGCCCTTGGGGCGCTCCTACAGCCAGGGCGGCATCTCGCGCAACGGTCGGGAAATGCGGGGCTCGTGACGCGTGCCACCCTCGCGCTTACGCCGTTCCGTCGCCGTCGAGCTTCGACGTCAGGTACAGCTCGATGCCCAGACGCTTGATCAGGCCCAGTTGCTGCTCCAGCCAATGCGCGTGGTCTTCCTCGGTGTCCTTCAGCTGGGCCAACAGCATCTCGCGGCTCACGTAGTCGCCGTGCTGCTCGCAGATCCCGACGCCCTTGGCCAGGTTCGCCCGCACCGCGTATTCGACGTCGAGGTCGCGCTGCAGCATCTCTTCCACCGTCTTGCCGGCCACGAACGCTTCCGGACGCATGTCGGGGTCGCCTTCCAGGAACAGGATGCGCCGCAGCAAGGCATCGGCGTGCTGGGTCTCTTCCTGCATTTCGTGGTCGATGCGGTGGAACAGCGCCTTCAGGCCCTGGTCCTCGTAGCGACGCGAATGGATGAAGTACTGGTCGCGCGCGGCCAGTTCGCCACGCAGCAGGAACTTCAGGTAGTCGACGACGTCGGGGTGGCCTTTCATGGGGACGGCTCCTGGGGCGAGGCGCGCATGATGCCCCATCCCTCCAGACGATGACCGAATCGGAATCAGTCTCGTTCGTCGCCTTCGCGCGGCGGTGACGGCCATGGCTTCCGTGGAATAATCCGGCCACCCCGCCACGCGATGACCGCAAGGATCCTGCAATGCTGAAGTGGACCCGGCGCATCGCGCTGCTGCTGTTGACCCTGGTGGTTCTGGCATTGCTGGTGGCGTGGTGGTTGCTTCGCGGCAGCCTGGCCCACCTGGAGGGCGAGCAGTCGCTCGCCGACCTGTCCGCACCGGTATCGATCCAGCGCGATGCGTACGGCGTGGTCACCATCGATGCCGCCAGCGAGACCGATGCGGTCCGCGCGCTCGGCTACGTGCACGCGCAGGAACGCTACTTCGAAATGGATCTCATGCGGCGCAGTTCCGCAGGCGAACTGTCGGAGCTGTTCGGCGCGGTTGCCTTGCCGATGGACAAGGAGCGCCGCACGCATCGCATCCGCGCACGCGTGGCCGCACACCTGGACGACTTTGCCGCCGACCGTCTCCCGCAACTGGAAGCGTATGCACGCGGCGTCAACGCCGGCCTGGGCGCTCTGCGCGCGCGCCCCTGGCCCTATCTGCTGCTGCGGCAGGCACCGCGCCAGTGGGAGGTGGCCGATTCCGCCCTGGCCGGCTATGCGATGTACTTCGACCTGCAGGACTCGGAGAACCTCCGCGAACTGGGCTTGTGGAACATCCACCAGCATGTGCCGCCCGCGCTGTTCGATCTGCTGACGCACGATGGCACGGAATGGGATGCGCCGCTGTACGGACAGCCGCGGGGCAATGCGGCGCTGCCGGCAGCCAACGAGGTCGATCTGCGCACGCTGCCGATGCCGAAGACCGACGCGCACCAGCGGCTGGCCGACAAGGGGACGCCCGGCAGCAACAACTGGGCGGTCGCCGGCGCGCTGACCGCCGATGGCCGTGCCATCGTCGCGGACGACATGCACCTGGGCCTGCGTGCGCCGAACATCTGGTTCCGCGTGCGGCTGCGTTATCCCGATCCGCGCGCGCCCGGTGGCCACGTGGATGTGTCCGGCTTCAGCCTGCCCGGTCTGCCGGCCATCATCGTCGGCAGCAATGGCCACGTGGCGTGGGGGTTCACCAACAGCTATGCGGATACGGCGGACTGGTACCCGGTCACACCGTGCGGCAAGGACGACGCGCCCGGCACCTGCGACAAGGTCGAACACCATGCCGAGACGATCCGCGTCGCAGGCGCCGACCCGGTCACGCTGGACGTACAGGACACGCGCTACGGACCGCTCATCCACGCCGCACGCGGCGACCAGCCGGCGCTGGCGCTGCGCTGGGTGGCGCACCAGCCGGGCGCGTTGAATTTCGGCCTCGCCGACTTCGCACGCGCAGGCGACCTGTCGGCGGCGCTGTCGGTAGCGCAACGCACCGCCACCCCCGCACAGAACCTGGTCATCGCCGATCACAACGGCCGCATCGCATGGCGCATCCTCGGCCCGCTGCCCTCGCGCGCCGGTGCTTGTTCGGCATCGCTCGAGGTCGGCGAACGCGCGGCCAGCGACACGACATCGCCGTCGTCATCGACCTGCACGCCGTGGGCGATTTCCCGCCAGCTCAGTCCCGTTCTGACGTCGCCGGCCACCCATCGCCTGTGGACGGCGAACGCACGCGTGCTGGATGGCGACGCGCTCGCCCGCGTCGGCGATGGCGGCTACGCGCTGGGGGCACGCGCGAAGCAGATCCGCGACGGCCTGATGGCGAAGAAGCGCTTTACCGAAAAGGATCTGCTGGCGATCCAGCTCGATGATCGCGCGCTGTTCCTGCAACGCTGGTGGGAACTGTTGCAGGACGAAGCGAAGCGATTGCCTGCGGACTCCGCGGTAAAGGCGCTCGCCGACGCCGGCAAGCGATGGGAAGGTGTCGCCAGCGTGGACTCGGTCAGCTACCGCCTCGTGCGGGCCTGGCGCCTTGCCGTACATGCGCGCATCGCCGATGGCCTGACCGCCCCGGCACAGGCGGCGCAGGGCGAAGACTTCGTCATGCCCGACCTGCCGCAACTGGAAGGCGTGGTGTGGCCGCTGCTGGAACAGCGGCCTGCGCATCTGCTGTCCCGCCGCTACAAGACCTGGGATGCGCTGCTTGAAGAGGCAGCGAAAGAAGTGCGCGACGACCTGGCCGACCAGGGACCGCTGGCCGAGCGCCGCTGGGGCGAGCGCAATACCGCGAAGATCTGCCATCCGCTGGCCAATGCCCTGCCCGCATTCCTGAAGGCGAAGCTCTGCATGCCCGGCGAGCCCCTCGCCGGCGACGGCGCCATGCCGCGCGTACAGGGGCCGGCATTCGGTGCGTCGGAACGCATGGTGGTCTCGCCGGGCCACGAAGCTGACGGCATCATCCACATGCCCGGTGGTCAGAGTGGCCATCCGATGTCGCCATTCTGGGGCGCCGGCCACGACGACTGGGTGCACGGCAGGCCGACGCCTTTCCTGCCAGGCGAAGCGCAGCACACGCTCACGCTGCGCCCGGCGACCACTCAGCCGAGATGGTGATCCGGCACCGCCAGCCCTTGCTGGCGGAAGAAGCCGAGTTGGTCGAAGTAGCCGCGCTGGAACACGATCTGCGCGTCGCGCACGTGGAAGAACCCGCAACCACGCAGGCCCAGCGGATCGCGCCATTCGAGGATGGCCCATTCGCCATCCTCGAACAGCTGTTCGACCAGGCACACCATCGTGGCGCGGCCGAACTCGGTGCGGAACATCGCCCTGATCGCCTCGCGGCCATGCAGCGGATCGGTCACCACCTGGTGATTGACGGCGTCCTCCGCGTAGAGCGCCGCCAGCCCGTCGATGTCCGCCGCGTTGAAGCGGCGAACCCATTCGTGGACAAGGTCGGAAGGCGTCACGACGGGGGCGCCTGCAGTGCAGACGCATGCACGCCCGCGACGGCACGACCGGAGGGATCCGCCATCTTCGAGAAGCTGGCATCCCAGGCGATGGCCGCCGGCGACGAGCACGCGATGGATTTGCCACCCGGCACCGTTTCGGCGCAAGCCTGGCTGGGATAGTGCTGTTCGAACAGCGTGCGATAGAAATACGCTTCCTTGGTCTGCGGCGGATTCACCGGGAACCGCTTGTCGGCGGCCGCCAGTTCGCGATCGCTGACCTGCGCATCCGCATGCGCTTTCAACCCGTCGATCCAGCCATAACCGACGCCGTCACTGAACTGTTCCTTCTGCCGCCACAGGATCGATTCGGGCAGGTACCCTTCGAACGCCTCGCGCAGCACGCCCTTCTCCATCCGCTGCGCACCCGCACTGCCCTTGTCGATCATCTTGTGCAGGGCATCCATCTTCATCGCCACGTCGAGGAACTCGACATCGAGGAACGGCACCCGCGGCTCCACGCCCCACGCCATCATCGACTTGTTCGCACGCAGGCAGTCGTAGTTGTGCAGCGCATCCAGCTTGCGCACCAGCTCCTCGTGGAACTCGCGCGCATCCGGCGCCTTGTGGAAGTACAGGTAGCCGCCGAAGATCTCGTCGCTGCCCTCGCCCGACAGCACCATCTTCACGCCCATCGCCTTGATGCGTCGCGCCAGCAGGTACATCGGCGTGGACGCGCGGATGGTGGTGACGTCGTAGGTCTCGACGTGGCGAATCACTTCAGGAATCGCATCCAGGCCCTCCTGGAACGTGTAGGTGAAGCCGTGGTGCACGGTGCCCAGCGCTTTTGCCGCCACCTCGGCCGCCGCCAGGTCGGGCGAACCCTCCAGACCGATGGCGAAGGAATGCAGGCGCGGCCACCAGGCCTCCGTCGTGTCGTTGTCTTCGATGCGATGGCGCGCGTAGCGTGCGGCGGCCGCCGCGACCAGCGACGAATCCAGTCCGCCGGAGAGCAGCACGCCGTACGGCACATCGGTCATCAACTGCCGGTGCACGGCCCGCTCGAACGCCTCGCGCAGTTCCTCCTTCGGCACCTGCACGCCTTCGACAGCGTCGTAGTCGCGCCACGACCTCTCGTAATACTTCACCAGTTCCCGCGTGGCGGTGTCGTAGTAATGACCCGGCGGGAACTGCGCCACGTCCGCGCAGATCGGCGACAGCGCCTTCATCTCCGATGCCACGCACAAGCGGCCTTCTCGATCATGGCCCCAGTACAGCGGGCAGACGCCGATCGGATCACGCGCGATCAGCGCGTGTCCTGTCGCGCGGTCCCACAGCGCAAAGGCGAAGATGCCGTTGAGGCGGTTGAGGAATGAGGCCGGCGTATCTTCGCGATACAGCGCGTTGATGACCTCGCAGTCCGAACCGGTCTGGAAGGCGTAGGCCTGCGCCAGTTCCGCCTTCAGTTCGCGATGGTTGTAGATCTCGCCGTTGACCGCCAGCACCAGATCGCCATCGGCCGAGCGCAACGGCTGCGAGCCGCCTGCCGGATCGACGATGGCCAGGCGCTCGTGCACCAGGACGGCGCCGTCGTCGTGATACACGCCGCTCCAGTCCGGCCCGCGATGGCGTTGCTTCTGCGAAAGCTCCAGCGACTGCCGTCGCAGGGCCTGGACGTCGTCGCCGGGCTGCAGCCCGAAGATGCCGAAGATGGAACACATGGGTGAAGCTCCTGGGTGGGGTTCGGAAGCGGAACCCGGAAACGAAGAAACCCGCATCTTGCGATGCGGGTTTCTGGAATCCGGCAGGTCTTTCTTTGCCTAGTCGCAGAGCCGCATCGCCCGCGTCCCGTTATTCGGACGCAGGTTGTTGCGGTTGTCATTGATGGCAGTGCGGCAGGGCATGGCGCGACCGTAACCGCTTAGGCCAGCGCTTGGCAAGCCCCGCAAAAGTTGCGCCTGCAACCACCAAGACCCTGTAGGAGCGCCCTCGGGCGCGATGCTTTTCAGGAACGGGCGTGAAAGGCATCGCGCCCAAGGGCGCTCCTACAAAGCAGCGCGAACCGGCAGCATCAGCCGCTCAAGCAGCTTCTGGTACAGGCCGGGCAGCGCCTCGAGATCCGTCACGCGGATGTTTTCGTCGACCTTGTGGATACTGGCGTTGACCGGGCCGACCTCGATGCACTCCGCGCCCAATGGCGCGATGAAGCGCGCATCCGATGTTCCGCCTGCCGTACTTTCCTCCGGCGGCGCGCCGACGAATTCACCCAGCACCGCGCGTGCAGTGGCGCGCAGGTGGCCTTCCGGTGTGTAGAACGGTTCGCCGCCGCGCAGCCACTGGATGCTGTAGTCCACGCCATGGCGGCGGAGGATGTCCTCGATTTCCTGCTCCAGCTTCTCCGCCGTCCAGCTGGGATTGAAGCGCAGGTTGAACACCACCTGCAGCTCGCCCGGAATGACGTTGCTGGCGCCCGTGCCGGCGTTGATGTTGGAGATCTGCAGGCTGGTCGGCGGAAAGGTTTCGTAGCCTTCATCCCATTGGCGCGCGGCCAGTTCATCCAGCGCCGGCAGTGCTTTGTGGATGGGATTGAGTGCCTTGTGCGGATACGCGACGTGGCCCTGCACGCCGTGCACGGCCAAGGTGCCGGTCAGGGTACCGCGACGGCCCACGCGCAGCAGGTCGCCCAGTGCGTCCTTCGAGGAAGGTTCGCCGGTGATGCACCAGTCGATCTCCTGACCACGTTCGCGGAACAGTTCGGCGACCTTCTTCACGCCATCGTGCGCAGGTCCCTCTTCATCCGACGTCACCAGCAACGCGACCGTCCCCGGATGGTCGGGATGCGCATCGACGAAACGTTCCAGTGCGATCGTGCACGCGGCGACGCTGCATTTCATGTCGGCGGTGCCTCGCCCGTACAGCACGCCATCGCGCACCGTCGGCACGAAGGGATCGCTGCTCCAGGCGGACAACGGCCCGGGCGGCACCACGTCGGTGTGGCCGAGCAGCACCAGCACCGGTGATCCAGTTCCGTGCGTCGCCCATAGATTGTCGGTATCGCCGAAGCGCAGGTGTTCGCACTGGAAACCCCATTGCGCCAACCGCGTCGCCAGCACCTGCTGGCAACCGGCGTCGTCCGGCGTCACCGAATGGCGGCGGATCAGTTCGCTGGAAAGCTCGACGACATCGCTCACGATTCGGCTCCGAACTGCTTCTTGAAGCCATTGTCGCTGAAGCCCTGTGAAAAGCCCGCCACGCCGCCGATCACCACCGGCCGACGGATCAGCTGCGGATACTCCTTCAACAGCAGCTTCCATTCCGCATCGGAACCCGGCGTCGTGCGGTTCTCGGGCAGCTGCCGCCACGTGGTCGACGACTTGTTGATCAACGCGTCCCAGCCGCCCGCTTTCCCGGCCCAGTCCTTCAGCGTCTCGGGCGACTGCCGGTTGTCGCGGTAGTCGACGAATTCATATGCGACGCCGAAGCGATCCAGCCACTTCGTCGCTTTCTTGCAGGTGTCGCAGTTCTTCAAGCCGTAAAGCGTGTTCATGCGTGATCGATTCCGCAATATCGTGGGCCGTCGTCCCAGCGCACGCTGGGACCCATCTTGATTCTGAGCTTGCTCCAAGCGTCGCGGAACAATGCCGATTGGGTATCGACGCGAGACAGCATGCAGCGACGAGGCGACGCCGAGACGGGCACGCTCGCGTCAGTCGGCCAATCCGCGCAGCAGCTCGTTGACGCTGGTCTTGCTGCGGGTCTTTTCGTCGACCTGTTTGACGATCACCGCGCAGTACAGCGAGTGCGAACCATCTGCGGCCGGCAACGAGCCGGACACCACCACGCTGCCCGGCGGCACATAACCGTAGGTGATCTCCTTCGTCGCGCGGTTGTAGATGCGAGTGGACTGGCCGATGAACACGCCCATGCCGATCACGCTGTGATGGCCGACCACCACGCCTTCAACCACTTCGGAACGCGCACCGATGAAGCAATGGTCCTCGATGATCGTCGGGCTGGCCTGCAACGGTTCCAGCACGCCGCCGATGCCGGCGCCACCGGACAGGTGGCAGTGCTTGCCGATCTGCGCGCACGAACCGACCGTCGCCCAGGTGTCGACCATCGTGCCTTCACCCACGTGCGCACCGATGTTGACGAAACTCGGCATCAGCACCACATCCTTGCCGAAGTACGTACCGCGACGCGCAATGGCGCCCGGCACGACGCGCACGCCGAGCTTGCGGAAATCGTTCTCATCGAACGCACCGAAGCGGGCCTCGACCTTGTCCCAGAACGGCGCGGGATAGGCTTCGACCAGTTCCATCTCGTTGACACGGAAGTACAGCAGCACCGCTTTCTTCAGCCACTCGTTGACCTTCCAGCCGCCTTTGCCATCCGGCTCGGCCACGCGCAGCTTGCCGCTCTCCAGGCCTTCGATGGCCAACTCGACAGCGGTACGGGTGGAGCCCTCGATCTCGGCCGGTGTCAGCTCTGCACGGCGCTCGAAGGCGCTCTCGATGGTGGACTTCAGTTCTTCGGTCTTGCTGGCTTTGCGGGTCATCAAACGTTCTACCGGATCGGATCAGGGGGGAGTGTCGAGGCCGGCGCGCAGCGCATCGCGCAGCGCGTCCTGCAAGGTGGTGTCGGTCAGCGGCTGGTCGTGTTCGTCGGTGATCTGGAACACGTCCTCCGCTCGCTCGCCGAAGGTCGCGATGCGCGCGTCGTGCACGCGCAGGCCCTGCCGGCGCAGCACCTGTGCCACGTCCGACAGCAGGCCGGGGCGATCGGGCGCGACCAGGCCGAGAATGGTGCGGCGCCCGTCCGGCGTGACACCGAATTCGATGCGCGGCGCGAAACGGAAGTGTTTCAGTTGACGCGGCACGGCGCGGCGCGAGGTGCGCACACTGTCGAGCGGGCGTGCCAACGCGGCGCCGAGCGTACGTTCGATGTCGGCAGGATCGCGGGGCGCGTAACTGTCGGCCGGCAGCACTTCGAACGTATCGAAGATCGCGCCCTGCGGCCCGACCAGCACACGCGCCTGGTGGATCGCAAAGCCCATGCGATCAAGGGTGGCGAGGATGGCGGCGAACAGACCGTCGCGATCGGGCGAATGCACGAACACCTCCATCGCGTCCGCATCGTCGGCGATGCGGCGCGCACGCACCCGCGTTGCTCCCGGCGTTGCATCGCGAATGGCGTGCACCTGCCAGGCCAGCTGTTCGGGACGGAAGCGCAGGAAGCTCTCTTCCGGCATCGACGTGAACAGCGCATCCGCGTGCGCGGCTGACATGCCCTGTACCTCGAGCAGCGCACGCACGCTGCCACGCGCTTCGTACAGCCGTTCACCCACCGCCACCGGGTTTTCCAGGCCCTCGCGCAGCACACGGCGCGCGGCGAAGTACAGGTCGGCGAGCAACCGGTCCTTCCAGGCGTTCCACAGCTTTGGACTGGTGCCGGCAATGTCCGCACATGTCAGCAGGTACAGATAGTCCAGGCGTTCGCGATCCTCAACCAGGGCCGCGAACGCGTGGATGACGTCGGCATCGGAGATGTCCTGCTTCTGTGCCGTCACCGACATGCGCAGGTGCTGCTCCACCAGCCACGCCACCAGTGCGGTGTCTGCGTCGCTGAGCCCATGGGCAGAACAGAATTCACGCGCATCCACCGCGCCCAGCTCCGAGTGGTCGCCTCCTCGGCCCTTGGCGATGTCGTGGAACAGGCCGGCCAGCAGCAGCAATTCCGGCTTTCGCAGACGCGGCCAGACTTCGTGCGCGATCGAAAAGCGCTCGTCGGCGCGTCCGGCGGCGAAGGCGGCGATGTTCCGCAGCACCATCAGCGTATGCTGGTCGACGGTGTAGACATGGAACAGGTCGAACTGCATGCGCCCGGACACGCGCGCGAACGCAGGGATCCACTGCCCCAGCACACCCAGGCGTGCCATCCGGGTGAGCGTTTCCACCGCGCGCGGGCCGCGCAGCAGCGCCATGAAGGCATCGCGCTGCTCCCCGGTGGCGGCGGGATACGAAGAGAGTTTCGGCAACGACTCCGCCAGCGCGCGTGCGGTCCGCGAATGCAGGCCGCGCACCTGGGGGTGCGCCGCCCAGACCGCGAACAGCGCGAATACCTGTGCAACGTCGTTCGCCGGCCAGTCGCCGTCACGCGCAGCCAGGTAGCCACGACGCAGGGCGAACTGCTCGTCCAGCGGTTCGGGCAGGGCTTCGCCGTCGAACTGCTCCTCGAAGCGTTGCAGCAGGCGATCGCTGATACGCCGCACGATGGCGGCGCTGCGGTAGAAGCCCTGCATCATCTTCTCGACACCGAGGTTCTCGGCGTCGTCGACGAAACCCAGTCGCTGCGCCAGCGTCTTCTGGTAGTCGAATCTCAGGCGCTCTTCCGGGCGGTTCGCCACCCGGTGCAGGCCGTAACGCAGGCGCCCCAGCGCACGCCGCTCGCGTGCCAGGGCAGCGGCTTCGTCCGGCCCCAGGTGGCCCAGGCCGACCAGGGCTTCAAGGTCGCGCACGCCGAACGTACGCAGCGCCATCCAGCCCAGCGTGTGCAGGTCGCGCAGGCCGCCAGGGCCTTCCTTGATGTTGGGCTCCAGGTTGTCGGACGTGTCGCCGAACCGCGCGTGGCGGATGCGCAACTCCTCGCGCTTGGCGACGAAGAAATCCCGCGGTGGCCAGACGCGGGCCGGGCCGATGGCATCGATCAGCAGACCTTCGTCGACCGGCTCGCCGACGATCAACCGCTCTTCGATCAATGCAGTCAGCACGCTCTGGTCGGCCGCCGCCGCTACCGTGCACTCGCCTGCCGATCGCACGCTGTGGCTGATCGGCAGACCGGCGTCCCACAACAGGGCGAACAGGCGCGCAACAGCGCCGTGATGCGCCTGCTGCACCTCCGGCGCCGCCAGCACCAGCACGTCGACGTCGGAATGCGGGAACAGTTCGCCACGGCCGTAACCGCCGACCGCGAACAGCGCCATCGGCGCATCGGCCGGAATGCAGCGCAGCCAGGCATCCTTCAACAGGTGATCGACCGCCCGCGCACGCAGCGCGAGGATGCGGTCCATGCCGTCGTCCTGGTCGAAACGCTTGTCCAGCCGCGCATCGGTATTACCCAGTGAAGCGCGCGCCGCTGCGGACCAGGCCGCATCATCGGCGACATCCGGGCCGATATCCGGAAGCCGCGTCGCCTGTCCGTTCGCGGCTGGCGTGATGCTCACAGGTCGTTGTCGTCGCCCGGCATGCGGGTCAGGATCTCGACGCCGTCCTCGGTCACCGCCACCGTGTGCTCCCACTGCGCGGACAGCTTGCGGTCCTTGGTGACCACGGTCCAGCCATCGGGCAGCACGCGGGTGTGGCGCGCGCCCTCGTTGATCATCGGTTCGATCGTGAAGGTCATGCCGGGCTTCAGCACCACGCCTTCGCCCGGACGGCCGTAATGCAGCACCTGCGGCTCGTCGTGGTAGACCTTGCCGATGCCGTGCCCGCAGTACTCGCGGACCACGCTGAAACGCTCACCTTCGGCGTACTGCTGGATCGCGTGGCCCACGTCGCCCAGGGTGGCGCCCGGCTTCACCGCGCGGATGCCCCGGAACATGGCCTCCCGGGTCACGTCCACCAGTCGTTTCGCCATCACCGATGGCGTGCCGACGAGGTACATGCGACTGGTGTCGCCGTGCCAGCCATCCTTGATGACGGTGACGTCGATATTGACGATATCGCCGTCCTTCAGCACCTTGCCCTCGCTGGGAATGCCGTGGCAGATGACGTTGTTGACCGAGGTGCAGACCGTGGCCGGGAAGCCCTTGTAGCCCACGTTGGCCGGGATCGCCTTCTGCACGTTGACGATGTGATCGTGGCAGATGCGGTCCAGTTCGGCGGTGGTGACGCCCGGCTTCACGTGCGGGGCGACCACCTGCAGCACCTCGGCGGCGAGCTGGCCGGCGATGCGCATCTGGGCGAGGTCTTCGGGGGTCTTGAGCTGGATGGCCATTGGCCGATTATCCCCCATTTGGCGGGGCAGCTGAACGCCCCGGGACGGGTTCACTCCTGTCGGCCCGTCCCCCGGTTTGCGGCCGCTTGCCTGAGCCGGCTATACTCCCGCAGCTCCGCGCCCGGGTTCCGCCCGGAACCGGACCGCCCACGTCGGGCGACACCGACGAATCCACACCTGCTGCCCCAACCCGTGCCGGGGTGCCCTTCGCTGAAGGGTTCGGACACGGAAGCCGCAGGGAGGCCCAACCCCGGAACCCCGCCTTCACCGGCGCCGTCCTCCATTGAACCGGACGGTGGGTTCCCCTTCGATGGAGTCATTGCAATGCCCCAAGTCACCATGCGCCAGATGCTGGAAGCCGGCGTCCATTTCGGCCACCAGACCCGTTACTGGAACCCCAAGATGGCGCCGTACATCTTCGGTGCCCGCGGCAAGATCCACATCATCAACCTCGAGAAGACCGTTCCGCTGTTCAACGACGCGATGAACTTCATCTCGGGCGTCGCGCAGAAGCGCGGCACCATCCTGTTCCTGGGCACCAAGCGCAGCGCGCGCGAGGCCGTGAAGGAAGAAGCCGAGCGTTGCGGCATGCCGTTCATGACCCAGCGCTGGCTGGGCGGCACGCTGACCAACTTCGCCACCGTGAAGAAGTCGGTCGCCCGCCTGAAGGAACTGGAAGCCGCCGAAACCGACGGCACGTTCGAGAAGCTGGTCAAGCACGAAGTGCTGGGCCTGCGCCGCGAGCGCGAGAAGCTGCTGGCCTCGCTGGGCGGCATCAAGGAAATGAACCGTCTGCCGGACGCGCTGTTCGTCATCGACATCGGCCATGAAGACATCGCCATCAAGGAAGCCAAGAAGCTGGGCATCCCGGTGATCGCGGTGGTCGACTCGAACTACGACCCGGCCCTGGTCGACTACGCCATCCCCGGCAACGACGACGCCATCCGCGCCGTGCAGCTGTACGCCCGTGCCGCCGCCGACGCCGTGCTGGAAGGCAAGGCGGCTTCGCCGAACGCCGCCACCGTGCGCGAGGAAGAGTTCGCCGAAGGCGGCGACGACAAGGGTGCCCGCCGCGCCCCGGCCAAGAAGGCCGCCGGCAAGAAGTCCGACGAAGCCGCCGCCGAGTAATCCGGCTGCAACGCCGCCGCGCCATGCTGCGCGGCGGTCCATGTTCTTCCTTCTCCCCTCGGGAGAAGGTGCCCGAAGGGCGGATGAGGGTACGGAGCACGTCGACGC
>CAMPIO010000081.1 GCA_946886405.1 uncultured Pseudoxanthomonas sp.
CTTGATGACGTGGGCTTGGCTGGACAAAGGCTTGGTGGCTCTGGGAATACGGTCGGGATTATAGCGGACCGGCGTCGGCGGCCCGTGAGGCGTACAGCCTTTCGTCGGCAATGGCGTCCGCCACCGGCGCTGGGACAAGCTGGCGCCAGGCTTCGCCTGCGGCGATGCGGCGGCGGATCTCAGTGGCCGACTCGGGCTGCAGCGGCTGGTTCAACCGGAACACGCGCCCCGCAGGGGCCCGCTCAAGATCGCCCGGGAGGTCTGTCCATCGCTCTTCCAGGACGATTGCGAGCGCAGGCGGCAACACCGAATCCAGGCCACTGCCCGGCCGATCGGCGACAACGAAATGCGCCAGGTCGAACAGTGCTGTCCACGCCCGCCATGTCGGCAGTCCGAGCAGGCTGTCCGCGCCGATCAGCAGCGCCACCGGTACGGCGTCACCGAGTTCGTCCCTCAGTTCCCGCAGTGTGTCGATCGTGTAGGAGCGGGAGGCCGGGTCGCGCGCGGCGCGGTCCAGTTCCCGCCGATCCACGCACAGACTGGGGATATCCCGCGTGGCGATGTCGAGCAGGTGCGCACGCTGCGTGGCAGTGGCCCCGGGCGGCGCACGATGCGGCGGGTCTGCGGCCGGCATCAGGCGGACCGGCACACCGAACGCATCGTGCGCCGCGCGTGCAATGGCGAGGTGTCCGATGTGGACGGGATCGAAGGTGCCGCCGTAGAAGAGGTGCAGCATCGCCCGGTCAGGCGACCAGCAGGCGCACGGCCTTCGCATCCGCGATGGCCAGCAACAGGCGCTCGAGGCCCACCCAGGCGTCGCCATCACCACGGCCCTTTGCGGCACGGTCGATCTTCGAGGCTTCGGCGACAAAGCGATCCCAGCGCGCAGGGGTGGCATGGCGCTGCAGTGCGCGCTTGAAGGGCGCCTGCTTCGCCTCCCAGATGCCCTGCGACTTCATTTCCGCCGCAAGGTTGCCACCGTTGGCCTGCACCCGCGCGAGCGCGGCGGTGCGCAGCAATTCCTTGACGATCATCGGCATCAGCCCGGCGACCACGTCGCCCTCGGCGCGCAGGCCAGCCAGGATGCGCGACACCTGCGCGCCCTGTCCTGCCAGCACCGCGTCGGTCAGGCGGAACACGTCGTAGCGCGCGGCATCCGCGACCAGCGACTCCATGCGTTCGGCATCGAGCACCTCGCCATCGCTGAGCAAAGCCAGCTTGTCGATCTCCTGCGCGGCGGCAAGCAGGTTGCCTTCCACGCGATCGGCCAGCAGCTGCACCGCATCGCGCTCCGCGCGGAGTCCCTTGCTGCGCAGCCGGTTTTCGATCCAGCCCGGCAATTCGTGCGGCTTGATGGCCCACGCCACCGCCAGCACGCCGACACGCGTGATCGCATCGCTCCACTTGCCCTGGTAGGCCTTGCCCCATTCACCGGTGGTGACCAGCAGCACGACGTCGGGCGGCGGATTGGCGCAGAACGCACTGATGACCTCGGCACCTTCCTTGCCCGGCTTGCCGCCCGGCAGGCGCACTTCCACCAGCCGTTGCGCACTGAACAGGCTGGGCGCATTGAAGCTGGCTTCGAGTTGTCCCCAGTCGAAATCGCGGCCATCCGCGTCGAAGACCTCACGCTCGCCGATGCCCTGCGCACGCGCGTGGGCGCGCACCGCGTCGGCCGCTTCCAGTACGCGAAGGGTTTCGGGACCGGCGATCAGGTAGACCGGCAGCAGCGGCTCGGACGTGCCGCGCGCCGCCAGCTGTTCCGGCTTGAGTTCCATCAGGGGGCTGGGGTAACCGGGCCCGACCGCACCACACCGTCGATGCGGCGCAGGATCGAGGCCGCCATCTCGCGGCGCAGTTCGTCCGCGAGCACTTCGCGCTCGGTCGAGGTACCGGTCGCGTCCTGCGGCGGCGACACGTAATCGCGCGACAGTTCAACCACCTGCTGCGGCACCAGATCGGTGCCGTCGGCCTTCTTGAACGAGAAGACGACCGCATAGCGCAGGCTGAATTCCTGGGCGCGGCCGAACTGGTCCACCGCGATCGGCAGGTCGCCCCAGCGCTCGGACACGATGCGCAACGTGGCGACCTGATCAGCCGTCGTGCTTTCGCTTTCATCGCCGATCGGCGACGCGAGCGTAGCCCCGGCGGCCTGCAGGCCGCGCGACAGGCTGGTCACCAGGGCGCTGTACGCGGTCGACGATGCCGTTACCCGCACCGGCCCCAAGTCCGCAGGCAGCGCGATCTTGTTGCGCAGATGGAAGCCGCAGCCGGCCAGAAAGGCCAGGGCGAGGATGAAGACGGGCAAGCGGAATCGGGTCATGGGACGAAGTCTGGACGAGCCTGTCATGGGCGGCAATAGCGTAGCCGGACCGGAGGTGAACACAGGGGCAAGGCCACCCGCGGCCTCATCCCGCCACGATGTTGACGATCTTGCCCGGCACCACGATGACCTTCCGGATGGCCAGGCCTTCCAGGAACTTCGCGGTGTTTGGCTCCGCTTTGGCGAGCGCTTCCACCTGGTCGCGAGGCGCGTCCGCGGCTACCTCGATGGTGCCGCGCAGCTTGCCGTTGACCTGCACCGCCAGCGTGACGGAATCGCGCACCAACGCATCGGCGTCGACCTGCGGGAATGCCACGTCCTCGAGCAGGGCTTCCTCATTCCCCAGCGCCTGCCACAGCGCGTGGCTGGCATGGGGCGTGATGGGATTGAGCAGCAGCACGGCCGCTTCCAGCGCTTCCTGGCGCACCGCCCGTCCCTGCGGCGAGGCATCGTCGAACTTGCCCAGCGCGTTGGACAGTTCCATCACCGCAGCAATGGCGGTGTTGAAGCTGTGGCGCTTGCCGTAGTCGTTGCCGACCTTGTCGATGGTCTCGTGCGCCTTGCGGCGGACGGCTTTCTGCTCGGGCGTCAGCGCGCCGAGGTCCAGCGCCTGCGCAGGGCCGTCGGCGACGTGCTTCTGTACCTGCGTCCACAGGCGGCGCAGGAAACGCGCCATGCCTTCCACGCCCGCTTCGTTCCACTCCAGCGATTGTTCCGGCGGTGCGGCGAACATGGAGAACAGGCGCACGGTGTCCGCGCCGAACTTGTCCACCATCGACTGCGGGTCGACGCCGTTGTTCTTCGACTTCGACATCTTCTCGACGGGTCCGATCTTCACCGGTTGGCCGTCGGCCTTCAGCGTGGCGCCGACCACGCGCGCCTTGTCGTCGCGCTGGATCTCGACATCGACCGGGTTGATCCAGTCCTTCGAGCCGTCGGCGTTGTCGCGGTAGAACGTCTCGGCGATCACCATGCCCTGCGTCAGCAGGTTGGTGGCCGGCTCGTCGCTGTCCACCAGGCGCGCGTCGCGCAAAAGCTTGTGATAGAAGCGGAAATACATCAGGTGCAGGATCGCGTGCTCGATGCCACCGATGTACTGGTCCACGGGCAGCCAGTAGTTGCCGCGCTTGTCGACCATGTCCTTGGCGCCCGGCGAGGTGTAGCGCGCGTAGTACCAGCTCGACTCCATGAAGGTGTCGAACGTGTCGGTCTCGCGCTCGGCAGCCGCACCGCACTGCGGGCACTTCGTCTTCCGCCATTCGGGATCGGCCTTGATCGGCGACTTCACGCCGTCCAGGGTGACGTTCTCGGGCAACACGACCGGCAGGTCGGCGTCCGGCACCGGCACCGCGCCGCAGCTCTGGCAGTAGATGACGGGAATCGGGCAGCCCCAGTAGCGCTGGCGGCTGACGCCCCAGTCGCGCAGGCGGTAGTTCACGCGCCGCTGACCCTGGCCCTTGCGCTCGAAACGCTCGGCCAGCGCCTCGAACGCGCCCCGGTAGTCCAGCCCGTCGAACTCGCCGGAGTTGACCAGTTCCAGGTCGTCACGCGTCTTGTCGCCGTACCAGTCGCGCCAGGTAGTGGCGTCGTAGGTCTTCTCGTCGTCGTTCTTCGGCGCCTTGAGCGCGATGACCTGCTGGATCGGCAGCGCGTACTTGGTGGCGAACTCGAAATCGCGCTGGTCGTGGCCGGGCACGGCCATCACCGCGCCGGTGCCATAGCCCATCAGCACGAAGTTGGCGACCCACACCGGCACCTTGTCGCCGGTGACCGGGTGCACGGCGCGCAGACCGGTATCCATGCCGCGCTTTTCCTGCGTTTCCAGCTCCGCTTCGGAAACGCCGCCATGCTTCAGCTCTTCCAGGAAGGCGGCCAGCGCCGGATTCGACGCGGCGGCTTTCAACGCCAGCGGGTGTTCGCCGGCGATCGACACGAAGGTCACACCCATCAGCGTGTCGGGACGGGTGGTGAACACCGTAAGCGGTTCGTGGGCTTCGACGTTGAACTGGATTTCCAGGCCCTCGGAGCGGCCGATCCAGTTGCGCTGCATGGTCTTGACTGCATCGGGCCAGCCCGGCAGGTCGTCCAGGCCGTCCAGCAGTTCCTGCGCGTAGTCGGTGATGCGCAGGAACCACTGCGGGATCTCGCGCTTTTCCACCAGCGCGCCACTGCGCCAGCCACGGCCGTCGATGACCTGCTCGTTGGCCAGCACCGTCTGGTCGACCGGATCCCAGTTCACCACCGAGTTCTTGCGGTAGGCCAGGCCCTTGCGCAGCAGGCGGGTGAACATGCGCTGTTCGTGCACGTAGTACTCGGGGCGACAGGTGGCGAACTCGCGCGACCAGTCGATGGCGTAGCCCAGCGACTTCAGCTGGCTGCGCATGTGTTCGATGTTGGCGTAGGTCCACTTGGCCGGCGCGGTCTTGTTCTTGATCGCGGCGTTCTCGGCCGGCAGGCCGAACGCGTCCCAGCCCATCGGCTGCAGCACGTTGTGGCCGGTCATGCGCTTGTAGCGGCTGATGACATCGCCGATGGTGTAGTTGCGCACATGGCCCATGTGCAGCGCGCCCGACGGGTACGGCAGCATCGACAGGCAGTAGAACTTCGGCTTGTCCGATTGCTCGTCGACCTCGAAGGCGCGCCGGGCCTCCCAGAAGGACTGGGCCTGGGATTCGACGGTTTTCGGGTCGTAGGAAGCGGGTTCGGCAGCGATGGACATGGCGGTAAGCAACGACGGCAACGGCAAAGCCGCCAAGGGTACCGCAGCGCACCATGCCCCGCCACGCCAACGGGTAGCATGGCCGGGTCGAAAACGGGGACTCCAGATGACCAAGACCTTGCTAGCCCTCGCCCTGGCCTCCATCGGCCTGCCCGCCGCCGCGCAGACCGCCGCGCCATCCACCCTCGCCCTGCACTGCGAGCGTCTGTTCGACGCCCGCAGCGGGAAGGTACTGGGTGAGCACACCGTGCTGGTGCGTGACGGCAAGATCGCGGAGGTCATCCCCGGCCGCGCCAAGCTGGCCGATGCCGAATCCATCGTCCTGGCCGACCATACCTGCACCCCTGGCTGGACCGACCTGCACGTCCACCTCGGCGGTGAATCCAGTCCGCAGAGCTATTCCGAAGGCTTTCGCCTGGATCCCGTGGACTACGCCTTCCGCTCGGTGGGCTATGCCGAAAAGACCCTGATGGCCGGCTTCACCAGCGTGCGCGACCTGGGTGGCGACGTGGCGCCCCACCTGCGCGACGCCGTCAACCAGGGGCTGGTGAAGGGGCCGCGCATCTTCGCCGCCGGCAAATCGATCGCCACCACCGGCGGCCATGCCGATCCGACCAACGGCTTCAACGACCGGCTCTCGCACCTGCTCGGGCCGCCCGGCCCCACCGACGGCGTGATCAACTCGCCAGAAGATGCCCGCCAGGCGGTACGCCAGCGATACAAGGACGGCAGCGACGTCATCAAGATCACCGCCACCGGTGGCGTACTGAGCTACGCCAAGTCCGGCGATGCGCCGCAGTTCGTGGTCGACGAGGTGAAGGCCGTCGTCGATACCGCGCGCGACTACGGGTTCCGCGTCGCGGCGCACGCGCACGGAAAGGAAGGCATGAAGCGCGCCATCCTCGGCGGCGTGACCAGCATCGAGCACGGCACCTACATGGACGACGAGATCATGCGGCTCATGAAGCAGCAAGGCACCTGGTACGTGCCGACGATCTACGCCGGCCGCTTCGTGGCGGAGAAGGCGAAGATCGACGGGTACTTTCCGCCCGTCGTACGCCCTAAAGCGCAACGCATCGGCGCCCTGATCCAGGAAACCGCCGGCAACGCCTATCGCAACGGCGTGAAGATCGCCTTCGGCACCGATATGGGCGTGGGCCCTCACGGCGACAACGCGCGCGAATTCCTCTACATGGTCGAAGCCGGCATGCCCGCCGCCTACGCGCTGCAGGCAGCGACGATCCGCGCAGCGGAAGTGCTGGGCGTCGACGACCAGGGCGTGATCGAGGTCGGCAAGCGCGCCGACATCGTGGCCGTGCCGGGCAATCCGGTGGAGGACATCAACGCCGTGTTGAAGGTGGATTTCGTGATGAAGGACGGCAAGGTCTATCGCCAGCCGTAACCGGGGCCGGCCGTAGAGCCGAGCTTGCTCGGCTTCTTGGGCCAGGTCGTGCCTTCACGCATCGAAGCGCAGCGGAGCAAGCTCCGCTCTACGCGCCGCGCCTTCGCGACACCGCGTACAACCAACCCAGCCAACCAACGTAGCCCACGCGCTGGGCGACGCCGGCCGGCATCAGTTCCACCGCCAGCAGGGCGGCGAACAGCACCAGCAGCGCCGCCACGAGGCTGGCGCGAGCCAGTCCGCGCCAGGATTGCCGCCCGCGCAGACCTAGCGCGATCAACAGCGCACCCGGCACGAAGGCCACCCACCACAGCATCCATGCCGTCGCATGCAGGCTGCTGGCCGGGTTGTCCAGGTCCGCCGGATCGAGCGGCAGCAGCCCCATCGCCGCAAAGCCCAGCGCGGACAGCAGGACCAGTTGCGCGCCCACGCGCAGCCGCCAGCCTGCATCGCCCGGCAGGCGACGACGCAGGTCCAGCGCCACGGCGGCCGCGATCACCCCGGTGAGGACGAACCCGAGCAGATTGAAGCCAAGCGCATGCGGTACGCCCTTCGCGCCCAGGACCGCCACCGGATGCGAGATCTGCGAATAGCCGGGCAACGCCAGGCCGAATCCCACCAGCGCCGCGACGAACACCCCCGTCGCCGCCAACCCGCGCCATCGCCCTGCCCCGCTCATGCTTCCTCCCATCGGAACACCTCGTCGATCCCCACGCCGAACGCCCGCGCGATGCGGAACGCCAGTTCCAGCGACGGCGCGTAGCGCCCCGCCTCCAGCGCAATGATGGTCTGCCGCGTCACGCCGCAGATATCGGCCAACCCCTGTTGTGTCATCTCGCCGCGCTCGAAGCGCAGGCGCCGGATGTCGTTGATGATCGGCGTGCCGGTCATCGGCGATCCCGCCAGTACATCACTGCCGTCGCCACGTATTCGCACAGCCAACCCCACATCAGGGCGAACACCAGCAGGTTGGCGATCATGAAGTGCGTGGCCCACGCCAGCCGGTCGGGCGGCGAGAACGCCAGCATCACCGCCAGGCCGACCACGCAGAACGTCAGCGCGCCTCGCCCCCAACCCGTCGCCTGCTGCTCGATCTGGCGGTCGCGTTCGTCTTCCTGCACCCGCCCTTTCCAGCGCGCGCCAAGCACGTTGGTCAGTACCGTCCACGCGACCAGCAGCAGCACCAGGTTGCGGCCGACCCCGCGCGCGGCCGGGTTGTCCCAGGCCGGGCCCGCGACGAACACGTGCGACTTGGCCAGGAAGTAGCCGGTCGCCACCAGCATGAAGGCCACGCCCACCCACGCCTTCCATTCGCCGGGCGATACGCCACGCTCGAGATCGCCCAGTGGCGTGCGCGAGACCGCATACATCGACACCCACGCCACCGTGATCAGCAGGGCCGTGCCCCCTTTGCCCAGGTCCACCCCCAGCAGCTCATCCGGGCCCGCCAGCAGCGCCCAGAACGCCACCAGGGCGCCCACCAACAGCATCAGCCACCCGCTTCGACGCCACCGCATGAATGTCATCCCCATCGGACAAAATGTAATGCACACATTACATTCGCATGGCGAAATGTCAAATCTTTTTTACATTGCCTTGTATCCTCCCGGCCGCGACACCATGTGAACGCCACGTCCCCACCCCACCCGCCAAGAGCGACCCGATGAGCGAGCTGCCCCACGTTTTCGATGCCACCACCGAGACCTTCGAGGCCGAGGTCCTGCGCAAGTCGCTGGAGGTGCCGGTCCTCGTCGACTTCTGGGCCACGTGGTGCGGACCGTGCAAGACGCTGGGGCCTATCCTCGAAAAGCTGGCCAACGAGTACAACGGCGCGTTCCTGCTGGCCAAGGTCGACGTGGACAAGGAGCAGCAGATCGCCGCGGCCTTCCAGATCCGCTCGGTGCCCACCGTGTTCCTGGTCAAGGACGGGCAACTGGTCGACGGCTTTCCCGGCGCCCTGCCGGAAGGCCAATTGCGTGAATTCCTGGCCTCGCACGGCGTCCAGCCGGCGGAAGCGGCCGACACGCCCGCCGAAGAAATCCCGCTGGATCCCCAGCAGCAGGTCGCTGCCCTGCGCGAGGCGGTCGCTGCCGAACCGGACAAGGACGAACTGAAGCTCGACCTGGTCCTCGCCCTGCTGAAGACCGGCGACGCCAGCGAGGCCGAGCGCCTGCTGGATGCATTGCCCGCGAACCTCGCCACCGATGACCGCGCGGTCAAGGCCCGTGCCCGGCTCGGCTTTGCGGCCGCCCTGAAGGACGCACCCGCGCCGGACCTGCTGCGCGCCGCCATCGCGGCGAACGGCGACGACCTGCGCGCGCGCCACCTGCTGGGCGTACATGCCCTGGTCGCGGGCGAGTCCGAAACCGCGCTGGAACAGTTCCTGGAAATGTTGAAGCGCGACCGGGCCTTCGAGGATGGCCTGGCACGCAAGAGCCTGATCGATGCCTTTCGCGTGATCGAGGACGACACGCTGGTCAGCCAGTACCGCAGGAAGATGTCCTCGCTGCTGTTCTGATCCGCGAATACCTTCCTGTCTATTCCGAACAGAGCAGTCCTGCATGAAACCCGGCACCCTGCGTCACATCTTCAACGTGTGGCCGCCCTTCCTGCTCAGCGGCATCCACGTCACCGAGATGGCCGATGACTGGAGTTTCGCGCGCGTCGAACTGCGCATGCGCCCCTGGAACCGCAACTACGTGGGCACCCACTTCGGCGGCAGCCTGTTCGCGATGACGGATCCGTTCTGGATGATCCTGGCCAAAGAGCGCCTGGGCCCCGACTACTACGTGTGGGACAAGGCGGCGGAGATCGAATTCGTGAAACCTGGCAAGGGCACGCTGCACGCGGAATTCCGTCTCGATGGCCACGTGCTGGACGAAGTCCGCGCCGAAGCGGCCGACGGCCAGAAATATCTCCGCTGGATGCCGGCGGACGTGTTCAATGCACAGAATGAAGTCGTCGCCCGCGTGCGCAAGCAGATCTACGTGCGGTTGAAGCCGGAAGCGCGAGCCACGGCTGGCTGAGTCCTACGGAGCCGCTGCGTCCGACATCCACACGGGCACTGGCAGGTGCCAAGCGTCGTCTTGGCCGGGGCGACGCTCGTTCATGGGCACGACAAGACGGTCGCCTTCCACGCGAATATCGCGCGAGGCGCTCTTGAACGCGGCAGGGCGGAAGCGCAAACGCTCTGCCAGCGGCCGCCTGTCCTGCCCCACATGGGCGCGCAGCCACAACCAGGTGCCCACCGCCTTCTGCCGCATCGCTGCATCTTGCAGCCGCACTGTGTAATCGCTATAAGCGGGCGCCTGCAGGCTGACCAGCGTGCAGCCTATTGCGTTGGCGATGCAGCGGAACGAGATCCGCGACGGCTGCACGTATCCGCGCAGCGGTGTGTCGGAGGCGATGGATGCATTCGCCTCCTCTCCACAGAACCATTCGTAGGTCATCGCTCCGTGAGCCATCGTCTTGTCAACGTCCAGGAAAAGCCTGTCGGCCACTTTTCCTTTGAACGTATGTTTGCTGGACGCGCGGAAGCCTTCCGTCATCCATCGACCTTCGCCCCGCAATGTGGAGCATATGTCCTGGGCCATCGGGGCGCCTGCTGCGAACACCTGGTCACAAAGCGCAGGCAATGGATAATCGGGAGGGAGTTCTGCCAGCATGTCGACCAACAACGTTGCGCTGCCCTGATACAAGGCAACGCCGACCATCGAGCCCAGCAGATTGTCGCCGCTGGCCACCAGCTTGCGTGCGATGGACGCATTGCGGCAGACGCCCTGCAAGGCGATATCGGATTGGCCTACCGCGAACCGCTGGGCCTGCACGGTCAGATCTTCGATAAGCGGGCCGTAGGAAGGAAAAGGTGTATCCATTCGGCTCGGCAGCGTGGTGCGGAAGTGACCGTACGCATCCAACCGCTCGACGCGCGCGGACGTCACCCGCCGTCTCTCCACCCACGACGAATAGGCGTGAAGATCTTCGCGCACGCGATGTAGGCACCCCGTTTCCACCATCCCGCACGGCTTGGGGTCGGTCGCCTCCTGGGCCACCAGCAGAGGCACCCCTTCCAGCACACTGATGTAAGGGGAGTACGCCACGCCTGAGTCAGGCGCGGAGGACGACGCAAGCCGGCGCGCCTCTTCAACGAGCAGGGCTTGAGCACGCCCGGCATCGACATCCAGTGCAAGCGACCAGATCGCTGCGAAACCGTTCTTCCCCTCCAGCGGCGGCAGCGCCTCGACCCTGGCCAGTGCTTCCGCCTCATGCCGGGGAATCGGCATCGCCCGGCTGGCGACGTAAAGCAGCACGACCAATGCCAGCAGTCCGAATACGACCGCGCCGAATCCTTTCACCACCCTTCCCATTCCCTGCCCCCTTTCATCGTCCTGTCGCCGACTATAGCGACTGCCATCGCCGGGCCTACAATAGACCCATGTCCCCCGACCATCCCCCGCACCGCGTCTCGGTGCAGAAGCTCTTCATCACCGGCTTGCTGACCCTGCTGCCCATCTGGCTGACGTGGGTCGTCATCAAGTTCGTGTTCGTGCTGCTGTCCGACATCAGCAAGCCGTGGGTGGAACCGTTGTCACACCAGATCGCGGCGACGTTCCCGCTGTCGCTGGGCTGGTTCAACGGCCTGTGGGTGCAGAACACTATCGCCATGGTCGCCACGCTGTTCGTGATCCTGGCCGTCGGCGCGCTGACGCGGCGCGTCGTCGGACAGCGGCTGCTGCGCTGGTTCGAGGCGCTGATCGCACGCGTGCCCCTGGCGAACGTCATCTACACCAGCGCACGCAAGCTGCTGGACATGCTGGAAACGAAGCCCGGCAGCACGCAGCGCGTGGTGCTGATCGATTTCCCTCACCGGGACATGAAATCCGTCGGTCTGGTGACGCGGGTGATCCGCGAAGAAGGCAGCGGGCGCGAACTGGCCGCTGTCTACGTTCCCACCACCCCCAATCCGACGTCGGGCTACCTGGAAATCGTCCCGGTCGAACTGCTGACGCCGACCGACTGGACGGTGGACCAGGCGATGAGCTTCATCATTTCCGGCGGCGCCGTCGCGCCGGAGACCATGCCGTTCACCCGCGCCGGAGACCGCTGAACCATGCACGCGCCGCGCACCCTGGATGACCGCGCGGTGCGCCTCTTCATCGTGCTGGCGGCGGTGTTCTGCGCCAACGCGGTGCTGGCCGAGTTCATCGGCGTCAAGATCTTCGCGCTGGAAGATACGCTGGGCATCGCGCCGCTGGAATGGAACCTGTTCGGCCAGACCGGCTCGCTCAGCTTCACCGCCGGCACCTTGCTGTGGCCGTTCGTGTTCATCCTGACCGACACCATCAACGAGTTCTTCGGCAAGCGCGGCGTGCGCTTCATCTCGTGGCTGGCGGTGGCGCTGATCGTCTATGGCTTCCTGTTCGCCTTCGCCGCCATCGCACTCGCGCCGGCCGGCTGGTGGGTGGAAGCGGCGCAGGCGCAGGGCGTGCCGGACTACCAGAAGGCGTTCGCGGCGATCTTCGGCCAGGGCATGTGGACCATCGCCGGCTCGGTGGTGGCGTTCCTCGTTGGCCAGCTGATCGACGTGTCGGTGTTCCATCGCATCCGCCACGCCACCGGCGACCGCTGGGTGTGGTTGCGCGCGACCGGCTCTACCGCGATCTCGCAGCTGGTGGACAGCTTCGTGGTGATCTACATCGCCTTCGTGCTGGGGCCGCAGAAGTGGCCTACCTCGCTGTTCCTGGCCGTCAGTACCGTCAACTATGCGTACAAGATGCTCGCGGCCACCGCGCTGATCCCGCTGCTGTACTTGATGCGCCACGGCATCCGCCGCTACCTGGGTCACGAACGCGAGCGGCAACTCCGTGCCGAGGCAGCGCTCGACTGAGCCGGCGTACCGGGCTCCGCCATCCAGCATCGGGAGAGGGTGATGAAAGCGACCTGGCTACTGGGAATCCTGCTGATGACGAACGTCGATGCAAGCGCAGCCGTACGTGAGGACGATATCGATGCGTGGATGCGCGAGTACACAGGCCGCGTACCCGGTGCATCGGTACTGGTACTCAAGGACGGCGCGACGGCGTTCCAGCGCAGCTACGGCATGGCCGATCTCGAAGCCGGCCTCGCCACATCACCCGGAACCAACTATCGCCTCGCGTCGATCAGCAAGCAGTTCACCGCCGCCTGCGTGCTGTTGCTGGCGGAGGACGGCGCGCTGTCGGTGGATGATCCGTTGCGGCGCTGGCTGCCCTCGCTGCCGGCATCCACCGGTGACATCACGCTGCGCCACCTGCTCAGCCACACCTCGGGCGTCGTCGATTACGAGGACCTGATTCCCGCGGATCAGTCACGGCAGCTGCGTGACGCTGATGTGCTGCGCCTGCTCGAACGCGAAGACCGGCTGTACTTTCCTGCCGGCAGCGCTTACCGCTACAGCAACAGCGGTTACGCGTTGCTGGCGCTGGTCGTGGAACGCGCTTCGGGTCAGCGATTCCCCGCGTTCCTGCAGGCGAGGATCTTCACTCCTCTCGGCATGACGGCCACCCTCGCGCGGGAAGACGAGGGACCCGCCGTGAGGGACCGTGCATTTGGCTACCGCCCGTTCGACGGGCAATGGCAACGCAGCGACCAGAGCACGACCAGCGCGGTGCTGGGAGATGGCGGTATCTATTCCTCGCTGGAAGACCTCGCGCGCTGGGATGCGGCGCTGTATGACGGACGCCTGCTGTCGGCGACGTCCCGCGCGCTGGCGTTCTCGCCCTCCACCGCTACTCCGGAAGCGGACGTGGCCCATTACGGTTTCGGCTGGCGCCTGCAGGGCGGCATGCAATGGCACTCCGGCGAAAGCATCGGTTTCCGCAACGTGCTGCTGCGCTTTCCTGCGCAACGGCTGACCGTGATCGTGCTGACCAACCGCGATGGCCCGGAGCCCTACGCGCTGGCGCGACGCATCGCCGCGCTATGGGGCGGCACACCCTGAAGGCGCCGACGACATGCGGCATGGCAGGCCAAGTCACATTAACGACGAACAAGGACGACACCGGCCAGATGTCCGGCCAAAGCTCCTATAATTGTGATCGATCCAACATTTCCTGACGACCAAGGCGGAAGCGAGCGATGCGCGGGCGAGCGATCCAGGCAAAAGGATGGTGGTGGGGCCTGGCGATGCTGCTGTTGGCCTCCTGGTCGGCCAACGCCCAGGAATGGGTCTACCGGGTCCGTCCGGGCGACACGCTATGGGATGTGAGCGGCGCGCACCTCAAACCGTCGATCCCCTGGCAGCGGCTGCAGGAGCACAACCGCATCGCCAATCCCTACCGGCTCCCGCCTGGCAGCACCCTGCGGATCCCGCTGCAATGGCTGCATGACCAGCCTGCGACCGCCAAGGTCGTCGCCCTGCGGGGCATCGCGGTCGCACGCACGGCCGCTGGCCGCGATGCGCCGGTGACTGCCGGCATGTCCCTGGGCAGCGGTGCACGCGTGACGACATCGCCGGAAGCTTCGCTCAGCCTGCAGTTCGCCGATGGCTCGCGACTGTTGCTGCTCGGCGACAGCGAACTCCTCCTCGATCGCCTGACCCGCTTTGGCCGTTCCGGCATGGCCGATACGCGGCTGCGCCTGCAGCGCGGGCGTATCGGCAACGATGTGCGCCACCTGCGCGGACCGGCGGCGAACTTCATCGTCGACACGCCCAGCGCATCGTCCGCCGTGCGCGGGACGAAGTTCCGCGTGGAAGCCGGTGACCAGCGCACACACACCGAGGTCCTGGAAGGGCGTGTCGCTGTGAGCGCGCCGCAGCAGCGCGGCGCCGTGCTGCGTCCGGGCTTCGGTGCCGTGGTGGCGCAGGGCCAGGCAGCGGTCACACCGGTCGCGCTGTTGCCCGCCCCCGATCTTTCGCGCCTCAATCTGCTCTCGCAACGTGCGCGCGCGGACCTGGCATGGCCTGCCGTTGCCGGCGCGCGCGGGTACCGCATCCAGGCAAGTGCGCGACGCACATTCGACAGCCTGCGGGTGGATGCCGAAAGCGATTCCCCCCACTACACGCTGCCGGCGCTCGAAGCGGGCACCTACTTCATCCGCGTGCGCGCGATCTCGCCGGACGGACTGGAAGGCCGCGACGCGGTCACCCGCCTGCAGATCGACGACCAGCCCGCACCACCGTATTCCATCGCACCCGCAGCGGGTGGCGTGATCCGCACGCTGAACGTGGACCTGGCGTGGACGCAGGCCCCCGGCGCCACCGCATACGACTATGAAGTGGCTGGCGCGTCCGGATTCGCGCAACCCGTTGCGCACGCGCGCATCGAACGTGCGACCGCAGCCCGGCTGCCCACGACGCTGCCGCCGGGGGACTACGCCTGGCGCATCCGCAGCGTGGACGGCAACGGCAAGACGGGGCCCTTCGGCGACGGCGTGCCTTTCACCGTGCGTCCGCTGGCAGAGGTCACCGACATCGACCGCACGGCGGCGGAGTCCGGCAGTACCCGCGAAGTGACCTTCCGTTGGCCGGCCGGCCAGCCGGGCCAGCGTTACCGCTTCCAGATGTCGCGTACGCCGGATTTCAGCGCCCCGCAGATCGACGAGCGGGTCGACGAGGCCCAGATCACCCTGCCCCGCCTGCGGTCGGGCACCTGGTACGTGCGTGCCCAGACCATCGACGTGGACGGCTTCGAAGGCCCGTTCCCGGCGGCCCAGGTGGTCGAGGTGCCCTGCCGCTGGTGCCGGATTGGCGCCGGGGCGGGCGCATTGCTCATACTGCTGGCCCTGTGAGCACCAGCCCGTCCACGCCCAAATGGAAGCCCCGCCTGCTGACGGCGGTGGGTGCGGCCGCGCTCACGATCCTGGTCACCCTGTCGGGAGTGACTGCGTCGCTCGATGCGTGGGTCTATGACCGGTTGGTCCTGGGCGCCGCGCCAGATGCCGACCCCCGCATCGTGGTGGTCGACGTCGACCAGAAGAGCCTTGCCGAACTCGGCCGCTGGCCGTGGTCGCGGCGCACGCATGCGCAGCTGGTCGACCGCCTGCGCTCGACCGACGTGAAGGGCATCGCGTTCAACGTGCTGCTGTCGGAACCCGCGTTGTTCGACCCGGAGGGTGACGCGCTGCTGGCGCGGGCCATCAGCCGCAGCGGCCGGGTGGTATTGCCGGTGCTGGCCGAGCCGGTCCAACTCAACAGTTCCACCGTCGAACTGATGCCGATCCCCGAGTTCGCGGCGTCGGCCGCATCGCTGGGCCACGCCGAAATGGCGCTGGATGCCGACGGCGTGGCGCGCAACGCCTACCTGCGCGCGGGGCTCGGTTCACCGCACTGGCCGGCCCTGGCACTGGCATTGCTGCAGCTCGACCAGCCCCCGGGCACCAGCACTGACCTGCCCGGACGCCGGCTGGTGACGACGGGCCTGGAGCCGTTCTCGTCGTCCGAGTGGGTGCGGGATCACGAGGTGCGCGTGCCGTTCACCTCGCCGCCGAACGCCTTCCGCCACGTGTCGTATACCGACGTCCTCAATCAACGCATCCCGGCCTCGCTGCTGCGCGGCAACTGGATCCTCGTCGGGGTCGGCGCGACCGGCATGGGACCGATGGCACGCGCACCCGGACAACCGCCGAACGCGAGCATGAGTGGTACCGACTACCAGGCCAACCTGCTGAACATGCTGCTGAAGCGCGCGGCCATCACGCCGATGTCGGACGGCTGGCAGGCCATGCTGTCGGCCGCGCTCGCTGCGCTTCCGCTGCTGTTGTCGCTGCTGCCCGGGCTGCGCCACATCTGGCGCCCCACCGTACTGACGATGGCCAGCGTGCTGGTTCTGTCCATTCTGTTGTTGCGCTATGGCCACGTGTGGTTCTCGCCAGTACCCGCCTTGCTGGTGCTGGCGCTGGGTGCG
>CAMPIO010000082.1 GCA_946886405.1 uncultured Pseudoxanthomonas sp.
TGTCGGTGGTGACGATGTAGACCTCGGCGCCGGCCTTCTGGAACTCGGCGTAGTTCGTCGCGGCGTCTTCCACTTCGGTCGGGCAATTGAACGTGAAGGCGGCCGGCATGAAGATCAGGACCGACCACTTGCCCTTCAGGGTGCCGTCGGTGACTTCGACGAACTCGCCGTTGTGGAACGCGGTGGTCTTGAACGGCTGGACCGCAGTGTTGATCAGGGACATGAAAGATCCTCGTTTAGTGGAGTGGGTGTGGTGAAGCGATGGCGCCATGGTAGGCAGGGGCTATTGATATCTCAAATCGATTGATGGAATTGAATAGATAGTTTTTGACTATCGTATAAGTATTCCCTCTCCCTTTGTACGCAAGCGAGCACGGTGTACATGGTGGTGAAGTCCATATTTTTCAATGGCTTGTGAAGGCGATGGTCTGGCCGTCCGCCATGCGTCGCCGCTGGAGACGCGCGCGGCAACTCTGAATCAGGCGCGCGGCGCTGTCTTCGGAGGGCAGCCAATCGCGGCAGCGACGTCCCTGCGCGATAGAGCACCATGATGGTGCGTCGCGGCGAGACGGCTTCGTCCGGACTGGCAGGCCCCGCTAACATGCGCGGCAATGCCTTCCGATCTGCCTACCGCCCGCCTTGATCTGGCCCTGCGTGCCGCCGCCACCCGGCTCTCCGGGCCGGATGCTCGCCACGAGGCCGAGCACTTGTTGCTGCACGTGCTGGGGCGTGACCGCGCCTGGCTGTTCGCCCATGGCGGCGATCCGCTGCCGGCATCCGACGCGGCCGCCTTCGACGCGCTGCTGACCCGGCGCGCTGCGGGCGAACCGCTGGCGTACCTGCTGGGCCGGCGTGGTTTCTGGACGCTGGACCTGCAGGTGTCGCCCGCCACCCTGATCCCGCGCCCGGAAACCGAGCGACTGGTGGAACTGTCGCTGGAGCGCCTGCCGGACGACCGTCCGCTGCGCATCGCCGACCTCGGCACCGGCAGTGGTGCCATCGCGCTCGCGCTCGCGAGCGAGCGGCCGCTGGCGCAGGTGGTCGCGACCGACCTCAGCGACGACGCACTGCAGGTCGCTCAGGCCAATGCCATGACGAACCGCATCGCCAACGTCGCTTTCCGTCAGGGAAGCTGGCGGGTACCGCTGGCCGGCGAACGCTTCGATCTGATCGCCAGCAACCCGCCGTACATCGCGGAGGGCGATCCGCACTTGGCACAGGGCGACCTGCGTTTCGAACCGCCCACGGCCCTGTCGTCGGGCAGTGACGGCCTGGACGCCATCCGCGAGATCGTCGCCCTTGCGCCGGCTCACCTCCTGCCCGGCGGCTGGCTGTTGCTGGAGCACGGGTGGGATCAGGGCGAGGCGATCCGCGCGCTGTTGATCGCTGCCGGTTTTGCCGACGTCGCCACGGAGAGGGATCTCGAACGGCGTGACCGCGTGACGCTGGGGCGCGTCACGGAAGCACGGGACGGCAGCCGCTAGACTGTCGCTTTCATCCAGGACACGCCGCCCATGCGCACGCTGTACCCCGATATCGAGCCCTTCGACACCGGCACGCTGAAGGTCGACGACCGCCACACGCTGTATTACGAACAGTGCGGCAACCCGCAGGGCAAGCCGGTCGTGCTGCTGCATGGCGGCCCCGGCGCCGGCTGCAGCCCGAAGATGCGCCGCTTCCACGATCCCGCGAAGTACCGCATCGTGCTGTTCGATCAGCGTGGCTCCGGCCGTTCGACGCCGCATGCGGATCTGGTGGACAACACCACCTGGGACCTGGTGGCCGACATCGAGAAACTGCGCGAGAAGCTCGCCATCGAACGTTGGCAAGTGTTCGGTGGCAGCTGGGGCTCGACGCTGGCGCTGGCCTACGCCGAAACGCATCCACAGCGCGTGACCGAGCTGGTGCTGCGCGGCATCTTCATGCTGCGCCGATGGGAACTGGAGTGGTTCTACCAGGAAGGCGCGAGCCGGCTGTTCCCGGATGCGTGGGAGCACTACGTCACTGCGATCCCGACGGTCGAGCGCCACGACCTGATCTCGGCGTTCCACCGCCGCCTGACCTCCGACGACAAGGCCACGCGACTGGCCGCGGCGAAGGCGTGGAGCGTGTGGGAAGGCGCGACCAGCTTCCTGCATGTCGACGCGGATTTCGTCAGCGGCCACGAGGAGCCGGAGTTCGCGCTGGCGTTCGCGCGCATCGAGAACCACTACTTCGTCAACGGCGGCTTCTTCGAGGTCGAGGACCAGCTGCTGCGTGATGCTTCCCGCATCGCCGACATCCCGGGCGTGATCGTGCACGGCCGCTATGACGTGGTCTGCCCGATCGCCAACGCCTGGGAACTGCACAAGGCCTGGCCGAAAGCGAAGCTCGAGATCACCCCGGCCTCGGGCCATTCCGCGTTCGAGGCCGAGAACGTCGACGCGCTCGTGCGCGCGACCGACAGCTTCGCCTGACGACACTGCTTCGCAACCCGGAGAACGCCATGGACCCCTCGCGCACCACCGCCTCCGCGTTCGACCAGCGTGTGCTTGACCTGTACGACGACTACGTCCATGGCCGCGTCGACCGCCGCGGTTTCCTGTCCGGCGCGGCGCAGTTCGCCGTTGTCGGCACGACGGCGGCGGGCCTGCTGGCGGCCTTGGCGCCGCAGTACGCGTTCGCTGCGCAGGTGGCGGCGGACGATGCGCGCATTACCACGGTCTATCGCACGTTCCCGGCGCCGCAGGGCCACGATGAAGGACGCGGCTTGCTGGCGATGCCGCGCGCGCCGGGACGCCATCCGGTGGTGCTGGTGGTGCACGAGAATCGCGGGCTGAATCCCTACATCGAGGATGTCGCACGTCGTCTTGCCGTCGCGGGTTTCATCGCGTTCGCGCCGGATGCGCTGTATCCGCTCGGCGGGTATCCCGGCAATGACGACAAGGGGCGTGAGATGCAGGCCACGCTGGACCGCGCGAAGGTGATGGCCGACCTGGAGGCTGCGGCGCGCTTCGCGCACGCGTTGCCGCGCGGTAACGGGAAGCTCGGCGTTGTCGGTTTCTGTTTCGGTGGCCTGGTGACCAACGTGCTCGCTTCCCGGTTGCCGGATGTCGTCGATGCCGGCGTGCCGTACTACGGCGGCCAACCGTCCGCAGAAGAGGCGGCGCGCATCAGGGCGCCGCTGCTGCTGCAGTTCGCCGAACTCGACACGCGCGTCAATGCCGGCTGGCCGGCTTACGAGCAGCAACTGAAGGCCGCTGGCGTCGCGTACACGGCGTACGTGTATCCCGGCGCGAACCACGGCTTCCACAACGACACGACGCCGCGCTACGACCAAGCGGCGGCCACGTTGTCGTGGCAGCGGACGCTGGCCTTCTTCCGCGACCATCTCGCGGGTCACTAGCGGACATCTCGCGGGTCACTAGCGGAGGCAGATCGGATCCACGGCCTGCTGTCCGGTCGCCGCATGCACGTACGAACGAGACGGAGGGGTGCCTCGCGGCCGGTCGCGTGGCGGCGACCAGACGATGCGGACGTGCGTGACGATGGTGGATGCAGGGCAGGCGAGCGAAGGCAGGATCGGACTGGAGGACGTCGACATCCCGCGGCTGGGCATGGCGGCGATGCGGTTCATCCAGGCGATCGAGCAGGGGCATCACGGCGTGCTGTGGGACGCGGCGTCGGATGCGATCCGGCAGTCGATGCCGCGCGACGCGTTCATCCACTCCCTGGCCCATCGCCATGACGTGCTGGGGCGGGGCACCGGCCGTCGCTGGACGGCCGTCCGGGTAGGTCGCCCCACCACCCGGGCCGACCAGTTGACGGGCACCTACGCGATGCTGGAATTCTCGGTGTCCTTCGGCGGACGCGGCACGCCGCATCGCGAAGTCATCACCCTGCGGCGCGAGGAAAGCGGCATCTGGCGCCTGGCCGGTTACGGTGTCAACGCGACGTAAGCGTCAGCTGCGCGGCGTGCCGTCGAGGGTGTGGTCGATCATCCACAGGCCCGCCCACAGCTTGGCGTCGAGCTCATAGCCTTCACCCATCTTCTGCGCCAGCCATGCGGCCGCACGCGGGCGTGGAATGGCGTGCACCGTGATGTCTTCGTCGCCATCGCCGCCACCGTCGCCGATCTTGCGCAGGCCGCTGGCACGGACGAAGGCAATCCGTTCGCTGCTGCTGCCCGACGAGGTCGGTCCGATCATCAGCACCTCGGCGTGATCGGCGGTCCAGCCGGTTTCCTCTTCCAGCTCGCGTACCGCAGATACCTCGATCGACTCGCCGGCATGGATGTCGCCGACCAGCCCCGCCGGCATCTCGATGGTGCGCGCCTGCAGCGGAACGCGGAACTGCTCGACGAACAGCACGTCGTCGTCCGGCGTCACTGCGATGATGATCGCCGCCAGTCCGCCGGCATGCGCGCGTTCCACGTACTCCCAGGTGCCGCGCACCATCATGCGCTGGTACTTGCCCTGCCAGACCACACTGGCCGGTACCTTTCGCTTGTCGTCGTCGCGTTCGTCCATGCGGGGATGCTATCGGGTGCGGATGACGTTTGACAGCCGGTCAGTACGCCGGCGGCTCCACTCCTGCCGCCACGCGCAGGCGCCGCCGTGTCATGGGGCCGAAGCGCAGGGCGTCCGACAGGCCCGTCAACATGTCGCCATCGGCCTGGCCGCGGACGTGTTCCGTGCGGGTATCGCCCAGCGGGGCATCCAGCGCGATGGTGGTCAGCTGGCGCCACAGCAGTGCGTGCTCGCGTTGCTCCCGCAACCGCACCGCGAGGGTGGCGGCGCCGCGCAGGCGCAGGAAAGCGACTTCGTCCATGCGGGCGAGCAGGGTGTCGAGGTCGCCGAAGTGCGCCAGCAACACGGCGGCGGACTTGGGGCCGATGCCGGTCACGCCGGGGATGTTGTCCACCGCATCGCCTGTCAGCGCCAGGTAATCGGCGATCTGCCGCGCTTCCACGCCGTGGCGCGCCTTCACGCCGGCCATGCCCCAGCGCTGTCCACGCGCGAAGTCCCACTGTTCGTCATGCTCGTCCAGCAACTGGGAGAGGTCCTTGTCGGCGGACACGATGACGCCACGGAATCCGCGTGGCCTTGCTTCGTGCAGCGCGCTGCCGATCAGATCGTCCGCTTCGTATTCGCCATGCGCCAGTACGCTCAGGCCCAGCGCGGCACACAACGCCTTGCAATGGGTGAACTGGCGACGGAGTTCTTCCGGCGCGGGATCGCGGTTGGCCTTGTACGCCGGGTAGATTCTGTTGCGGAAGCAGCTGTCCAGCGCCTCGTCGAAGGCGATCGCGATGTTCGCGGGACGCTCCTTCTCCAGCAGTTCCAGCAGGAAGCGCGCGAAACCATGCACGGCATTGGTCGGCCAGCCGTCGGCATCCTGGAATTCATCCGGCATCGAGTGCCAGGCGCGGAACACGTACAGGCTGGCATCGACCAGGTACAGCGGACGCGGGTGCAGCGGATCAGGCATCGGGATTCCAGTCGGTCAGCAACGCGGCGGGATCGGGACGTTCCCGTTCGGGTGCCTGCAGTCGCGGTGTGCCGATATGGATGAAGCCGACGATCTTTTCGTTTGGCGCGAGGCCCAGCAGTTGCGCCACATGCGTGTCATAGGCCATCCAGCCGGTCAGCCACTGCGCGCCGAAGCCGAAGGCCTGCGCCGCCTGCAGCAAGGCGAAGCAGACACTGCCGGCGGTGAGCAGCTGTTCTTGTTCGGGCACCTTGTGGCCGGGCGTGAGCCGCGCGACGACGATGATGATGTCCGGAGCGCTGGAAAAACGGCCGCGATCCTTTTCCACGGCGGCATCGGGCGCATCGGGATCGAGCGCGCGGGTGCGGTCCGCCAACTGGTCGCCCAGCAGGTGGCGCGCAGCACCGTGAAGGTGGATGAAGCGGAACGGCACCAGCTTGCCGTGGTCGGGCACGCGGACCGCAGACACGAGCATGCGATGCAGCGTGCCGGGGTCCGGGCCGGGTTCGCCCAATTGCTTCGAGGGCACGGAACGTCGTGCGTCCAATCCCTGCAACAGACTTTCAGTGAGCATCGAGGCGCCTTATAGTGGGATGCAGTGCACAGTAGCGGTGCATGAGTTTAATCGCAGCGGATGCATCACGGTCCGCGCCACGCACGGATCCGCAATGCAGGACGGGTCGCAGCGGACAACCTGGCCGACCGAACGACGCAATGCCCGCCACGCCACCGCCCCTTCCCACCTCCGGCAACCAGCTCGTCGAGCTGTTGCGCGGTGCGATGCAAGCGCCGCTGGAGGCCGCCTTCGCCGACGTGGTGGATGGCCTGCGGCAGCCGATGCTGGACCGTCTGGAACAGAGCGAGGTGGACCGCGGTCCGTATCTCGATGGCCTGCTGGCGTTGCGTGAACGTCGCGAGGCCATCCTGCGAGGATTCCGCGAGGACCTCGATGCCGCGTGGCTGGCGGCGGCCACCGGCGACCAGGCGCCGGCCCAGTTCGGTGCGGAGAAGGCCGGGACCAGCCTTGGCCTGGTCGAAGAGGACGAACTGGACGTGCGCCTGGCCACCGAACATCTCGCCGAGGTGATCGCGCGCGAGTGGCAGGCCGAACTGTTGCGCTTGAATGGCTACCTGACCTGGCTGGACATGGGCATCCGGCTGGATCCCGGCCTCGGTCCCTATTCGCCGGCACGCATCGCGATGGCGGCCTATCACGGGTTCGCGCGAGCCGCGCTGCCGGGCAACGTGCGGGCGCTGGCCATGCAGTGCTGTGGACGGGAGCTGGTCGAACTGGTCGGGCCGATCTACGAATCCATGCACGCAAGGCTGGTCCGCAGGCTGGGCGCGCAGGACAACACGTCGCCACGGATGCGCCGGGCGCAGGCGATTCCCGCGGCGGGCGACGAGGCAACCAGCGAACCGGACTGGATGACGCGCTTCTTCGTATCCTGGGACCACGGCGATGCGGACGTGGCGGCCGGAGCGGTGGAGGCCGCATCGCTGCCGCCCGCGTTGCACCACCTGCTGGAAGAATCCCGGCTGCAGCGCGCCCGCAGCCAGGGCGTCACCCGGGCGGCAGTGCGGACGTCGCTGTCGCAGCGCGAACTGATCGTCGCACTGACGCTGCTGCAGATTGCGCCCGCCGAGGTGCATGCGGAGATCCTTGCCCGCCCGGACCGGCTGCAGGCGGCGTTCAAGCAGCAGATCTTCCTGCAGGCCGCGCAGTTGGGCGTCGCGCCGGAGGCGGTGGCGATCTCCGAGGCGGACGAAAACGTCGTCGACCTTGTCGGCATGCTGTTCGAAGTGGTGTTCCGGGAAAGCCATCTGACCACCGAGCAGATCCACTTGCTGGGCCGGTTGATGGCGCCGATGACCAAAGTGGCCCTGCAGGACCGGAAACTGTTCCTGCAGGCGAGCCATCCGGCCCGTCGTCTGCTCAACGTGCTGGTGGACGCGTGCGACGGCAACCCCGGGCAGACGGAGTCCCAGCGCCTGCTTCTGGAGAAAGTGAAGGACACCGTGCAGCGGCTGGTCGCGGATTTCGACGAAAGCCAGTCGGTGTTCCGCGTGGCGCGGGCGGAATTCAACGATTTCTACGCGCGCTATCGCGGCGAGGCGGAACAGGTCGAGCAGGCGCTCGCGGCGGAACAGCAGGCGAAGGATGCGGAAGCGGATCTGCTGGCGCAGTTCGCCTCGCAGTTGGAAGCGCGCCTGCAGCAGCACGATGTCCCGGGCCCGATGCGGCGGCTCCTGCAGGAAGGCTGGCCCGCGTATGCCGCGCGCATGCAGGGGCTGGGCAAGCCCAAGGCAGCGCCGATGATGCTGGATGGCCTGCTGCAGGCCATCGTCGATGCGCACGTCCGCGACGATGTGCGCAACTGGCATGCGGCGATGGATTGGCTGCAGCCCATGTGGATGGCATCGGGCCAGTCGCGTGCCGACATCGCGACACTGCGCGAGCGCTTGTTCGAGGCGCTGGTGACCCCGCAAGCGGCGGCCACGACCGAGGTTTTCGTCGACGCGCCTGCACCCGTCGCGTCGGCGCCGTTGCTGCCAGGGTTGCTGGAAACGCACGAGTGGGTCGAAGGGCTTGAGCATCTCGACCCGGTGATGACGGACTATTTCCAGCAACTGCGCGAAGGCAGCTGGCTGGACTTCGTCGACAAGGACCATCGCGTGCAGGCGGGCCGGCTGAGCTGGATCAGCCCGTTCTCGCGCCGCATGATGTTCGTCAGCCGCTCCGGGTCGCGCATCTGCGTGGCCTCAGTGCAGGAACTGGTGGTGATGGCGCAGCTCGGACGCGTGCGCATGCACCGCGACGAAGATGCGTTCTACAGCGCCATGCAGGGCGTGGTCGACCGCTTGGCCACGCCGGCACAGGCTTGAATGTGACAGCGTCGCCCCCATGCAAGCGGCGTGCCGCAACGGTTTTCTGCGCGGCACGCTGTTGCGCAGCGTCAAACTGCTGAGGCCATCACGGTAGTCCTTCGGCCGGATTTCCTACGATGTCGCTGCGGATCCCCGTCCGCATCCCCCCACTCCCTTTCGCCCTCCCGGGCGGGGAACCCTGCGCATGTCGAACGTCCCCAACATCGCCGACCGCCCCGGGCGCGACACGCGCCTGCTGGAGCAGGCACGCGACGCCGCGATCCCGCCGCTGGTGGATGCGTTCGCGGTCGCGCTGGGGCGTTTCGACGATGCCCTGTTCGACCGCGCGGAGCGCGCCGGTCCCTCCCAGATGGCCTTCCTCGACGCCATGCGCGAGCTGCGCCGTCGCCGTGACGACATCATCGGGCGCTTTCGCGCGCAGTTGCAGCGCTCATGGAAGGCCTTCGACGCCGGCCAGCCCGTGCCGAGCGAGCGGGTGTTCCTGGAATCGGCCGCAGACACGCTCAGCCTGGTCTCCGAACAGGAGCTCGAATCGCGCCTGGCCGTGCGCAACTTCGCCAGCGTCATCATGCGCGACTGCAAGCCCGTGCTCGCGCGGCTGGACCGTCGGCTGGGATGGATTGCAGGGGATATCGCACTGGATGCCGACCTCAACCCGATCGGTCCCGAGCATATCGGTGTAGCCGTGCATCAGGCGTTCGCCGCGTGCGACCTGGCGCCCGATGTCCGGCTGGTGGTGGTCAAGCTGTGCGAGCGCGACTTCGTGCCCGCCATCGCGCGCATCTACGCCGCGCTCGACCAGCGCCTGATGCAGGTGGGCGTGATGCCGGAACTGCCGGCACGCCGCGCCCCGGCGCCGGCTTCCGCCGCCGCCGCGGAGCAGGAGCTCGACGGAGTCGCCGATGGCGGGAGCGATGGCGAAGAGCCGGGCGCGCCGGCCTGGGCGGCACGCTTCCTCAACCGCATGGCAGGTGTCAGCCGCGGACTGCAAGCCAGCCAGCCAGGATCCGTGCCGAGCGGATTCGGCGACGTACCGCCCGGCTACGCGTCGGGCCCGGGTGCACAGGGCGTGCTGCTGGAAGCGCTGCACCACCTGCTGCAGGAATCACGTCGCGGCCGCGATGCCGGCGATGCGCCGCAAGCCCGTGTGGCGGACCCGCGCCAGCGCGATCTGTCGCAGCGCGAAATGCTGTCGGTACTGTCGCTGCTGCAGGCCTCGCCCAGCGCGACCTTGCGCGCCGCGATCGGCGACACCGGCGAGTCGCTGTCGCAGCGGCTAAAGAATGAAGTCCTGAGCAGCGCCACGCAGCTCGGGGTGGATCCGTCGCAGGCGCGCCTCGCGCCGGTCGACGAAGATGCCATCGACCTGGTCGGCATGCTGTTCGACGTCATGCTGGACGAACGCGACCTGGAAGGCCGGCCGCGTGAATTGATCGGACGCTTGGTCGTTCCGTTCGTGAAGGTGGCGCTGCTGGATCGCCGCATGTTCGTGCAGAAGACCCATCCGGCGCGCCGCCTGCTCAACGTGCTGGCCGAGGCCTGCGAAGGCAACAACGGCGAAAGCGCTGCCGAGCGCACGCTGCTGACCAAGGTCGAGGAAGTCGTCGACCGCCTGGTTGCCGAGTTCAACGAGAACCTCGCGATCTTCCTGACCCTGGAGGAGGAATTCCGCGCGTACCTCGAGCAGCACCGCCGCCGCATCGAGATCGCCGAGCGCCGGGCTGCCGAGATCCAGCGCGGCCAGGAGCGTCTGGAAGCGGCGCGTGCGCGCATGACCTCCGAACTGGACGAACGCCTGTCGGATCGCCGCGTGCCGCAGGCCATCGAGGATTTCCTGCGCCAGCCGTGGGCGCACCACGTCACCATGACCGTCCTGCGCGAAGGCGATGAAGGCGACGGCCTGCGCGAATCGCTGGCGCTCGCCGATGGCCTGCTCGAGGAACTGACCGAGGCGCAGCGCCACGTGGTCGGCAAGCCCTGGCTGCAGGCGTGGCGCGCGCAGATGCTGAAGGTGTTCGCCAGCGTCGGCATGAACCAGGATGCCGCGGCCGGCGCGGTGGATGCGCTGCACGACACCCTGCAGGCCGTCGCCGCCGCGCGTCCGGACCTCGAGCGCGCGTTGCCCGAGCTGCCGCAGGTCGTCCTGCCCAAGCCCGTCATGGACGAAGAGAGCGCGTCCATCCAGTTGGTCGGCGGGGCGGATACGCTCGACTTCGACCACAGCGATGCGGACCATTTCCGCGGCCTGCCCATTGGCACGTGGCTGGACTTCATTGACAAGGACAACAAGGTGCAGGCGGGCAAGCTGTCGTGGGTCAGCCCCATCTCCTCGCGCCTGCTGTTCGTCAACCGTCGCGGCGTACGCTTCTGCGTCGCCTCGCCTGAGGAACTGGCCGTGATGGTGCGGCTGGGCCGCCTGCGCACCCACCAGAGCGAAGACGCGTTCGACAGCGCCATGCAGGGTGTCATCGAGCGTCTGGAACCGACATCCTCGGCCGCTGCGCCAGCCTGAGCGATCCCGCCCCGCGCGGCCTTGCCGCGCTCTGTTAGCATCGCGGCACGGATGACCTAACGGCGAGGGGCGCAATGGCGGTCGAAGTTCGGGTACTGAAGGAAACCGCTGCAGGCGAACGCCGCGTGGCCGCGACGCCGGAAACCGTGCGAAAGCTCATCGCCGCTGGCGCGCGCGTGACCGTGGAGCAAGGCGCGGGCGAGGGCGCAGGCTTTGTCGACAGCGCGTACACCGAGGCAGGTGCCGAACTCGTGGACGATCAGGGCCGCGCCAGCGCGGATCTGTTGCTGTGCGTGCAGCCGCCGTCCGCCGACGTCATCGAGGGTTTCAAACGTGGCGCTACGCTGGTGGGCGTGCTGCAGCCCGCCGCCGATCCGGCGCGCGCTGCCGCGCTGCAGGCGAGCGGTATCCAGGCGTTCCCGCTGGAACGGCTGCCGCGCACGACGCGCGCGCAGGCGATGGACGTACTGAGTTCGCAAGCGGGCATGGCCGGCTACAAGGCGGTGCTGATCGCCGCGCAGCTGGCGCCGCGCTTCTTCCCCATGCTGACCACGGCGGCCGGCACCATCCGCCCGTCCAAAGTGCTGATCGTCGGCGCCGGCGTCGCCGGCCTGCAGGGCGTCGCGACCGCCAAGCGCCTCGGCGCGCAGGTCGAAGGCTTCGACGTGCGGCCGGAGACACGCGAGCAGATCGAATCGCTGGGCGGCAAGTTCCTCGACCTGGGCGTCAGTGCGGCGGGCGAGGGCGGTTACGCGCGCCAGCTGACGGAGGAAGAACGCGCGCTGCAGCAGCAGCGCCTGGCCGATCACCTGCGGGGCATCGACGTGGTGGTCTGCACGGCCGCCGTGCCGGGGCGTCCTGCGCCGAAGATCATCACCACGACGATGGTGGAGGGCATGAAGCCCGGCAGCGTCATCGTCGACCTGGCGGCGGAAACCGGCGGCAACTGCGAACTGACCCGCCCGGGCGAGACCTATTCGCACAACGGCGTGACCGTCGCCGGTCCGCTGAACCTCGCCAGCCTGGGTGCAGTGCATGCCAGCGAGATGTACGCCCGCAACGTGCTGAACTTCGTCGCCCTGTTCGTCAGGGACGGCGCGCTGCAGTTCGACTGGGAGGATGAGTTGCTGGCGAAGACGCTCTGGCCGGAACGTCCGGCCGCCGACTGACGCGCAGCCTCAGCGTTCCGGCCGTCGCTCGCGGTCACGATCACGTGGCGGCGGTGCGTTGTCGCGCATCCACGACTCGCGCTGTTCCGCCGTCATCTTCTTCCATTGCTCGCGCAATGCTTCGCGCTGCTCCGGGCCGAGCGTCTTCATGCGAGCGTAGAGTGCACGCGCATGGCGACGCTGGTCGGGGCTCATGCCTTCGAAACGTTTCATGCCGTGCCGCGCCTGCGCGCGCTGTTCCGGCGTCATCGCCTGCCAGCGCTCGGCGCGTTCGAGCATGCGGCCGCGATCTTCGGGCTCGCGGTTCCAGCGGTCGCGGACGGGCGCGATCAGTGCTTCGCGCTGTTGGGGCGTCAGCTTGTCCCAGGCCGGCAGCGGCGTGGGCGAAGCCTGCGCCAGCACGTGACCGCTGGTGAGCAGCGCGCCGAGGGCAAGGATGCGAAGGGCTGTGACCTTCATGGGGTCGACTCCATGGCAAGTGGCTGTGCGTCGGCGGATGCCAGCCAGAGGTAGAGATCGGGATCTTCATCGAACGCACTGGCCACGCCCAGTTCGTCCGTGGCGATGTCGCCCTCGGCCTGACTGGCGGAGGTGATCGTCGTCGTCGAGGGGGTGGCGCCCGGGGTGTGGGGCAGCCATTGCAGCCCCACGCCGACGGCCAGCACGGCGGAAAAAGCCGTTGCCATCAGCCAGCGACCACGGTGTCGCGCGTCTGCAGGCGTGGTGGCGTGCTGCTGGGCGTCGTGGCGGGCACGCCGCAATCGCATCAGCGTCTGCGGCGATACCTGCGCCAGCGAAGCCTGGTGCAGGCGACGCGCGTGCTGGTCGATGTCATGGGCGGGGTTCATCGGAATTCCTCAAGTTGCCTTTGCAGGGCCTCGCGCGCGCGGGACAGATGGGTTTTCACCGATCCCTCCGAACAGCCCATCGCGCGTGCGGTGTCGGCCACATCCAGTTCTTCCAGCACGCGCAGGGTAAACGCCTCGCGCTGGCGCGCGGGCAGTCCGCGCAATGCCTGCACGAGGCGGCTGTACGCCTCGCGCTGATCGTGTGCCTGTGCGGGGCCTGCGCCCTGGTCGGGTGCCCAGTCCACCGGTCCTTCATCGCCGCGATCGCCCGTGGGCAGCAGCCAGCGCAGGCGGAAGCCGGCGCGGCGCTGCAGATCGACGATGCGCCGGCGCAGGATGCTCCAGAACAGGGGCGACCATTCCGCAGCCGGCCGCTCGCGATAACCCAGCATCTTCATCATCGCGTCCTGCACCGCGTCCAGCGCGTCCTCGCGGTGGCGCAGGCCGGCTTCGGCGAAGCGGAACGCGCGCGGCCCGATGTCGGCCAGGAACAGCTCGATCGTCGCCGCCAGCGGGGCGGGCGACGACGTGTCAGGCGACGGACTCGGGGCGGTGCTCACCAACATAGCTTAGCGGTCGCTGCCGTGAATCAACCGCGACGGTCCAGCCGGCGGTCGATGCGATCGCCGCGGCGGTCCCAGCGTGCCTCGGCGCGCTCGCCCTTGTGGTCCAGGCGGGCGTCGATACGGTCACCGCGGCGTTCCAGCTGGTTCGCGGCACGGGGATGGCCGTGGTGGTCGGCCCACTGCGCACGGCGGTCGAAGCGACGCTCGATGCGGTCGCCGCGTGCGTCAAGCCGGTGTTCGATGCGGTCGCCCTTGCGATCCAGGCGATGGTCGATGCGGTCGCCGCGATCGCCGGCGACGGCGGTGCCGGTGGCAGCCAGCAGCAATACGGTCAGGCTGAGCAATGACGTGCGCTTCATGGTGGACTCCTCGGTGGGGTGGGCGGTGCAGGCATGGAAACGCCCCAGGCGGCCACCGGTTGACGCGGCATCGCCATCCACTGGCGGGTTCAGGTGCGGTTATGATGCGGAAGCACCGGGCCGCGCCCGTGCATCGACAACGTGGACGAGGTGGGGAAGCGATGAGCGACGGGTTCGTAGCGCTGTACATCTTCATGCTGGCAGCCATCGCCGGGCACGTGATCATTTCGCGGGTGCCGGTGATCCTGCACACGCCACTGATGTCCGGCTCCAACTTCATCCACGGGATCGTGCTGATCGGCGCGATGGTCGTGCTGGGGCATGCCGACACGACGCTGGAAAAGGCCATCGGCTTCATCGCCGTGCTGCTGGGTGCCGGCAACGCCGCCGGCGGTTACGTCGTCACCGAGCGCATGCTGGACATGTTCAAGAGCAGCAAGCCAGCGGGTGGCAAGTGAGCCACGGCGCCACGACCATGCCGGCACGCGGGCGCGCCACGGCGCGCGATGTCTTCCAGTGGTTGAGTTACCTGCAGTATCCCGCCCTGCTGGTGGCGCTGGGGTACGGGGCCAAGTCGGGCTGGACGCTCGGGACGGCCGGCAGCGATGGCTGGGCGACGGTCTACGACGACTGGAACTACGTGCTGCTGTATGCCGGCATCGGCATCGGCCTGTCCTCGCTGCAGGACCCCACCAAGACGCAGAACGAAGTGTCCAGGCGCGTGTGGCAGGACCCGCGCAAGGGCCGCTGGCTCCTGCTGCTCATCTCCTGCTACACGCTGGGCGCGATGGCGGCCGGGTTGGTTGGCGCCTATCTCGCCGATACGACGATCGTGAACCAGCTGTCGTTGGGATTGATGGCCTTCGGCCTCGGCATGGTGGGATTGCTGAAGACCGCCATCGAGATGCGTGAACACCACCGCCTGGACAAGCAACCCGCGTCGTCGTCTGAAGGGAGCCGTGCATGAGTGCGTTGACGCTGGTGAAGCTGAGTTACTTCGTGGCCGCCACGCTGTTCCTGCTGGGCCTGCAGCGCATGGCCAGTCCCAAGACCGCGCGCAGCGGCATCCAGTGGGCGGGCGCGGGCATGCTGATCGCCACGATCGCCACGTTCTTCCTGCCCGGGTTGCACAACATCGGCCTGATGATCGCGGCCATCGTGATCGGCGTGGGTCTGAACTGGATCTGGGGCAAGAAGGTCGCCATCACCGACATGCCGCAGATGGTCGCGCTGTTCAACGGCATGGGCGGTGGTTCTGCGGCGGCCATCGGTGCCGTGGAACTGGTGCGCTATTCGTCCGGTGAACCGGCGCCATCGACCTTCACCCTGTCGCTCGCCGTCATCGGCGCGCTGATCGGTGCGGTGTCGCTGACCGGCTCGGTGATCGCCTGGGCCAAGCTCGATGGGCGCATGGACAAGCGTTACACCTTCCCGGGCCAGCAGTGGTTCAACGCGCTGGTTGCCCTGGCAGCGGTGGTGTGCGGCGTGATGGCGCTGACCACGCTGGCGATGCCGTGGATCATCGCGTTCTTCGTGCTGTCGCTGGCGCTGGGCGTTCTGATGACGCTGCCCATCGGCGGCGCGGACATGCCGGTGGTGATCTCGCTGTACAACGCCTTCACCGGCCTGGCGGTGGCGTTCGAAGGCTACGTGCTGGGCAACGAGGCGCTCATCATCGCCGGCACCATGGTCGGCGCAGCCGGCATGCTGCTGACGCGGCTGATGG
>CAMPIO010000083.1 GCA_946886405.1 uncultured Pseudoxanthomonas sp.
CGCCCCTCATCCGCCCGCTGGGCACCTTCTCCCCGCAGGCGGGGAGAAGGAACACTGTCGTCATCGCGCGTGGATCCGCATTTCCTTCTCCCCGCAAGCAGGGAGAAGGGAAGCTGGAGCTATCGCGCACGTCCCCGCCCCCACAGATGTTGTCACCGCGTGTGCACCAGCCTGAAGCCGATGCACAGGATGGTCACGCCGTATCGGGAAGATCGGACTCACGCCGTTCGCTGCATTGCCTGCGTCGGCACGATCACTTTCTTTCGAACACAGGACACGACCATGACACGCGATACCACGCAACGCGATGCAAACAGAGACCCCATCACCGGCGCGCCGGGCTCGCACCCGGTCGGTGTAGGCGTGGGCGGTGTGGCCGGCGGCATGGCGGCCGGTGCGGTGGCCGGTACGGTGTTCGGTCCGATCGGCACACTGATCGGCGCGGCCGCCGGTACCGTCATCGGCGCGGCCGCGGGCAAGGGGGTGGCCGAGCGCATCGATCCCACCGGCGAGGTCGAGTACTGGCGCGAAACCCATCGCACCCGTCCGTACTACTCGGACGAATACGACTTCCAGCGCGACTACGCCGGTGTCTACCACGCCGGTGCGGTGGCGCGGGGTGAATATCCCGAGCAGTCGTGGGAAGACACCGAGCGCCGCCTGCAGGCCGGGTGGGAAGAACGCCGCGGCGAATCGCGGCTGGACTGGGAGCGCGCACGACCGGCGCTGCACGATGCGTGGGAACGCGCCGACCGCACCTACGATGCGTACGCGCGCAGCGACGAGCAGTTTTCCAAGCGCTTCGACACCGCGCCGTATCGGCAGGGCGACGACGCCTTCGACGATTACCGCCCGGCCTACCGCTACGGCACCTATGCACGTGCCCAGTACGCCGACCGCGAATGGGACGATGGCCTCGCGTCCGACCTGGAGCGCGGATGGGAGCGCGCGCGTGGCGGGTCGCGCCTGACGTGGGAGCGCGCCAAGCATGCCGTCGCCGACGCGTTCACCCTCGATCGCCAGAAGCCGCACTGAGGCATCGACGTGGGCATCCCGCTTCTTCCTTCGGGAGGGAGCGGGTGCCCTTGCGTGGCATTCGCTTCACTGAAGGAGTCGACATGAAGGCACTACCCACCGGCGCGCTGGTCGTCGTGGCCGACGGCGAAGGCGCACGCCTGTTCCGCAACCGTGGCGAACAAGGCGCGGTCGCGCTGCATCAGTTCGATCTGGTCGAACTGATGAATCTCGACGATGACGGTCCTGCCGGCAGCATGCCAGGCGAGTCGTCGAGCCGGCAGATCGATGAGGCCACCTTCGCCAAGCAACTCGCGAAGGGCTTGAACACCGGCGCGCTGCGGCAGCAGTACGACCACCTGGTGCTGGTCGCCGATCCGGTGACCCTCGGCCGCATGCGTCCGTTGCTGCACAAGGAAACCATGCAGCGCATCGTGGTGGAAATCGGCAAGGACCTGACGAACACCCGGCTGGAGGCGATCGAACAGGCACTGGCCGCGGCATGACCTACCGTGCGGACTACCTGCGCACCGAACCGCTGCGCAGTGAGGTCGCGGCGATGCAGGGCAGGGTGCTGCTGGAGTTCGGTGCGCCGTGGTGCGGGCATTGCCAGGGCGCGCAGGCCGCGATCCGCGACGTGGTCGCGCGCATGCCGGACGTTACCCATCTCAAGGTGGAAGACGGCAAGGGGCGTCCCCTGGGACGTGCGTTAGGCGTGCGGCTGTGGCCTACGCTGATCCTGCTGGACCACGGGCAGGAGCGTGCACGCGCCGTGCGGCCGACGACGGCGGATGCACTGCGGGGGATGCTGGACGCAGCGCCATCCTCCGGGGCGTGACGACGAAGCGGCCAGGCGCTCAGCGCGGCACGCTATCGCGCGCGTCCGGATAATCCTTTTCCGGATCACGCGGGTCCTTGTCCTCGTGCGGAAGGTCGGGCTGGTCGTGGTCTTTCCACGTGGCGTCATCATTGCGATGTTTGTCGGGCGTGTTCGCCTTTTCGCCATCGCTGTGCGGGTTGGAACGCTTGCCGGATGTCATGGGGTCGCCACCGCGCCTTGGGAGGTACCCGATTGCATCCCTTGGGCGGTGACGGCTGGGTGATGCAGCCACCGGCGAACCGGGGCGTCGTCGGGACGGCACTGCGCAGCGCCCTCTTTTTGTGACACGATCCCCATCAGCGACACGCGCGGCGCCTTCGGGTGCTGCACGGCATCATCCTTGTGCGGTCTTGGTCGATAACGTCTTCAGGGGGAGCGCCAGGACGTTCCATGGATGCAGGACTCATCACGACCTATGTGCCGGAGCTGGTGGCGACCTCGTTCGCGGTCGCCGTCGCCGCGTCGTATGCCGCGCTGAAGACCACCGGACGGATCCGCGCCAGCGATGCGGTGGCGCGACGCTGGTGGCTGGCCGGCGGTGCGCTGGCGATGGGGATCGGCGTGTGGTCGATGCACTTCATCGGCATGCTGGCGCTGCGCCTGCCCATTCCGCTGGGCTACGACATCGGCATCACCCTGCTGTCGCTGTTGCTGGCGGTCGCGGCCAGCGGCTACGCGCTGTGGCTGGTCACGCGCGACCACCTGGGGCGATGGCGCCTGCTGAGTGGTGCGGTGGTCATGGGGCTGGGTATCGCCGCGATGCATTACGTCGGCATGGCCGCGATGCGCATGAACCCGGCGATCATCTATCGCCCGGTCTGGTTCGCCGCGTCGGTACTGATCGCCATCGTGGCCGCGGGTGCCGCGCTGGCCATCGCCTACCGCCTGCGCGACAACGCCCACCACGAACGCTTGCACCGCGCGCTTGCGGCGGGCGTGATGGGCGTGGCGATCGTGGGCATGCATTACACCGGCATGGCGGCGGCGCACTTCCCGGCCGGATCGATCTGCAGCGCCGCACTGCGCGATGGCCTGTCGCCGGATTCGCTGGCGTGGCTGGTGGTGGTGGTGAACGCCGCCGTGCTGGGCACCGCGATCGGCGCCAGCGCGCTGGACAAGCTGCTGCACGAACGCACCGCACGCCTGTCCGATTCCCTGCAGCGGGCCAACCGGAAATTGACCCATCTGGCGATGCACGACGCGCTGACAGGCCTGCCCAACCGGCTGTTGCTGATCGACCGGATGCAGGCGCGCATCCTGCAGGCGCAGCTGCACGGCGAGCGCTTCGCCGTGCTGTTCATCGACCTGGACGGGTTCAAGGGCGTCAACGACGCGTTCGGCCACCACGTCGGCGATGCGCTGCTGGTGCGGGTGGCGGACACGCTGCGTCGCATGGCGGCCAGCGGCGACACGGTGGCGCGGCTGGGTGGCGACGAATTCGTCATGGTGACGCGCGTGGCGGAGGTTGCGGAGGCGACGGTGCGTGGCGAGCGCGCGCTGGCGTGCGTGGCCGAGTCGACGCGGCTGCAGGAAAACGACGACGTGACGGTCAGCGCGAGCATCGGCATCGCCATGTACCCCGGCGATGGCGAGGACGCACAGGCGCTGCTCGCGCATGCGGACGCGGCGATGTACCACATCAAGCAGGCGGGCCGTAACGGACTGGCGGTGTACGCGCCGGCGATGGGCGACGAAGTGATGGGCCAGCTGCAGCTCACCCACGAGCTGCGCAAGGCGCAGGAGCGCGGGCAACTGGTGCTGCACTACCAGCCGCAGATACGCGCCCAGGACAACGGCATGGCGGGCATGGAGGCGCTGGTGCGCTGGCAGCATCCGCGGCTGGGCCTGGTGATGCCGGACCGTTTCATCGCATTGGCCGAACGCGTGGGCCTGATCGTCGATCTCGGCCAGTGGGTGCTGGATGAAGCATGCCGGCAATGGGCGGCGTGGAAGCGGGCCGGCGCGCGCGTGCCCACCGTGTCGGTGAACCTGTCGCCCGTGCAGGTGAGGGGCGACTGCCTGGTGGCGCAGGTGACCGCCGCGATGCGCCGGCATGGCTTGCCGGCTGGCGCGTTGACGCTGGAGATCACCGAGTCGATCGCGATGCTGGAACCGGAGCGCACGGTGCAGGTGCTGACGCAACTGGTGGAGGCGGGCGCACGCATTTCGGTGGACGATTTCGGCACCGGCTATTCCAGTCTGTCCTATCTGGCGTATCTGCCGGCGCACGAGTTGAAGGTCGACCGGCAGTTCGTACGCCAGATGACCACCGGGCCGCGCCATGCCGCCATCGTGCGGTCAGTGGTGATGCTGGGCCAGCAACTGGGACTGGAAGTGGTGGCCGAAGGCGTCGAGACGCTCGAGCAGAAGCAGATGCTGGCCGCCATGGGATGCGATCGCCTGCAGGGTTACTACATCAGCCCGCCGCGCGCGGTGGAGGAGATGCCGGTGCACGCGCTGTCCCGCGATACACCACCGGCGGCGTGGAGCGCGCACGGATGACCGCCGCAACGCGGGCGGATCGGTAGCCGAAAGGAAAAGGGCGCCTGCGGCCTCGTCGCCGCAGGCGCCCTGCGGGCACCTCATCGATCACGCGTCAGCGATGTTCAGCGGTACACGCGCTCGCAACGGCGCTCGACGACGCGGTCACCCTTGGTCTCCTGGCTGTTGCCCTGCACCTTGCGGCCGATCGCACCGCCGGCGACGGCACCACCGACGGTGGCGACCTTCTTGCCGTTGCCACTGCCGACCTGGTTGCCGAGCAGGCCACCGACGACGGCGCCGATGGCCGTGCCGGCGACGCGGTTCGGATCGCGGCTGTTCTTCTGCACTTCGACGTTGCGGCATTCGACTTTGCTGCCGTCGCTGAAGCGGCGGCCTTCGTCCTGCGGGCCGTAGGTCTGCGCGGCGGCGGCGGACATCACCGACATCAGGCCGAGCGAAAGCAGGTAGCGGGAGGTAGTCATGGCGGATCTCCTATGGGAATCGCCGGGACAGGCTGCGCGCGGCGTCGCGAACACCGGGTGAAAGCGCACGGTGCCGTTCATGCGCCAGTGCACCCGCCGTGACGCGTGCGCGACAAACATGACGCGGCGCTGACGGGCGGCGCGCCGCGTTGACGGAAACACCACGCCGACGCGACTAGCGTCCGATGCTTCACCGACGAGGATCCGCCATGCATACGCCCGAAGAACTGGAAAAGAAACTGTGGAAGGCCATCAAGTCCGATCGCACGATGATGCTCGGCCTGGATGGCGCGGAGGACGGCCACACGCGGCCGATGACGGCGTTGCTGGAACACGAGGGGCGCGGCCCGTTGTGGATCTTCACTGCCACCGATAATCTGCTGGCGCAGCGTACGCGCTCGCCGCAGCGCGCGGTCGCCGCGTTCTCGTCGATGGGGCACGATCTGTTCGCCAGCCTGCAGGGCTCGCTGGTGCGGGACGACGATCGTGCCGTGATCGAGCGGCTGTGGAATCCCTTCATCGCCGCCTGGTACGAAGGCGGCAAGGACGATCCGAAACTGGCACTGCTGCGCTTCGACGCCGAACACGCGGAGATCTGGCTCAATGAGCACAGCCTGCTGGCGGGGGTGAAGCTGCTGTTCGGCGTGGATCCGAAAGAGGACTACCAGGACAAGGTGGCCGACGTCGATCTGCGCAGCTGACGCAGCGCGACCCATAGGCCGGAAGTCACGTGTTCCCCAACGGCACCTGACTCCGGCCGCACGGCGTTGGCCGGACGCCACATGTCCGTGCGTGACGTGGAGGAGACCGATGCGCTGGAACAGGGGCCAGGCGACGGTGACCCTCCAAGGACGCCTGCCCCATGTTGTCGTATTCGCAGCATCACCTGCACACCCTGCTGGACCGTCTGGAAGCCAGCGACGCCCGCGCCATCGGTCAACTCGAAGCACTCACCGTATGGGTCGCCGCCCTGGTGCAGACGCACCCTGAAGGCGACCGCCTGCGCGCTTCCGCGCAGGTGCTGTCCGCACGCAATCCTTTCCGTGCGCTGTGCCAGTGCCAGGAAGAAGTCGCGGCGTATGACGCGACGTTCTGCCAGCTGCAATCGCTGGCCGTGCCGGTCGATGTCATGCCGCGTATGCGCAGCCCGTTGCCACCGAACGTATGAAAGGCGTCTCACCCGATGTGGGTCGTCGCCGCGCGATGCGTGCGCGCCGCCAGTGCGAAGGCAGTGCGCCTGCGCTCGTGCCGATGTGCAGTGCGGGCATGATGGCGATGGTGGTGGCGATGGCAGCGGCAGCGGTCCCGGACGCATCGCGCTTGCCGCTCTTGCGGCCCTGCATCACGTGCGGGGCAGGCTCTCCGGCCACCTTCTCCCCGCTTTGCGGGGAGCAGGCAATTGCGGTGGTGAGTGCGGAGGTCCTGCATCAGGAAGAGGGCACCGCGCCAGCGATCCTTCGACGGGGACGCACTTGCAGCCAAGCTGGGCGAAGCTAGGGCTTCGCACAACGGTACCCTTGTGGTCGCCGTGGCTGTTTCACCGGATCCGGCAGGCCGCTGCTGCGGCATCGACCACGCGTGCAGTGTCGCGCGCGATTCGCAAAGACCACGTCAACGCGCAGGGCCGAATCGGCCTGAAGTGCGCGCCGGGTCACGCCGCAGCGTGAACGCGTGCTGTCTCGCGCATCAGCGCGTGGCTGTCTGCGACGAGGTGCCGGTGACGTCGATGAAGACGGGGTTGGAGTAGAACCACAGGTCCTGCCAAGGATCCTCGCCGGGCACATCCGCCAGCGCCGTCGCCTCGTGCGTGTTGCTGCCACGCGCGCGCACGAATGCGCCGCGCGCGGGCACCGGCACCTCCCACGTGGCGACGAGCCAGTCGCCGTCGCGATGCCAGGTGTCCGCGCCCCAACGGCGCGTCTGCATGACCGGGATGCCGTCGTCGCCGGGCGTACCGACGATCAACTCCATCTGCGTCAGCAGGGGGCGTTGGCCATGGGCATTCGGGGTTACCGGTTGCCGTACGCGCAGGTCGATACGCATCGTGGTGGCCGTCGGGAGCACCAGCGTGTCGCCCAGGGTTGCGACGTGTGCAGTGCCGTCGGTGCTGCGCACCGTCAGTTCCAGTGCATCGATCAGGTCGCCGGTGACGGCGAACATGCGGCCCTCGCGCAGGCCGTCGAGGATGTCGCCGGCATCGCGCCGTGCCCACACGTAGGTCTTGCTGTATTCGCCCGGATCGTAGTCGCGTCCGCCGTCGCGCAGGTTGTGGTGCGAGTCGGAGGTGGCGGTGATCCAGAAACGACGGCCCTCCGCGAGCAAGGTGTCCCACACGCCGCCCACCTGCGTGGTCATCTGGTCGAAGCCGCCGAACGTCGGCGCGGCGGCGTTGCGGTACAGGCCGCGCTCGGTGCGCGTGGCCTGGTGGCCGGGCGCGCCTTCCATGCCCACCAGGACCTGCGGCGCGGCGTCATGCCAGGCGCGCAGTTCGGCCGGTTCCACCTCGCCCCACTGGCCCAAGCCGGTGGCGGTGCGCGAGGGGTGGTTGACGAACATCAGCGGCGGCGCGGGCAGGGTGCGCATGTGCACCAGCGCATCGAGCATGGTTTGCGTGTCGTCGCGCTGCACACCGTCGGTGGGTTCGTTGCGGCTGAAGCGGCGTTCGATCTCGACCAGTTGATCGCGCTCGCGCGGGCCCGGAGCGATGATCAGCGAGGCGTGTTCGGCGGCCGGTACGTCGAACTCCATGCCGTTGAACTGGATCAGCGCCGGTACGTCCCTGCGCGCCTGTTCCAGCGCGGGCCAGGCGTGGTCGCGGGTCACGGCGGAGTGACCGGGGCCGCCATGATCGGTATGCACCATCCAGGTGAGGCCGAACGCCAGCGCCTGCCGTGCGTTGCGGCTGCGCGTGTACGGCGAATCGCCACCGCGGATGGGCGTGGGCGGTGAGGTACTGCGATCCCAGTCCACGCTCCACTCGCTGTGCACGTGGTGGTCGCCGGCTTGCCAACCGCGACCGGAGTGGGGATCGGTGGCGCAGGCGGAAAGGACGAGGGCCGACAGGGCCGGCAGGAAGAGGAAGCGCATCGAAGTCCTCGCGAAGCAGGATGCCGCCGCGGTATGCGGCGGTATCGCGGGAAGAAGAAGCGCGCCGCGGGCATACCCCGCGGCGCGCAGGTACTCAGAAGTCCGCGCGCAGGCCCAGGCTGATGCGGCGGCCCGACTTCTCGTACATCGTCGGGAACGACGGGTCCATGGTGTAGCCGCTGGTCACTTCGTCCGTCAGGTTGATGCCCTTCAGGCTCAGCTTCAGGTGGTCGCTGATGCGGTAGCCGATCGATACGTCCAGCTGGCCGTAGGCGTCGCGCCAGATCGGGTACATGTTGTAGCCGATCGACTCCACGTACTCGTCCTTGTGGTTGTACGACACGCGCGCTTCGAAGTGCTGGTTCTCGTAGTAGGCGGTCAGGTTCCAGGTCTTCTCCGCCAGGCCCGGCATCGGCGTGCGGATGCCCAGGTCGGATTCGCCGGCCAGCGAACTGTCCAGCATCGTGTAGTTGGCATTGATGCCGAAGCCGTCCAGGGATGCGTGCAGCGCGGACAGCGGGAGGTTGGCGATCAGCTCGATGCCGTCCACGTCGTACGAGCCGTCGGCGTTCACCGGCTGGTAGACGTCGAAGTCGTAGTAGCCGTTGAGCGTGCCGTTGGCGTTGTAGACGGCCACGTCCTCGACCACGCCGGTCAGCGCGTTCACCACCACGCCGTCGATCTTCTTGCGGAAGTACGACGCCGCCAGCAGGCCGCCGTTGTCCAGGTACTTCTCCAGGCCGATTTCCCACTGTTTGGCGTAGGTGGGCTTCAGGTCCGGGTTGCCGTCGGTGAAGCGGAACGAGCTCCAGCTGGCGGTGCGTTTGTAGGCCACGTCGGTCAGTGCCGGACGGATCAGCGTCTCGGAGCCGGCGGCGCGCAGCAGCAGGCCGTCGGCGAGTTCGGCGGTCAGGTTGAAGCTGGGCAGTACATCGGTGTAGCCGCCGTCGCTCGACACCGGCGTGTCGGTATAGCCGGTGCTGCCGTCCGGGTTCTGTACCGGGTGGTAGCCGAACGACACCACCGAGGTGTCGACGTAGCGCGCGCCTGCGTTCACCGTGACCGGCACACGACCAAGGGTGAAGTCGACGTTGGCCATCGCGTACAGCGCGGCGACCTCTTCGTCCACGCGGTAGTACTGCGCGTCGTCGAACGGCGTGGCGAAACCGGGATAGCGGAAGTAGCCGCGGGCGAAGTCGTTGGAGACCTGCTGCCAGTCGAGGTCCTTCACGCTGTAGGCACCGCCGGGGACAATGTCGCCGATCCCCTGCAGCGGGCTGTCGGCGAGCGTGCGTGTGTTGACCCACGACGTGTCGCCGGGGCCTGGACCGGTGATCTTGAGTTCGCCGTACTGGCGCTCCTTGCTGCGGTCGGTGTAGCGGCCGCCGAACTGCACGCTGCGCAGCGCAGGCAGGAACGGCAGGTCGAGCTTGCGGGTGACGTCGAGCTTGGCGGCGTACTTGTCGTCGTCGATCTTCTCCAGCGTGGTTTCATACGCCTCGAACAGGTAGCGCTCGGGCGAGGCATACATGTCGAAGCCGGCGGAACTCGCACTGGGAATGGTCTCGCCGCTGCGGCCGGTCCAGCGCGTGCGCGACGGCGCGTAGGCGACGTGCTTCAGGTTGGAATAGTCCAGCGTCTTCTCCGCACCGGAGTAGCCGGCCATCGCTTCCACGTCCCACAGATCGTTGTTCCAGTCCAGCGCCAGGCTGTACTGGCCGTAGTCGGTCTTGTTGATGCGCTCCTTGCTGAGGAACTCATGCTGGGTGGCGGTATAGGACACGTCGCGCAGCACCAGCATGCCGTACTCGGACAGGGTGGTGTCGTCGTACTCGTGGATCGTTTCCAGCGTGCTGCGGCTGGAGGCGGAGTAGGCGGCGGCGTCGTATTCGTCTTCGGTCGTGTCGTAGCCACCCACCATCGCGTCGAACGTCAGGCTGAAGGTGCTGCTGGGCCGGTACTGCAGCGAGGCGGTGGCGCCCCACTTCTCCTGGTCGTTGAGGTAGACGCGGTCGCCGACCTTGTCCTGGAAGATGATCAGGTTGCTCTCGGCGGTATTGGCGCGGTTGTTGATCACCCAGTCGGTATCGCGCTCGATCACCGCCTCGGCCTGCGAGCCGCGCGTGCCGGAGGCGCCCAGGAAGCGCGACATCGGGCGGAAGTTGATGCCCGAGGTGGAGTCGGTGCGGTTGGTGCGTTCAGCGTGCGAGAACGACACCAGTGCGCCCCAGTCGCCCCAGGTGTCACTGGCGAGGAAGGCGAACTTGGGATCCGTCTCTTCGGAGATCGAGTTGTGCGCGCCCTCGGCGGAGAACACCAGCTTGCGATCGCTGTAGTCGAACGGCCGCGCCGTGGAGATCTTCACCGAGCCGGCGATGCCGCCTTCCTCGTCGGCCGCCGTCGGCGACTTCTGCACGGTGACCTGCTGGATGATCTCCGAGGCGAACAGGTCGAACTCCACATCGCGCCCGCCGCTGCCGGAGGCGGTGGCCAGGTCGTTGATGGAGACATGGGTGTATTCGGAAGGCAGGCCGCGCACGTTGACCTTGCTGCCCATGCCCTTGTTGCGCTCGATGGTCACGCCGGGCATGCGCTGCAGCGCTTCGGCGAGGTTCTGCTCGGGAAAGTCCGCCACGTCGGTGGCGACGATGGAATCTGAGAAGCCGACGTTGTAGCGCTTGATGTCGACCGCCTGTTCCAGGCTGCGGCTGTAGCTGCCGACCACGGTGACGCTTTCCAGATCCTGCGCGTCCACCGCCTGCGCGCTCGGCGTCGATACGGGGTCTGCAGCGGCCGGCGAGGGCGTGGCCGACGGGACGGGCGTCGCGGAGGTGTCGGCTTCGATGGTGACGGTGCTGGTGTTGAGGTAGCGGTAGCGCAGGCCGGTGCCCTGCAGCAACTGCGCCAGCGCCTGGTCCGACGACAGGCCGGCGGGCACGGCGCGCGTGCGGGGATTGCCGGCCTGCGCGGTGTAGACGAACTGCAGGCCGGTCTGGCGCGAGAGTGCATTGAGTGCGCTGTCGAGCGATTGCGGCGGGATGGCGTCGGTCGCGATGGTCGCCTGCTGGGCGGCGACGTTGGCGGTCGCGGCCTGCAGGGCAAGCGCGATGGAAAGAGCGAGGATTCGGCGCATCGTGGGATCCGGGTGGAGTGGGGTGGTGGCGCGTGATCGCTCGCGCGCACCTCCACTACGAGGGCGCACGGCGGCGATCGGGCACCCTTTTCTCCGTGAATTTTTTCTTACAGCGCCCGGATCACCACGGGCCGTGCGCGGGCACGCGGCGCGAACGCACGCGGATCTCGCGCGCATCGGCACTCACGGCGAGCGTGGGTTGTTCGTCGAGAAAAGCGCGCAGCGAGGCAAGATCGTCCGCGCGCAGGTTGCCGGTCAGGCGCAGCGCGCCGGCTTCGCTGTCGTCCACGCGCAGGCGCACGGTGTTCATGCGGTTGAAGCGGTCGGCGATGTCGCGCAGTGGTTCGTCACGGAACACGACGCGCCGTTGCCACCATGCCGTCATGGCCGCGACATCTTCCTGCACCACACTGACGTGGTGATCGGCATAGGCCACGCGCGCGGACTGTCCGGCGGAAAGGTCGGCGAGCAGCCGTCCCTTGCCCGCGCGGTCGATCACGTGGATGCGGCCCTCGGCCACGCCGAAGCGCGCCTGGTCGCGCTGCAGCGATACGTCGAAGGTGGTGCCGATGTCGCGCACTTCCAGTCCGGCCGCATGCACAGTGAACGGGCGGCGATCCGCGGCGACCACGAAACTCGCCTGGCCGCGCGCCAGTTCGATGCGCCGGCGCAACAGGCCGACGGTCACGGTGACGTCGCTTTCCGCGTTGAGGTGCATCACCGTGCCATCTTCCAGCGTGACCATGCGTGGCACGCCTTGCGCGGCGACGTAGTGGTGCGTCGAAGGCAGCGCCGCATGCACCACGATGCCGATGCCGAGCAGCAGGACTGCAGCGGTCGCGATGCGCGGCAGGCGCCGCGGCGGCGTGCGCGCGGCGCGTGGACGCGCCGGGCGCAGGGGCAGCGGTACGACGTTGTCGCGCTCGTCCGGCAGGGCGGCGTCCGCCGGCAGCCCGCGTACGGCATCGCCGATCTCGGCGGCGACGCGGGCGATGGCCAGGTATTCGCGCAGGTGCACGGGCGAGGCCACCAGCCATGCCATGAAACGCTGCTGGTCGTCCGGGCCCAGCGCGCCCTCGCGCTGCATCACGTGCCAGTGCGCCGCCTCGCGGGTGGCGGCGGACGCGCCGGGCGGGAACAGGCCGGTGGCCATCACGCGGTCCCCATCGCGCGGCGGCAGACGGCCAGTCCGCGCACCACGTGTTTCTTGACCATGTGCGGCGACACGCCCAGGCGCTCGCCGATCTGGCGGTAGGTCAGGCCGTCGCGGTACTGCATGACGAGGACGGCGCGCGTGCGCGTGGGCAGCGTCGCGAGCAGGGCCTGCATGTGCTGCCGGCGCTGGGCGCGCTCGGCCGCGTCCTCCACGCCTTCCGCGTGGGTGACGAGGGCCGCTACCTGCTCGACATCTTCCATGGGCACGGGCGTGCGCTGCCGGCGCGCGGCCTGTTCGCGCGCGAGATTGAGCGCCACGGTGAACAGGTAGGCCTCGGGGTTGGCGATCTGCTCGCCCTGGCCCTGGTGCGCACGCAACAGGCGCAGGTAGGTTTCCTGCACCAGGTCCTCGGCTTCGTCGTTGGCGCCGCGACGGGCAAAGAACCCACGCAGCGCCGGTGTCTGGTCGGTGAACACGCGGGTGAGTGCGCGCAGCGCGTGTTCGGCCAAGGTCGCGTCCCGCCCCGTCGGAAAGGGCGGCAAGGTACGTGGTGAGGATGACGGTTCGGTGACACGCGCCGGACATCAGAGGCGGCTGACGCTGCGCAGACGTATCGCGCCGGCGGCCACGCCCTGCTGTGCCGCGGCGAGCGTGCGCAGTGCCTGCACGACCGTGCCCGGCGTCGTGCACGCCAGCGTCGCCTGGCCCCAGGCGATGCATTGGCCGGCGTCGTAGACCTCGTAGTCGGCGAAATAGTGGCGCGTCTTCGTGGCGTTGACCGGGTCAGGTGCCGACGTGCACATCGCACTCGCATTCCGCGTAGCCAAGCTGCTCCAGTGCGATCTCCAATGCCAGGGCGTAGCTGCGCGCGCCGTAGCCGTCGACCACCGCGAGACGGCGGCCGGCGGTGGCGGGCAGGCTGCCTTCATCGAGGTCGTCATGCACTTCCACGTAGGGATGGGCGAGGCCCTGCACGGCACGCTGCAGCAGCGGATGCTCGGTGAGCGCACCGGGGTCGAGCAGGGTGGCGCGCACCCCCCATTCGTTCGCCAGGCGCAGCGCGGTCAGCACGTCCGTGATGGAGCCGCAACTGCGCACGGCCAGCGTCTGGCCTGCGCAACCGGCCCGCTGCACCAGCGCGCCGAGCACCGACGGTGGCAGAGGACGCGCTGGCGAGGCGAGGGTGTCGTGGCGCTCGGGGCCACGGATGACGAGGATTGACATGAGAGGCTCCGGCTCAGGCATGGAAGGGCTCCGCGGCGTTCGCGTGGTCCACGCGGCGCAGCGCGATGTCGAGCGCCAATGCGTACGCACGCGGCAGGTCGTCCCGCAGGATTACGGTGACCAGCGGCGCGTGCTGCGGGTGCACGCGTGGCTCCAGCGCATGCGCGGCGTCGTCGTGCACTTCGATGTAGGGCGACGCCAGGCCGTCGAGCGCGTCGCGCAGGGCCCGCGTCTGCGTGACGCCGTCGAGCGCAAGGTCGCCGATATCCAGCAGCAGCATGTCGCTGTGCGCGATGTGCGCACGACGCAGGCCGGACAGCAGGTCGCGCATCGTCGCGAAGGTACGGCAGCGCAGGCGCTGCCCGGCAGCATGCGCGCGTTCGCGCAGCGGAGGGTCGAGGGAGGAGGCGTCGGGAAGCGCGGCATGCGGGCCACGCAGGATCAGGATGGACATGCATCGGGTCGTGGCGCACATCGCGTGCGGTGGAGCCACGATAGGTCCGTGCCGCGTAACGGCTCCATGCGCTTCGGCGCCGGATGCGTAAAGAACGCGTAGCGTTTCAGCGCTGCGCGATCACTATCGCGCCGGCCAGCGCCAAGGCCGCGGCCCATGCCGCGTCGGACGTGCAGGCGCGATGCCACCACGCGCCGCGGCCGACACCGGTGGCGATGAACTGGATGGTCGCGAGCATGGCCAGCAGATGCAGGCCGACGGCCGCCAGCATCAGCAACAGCGAACCGGTGGCGGTGATCGCGCGCGCTGGCGCTTCCGCCATGCACAGCGGGACCAGTGCGGGCACCAGCATGAAGCTGCTGCCGTGTGCGGCGCCCGTCAGGCAGGACCAGGCGGCCAGGTCCGCGCGTGATCGGCGGACGACCTGCGATGGAGGGGAGGATGTGATGCGCGCACGCCGTACCAGTCGCCACGCCGCGAGCGCAAGCAGACATCCGCCCGCCACGATCTGCATGCGCTGTGGCGCCAGCCGCACGCCCTGCATCACCAGTGCCACGACCAGCGCCACCGACAGCGCATGTCCTGCGGCGATGGGCAGCAGCGCGCGCCGCACGTCGCGCGCATCGCCGCTGCGGCTCGCTTGTGCCGCGGCGAACAGCCAGCCGTTCGCCGGACTCAGGCCATGGAGCGCTCCGAGACCGGCGATGGCGAGCCACGGCCACCAGGCGTCGGGCAGCGACATGATGGCGTGGCGTCAGGGCTTCGCCGCGCAGCATCCGCCGGCCGCGCCGAGCGGCGCCGCATCGTAGCGGTCGTGGTGGCGCACCCAGGCCATCGGGTAGTCCTCGGCGTCTTCATTGCGGCCGTAAGGCGTCAGGTCGAGCAGCGCGTAGGTGTGCATCATCGCTTCCACGCCACGGCCGTAACGCGAATAGGTGTGGAAGACCTCGCCGGCGCCGTCGCGCACGAACACATTGATGCCGGGGGCTTCCTCGTGCGGGAACGGTTGCCGCGTGTAGTTGTAGTCCACCATGCCGCGCGACATGTCCTCCTGGTTGAAGTTGACGCCGAAGTCGTGGTTGAACGAAGTGCCGTGCGAGGACACCCACGGGAAGGTCCAGCCCATGCGATGGCGGAAGGCTTCGATATCGGCCAGTGGTGCGCGCGAGACGGCGACGAGGGCGAGGTCGCGCTGGGCGAGGTGGACGAGTGCGCCGGCGTGGTGGTCGGCCATGAAGGAGCAGCTCTTGCAGCCCTGTTCCCAGCCGGGCGCGAACATGAAGTGCTGCACCATCAACTGGCGGCGGCCGTCGAACAGGTCGGCCAGCGTGCGCGTGCCCTGCGGTGTGTCGAACGTGTAGGGCGTGTCCACATGCACCCATGGCAGGGAACGGCGTTCGCGCGCGATCTGGTCGTGAAGGCGGGTGAGTTCCTTCTCGCGCGTGAGCAGCGCGCGGCGGGCGGTGCGCCATGCGTCGCGGGTGACGATGGCGGGCGCGCACATCAGCGGCCTGGAATCCGACGGTGCCGACCTGTTCTATTGC
>CAMPIO010000084.1 GCA_946886405.1 uncultured Pseudoxanthomonas sp.
ATAGTGGCCGCCCCACGTCGTCCGGTGTTCCTTCGTCCATGAGTCGCTTGTTCTCGCCCCTCGCGCTGGGGCCGTTGTCGCTGTCCAACCGCATCGTGATCGCGCCGATGTGCCAGTACTCCTCCGAAGAAGGCCGCGCCACCGCGTGGCACGCCTTCCATTGGCCCAATCTCGCGCAGTCCGGCGCCGGACTCGCGATCATCGAAGCCACGGCGGTGGCGCCGCGTGGACGCATCAGCTGGGCGGACCTCGGCCTGTGGGACGACACCACGGAAGCCGCGTTCGCGGCAGCGCTGGCGGCGACGCGCCGTTATTCCGCCATGCCGATCGGCGTGCAGTTGGCGCATGCCGGCCGCAAGGCGTCCACCCATCGCCCGTGGGACCATCACGGCGCGCAGATCGCACCGGATGCGTCGCACGGCTGGCAGACGGTATCGGCTTCGCCGGTCGCCTACAGCGAGGGCCAGCATGCGGCCGAGGCGCTGGACCAGGCCGGCATCGACGCCGTCATCGCGGCGTTCGCCGACAGCGCACGCCGCGCCGTGCGGCTCGGTCTGCAGTTGATCGAGATCCACGCCGCACATGGCTACCTGCTGCACCAGTTCCTGTCGCCGTTGAGCAACCAGCGCGATGACGCCTACGGCGGCACGCTGGAAAACCGCATGCGCCTGGTGCTGCAGGTATTCGATGCGGTCAAGGCGGCGGTGCCCGCTTCGATGGCGGTCGGCATCCGCATCTCCGCCACCGACTGGGTCGACGGTGGGTGGGACCTGGCGCAGAGCCTCGCATTGGCGAAGGCACTGGATGCGCGCGGGTGCCACTTCATCCACGTGTCGAGTGGTGGCCTGCATCCGGCGCAGAAGATCGCGTTGAAGCCCGGCTACCAGGTGCCGTTCGCGGACGCGATCAAGCGCGAGGTGGCCATGCCCGTCATCGCGGTGGGCCTGATCACCGAACCGCAGCAGGCGGAAGACATCCTGCTGCGGGACCAGGCCGATGCCATCGGCATCGCACGCGGCATCCTCTACGACCCGCGCTGGCCGTGGCATGCCGCAGCGGCGTTGGGGGCGAAGGTCGCCGTTGCGCCGCAATACCTGCGCAGTGCGCCGCGGGAGTTCGCGGCGAACTTCGTGCAGGCGGAGTAACGGTCAGGCGTCCGCGCGTTCGCGCGCGATCGCGCGCCAGCCGATGTCGGTGCGATGGAATTCGTTCGTCCAGCGCACCTTGTCGACACCGGCATAGGCGTGGCGCTGGGCGTCGGACACCGAATCGCCCAACGCCGCGACGCACAGGACACGACCACCGGCGCTGACCACGTGGCCGTCCGCGTCGAGCGCTGTACCGGCATGGAAGACCTTGGCCGTTGCCGGTACCTCGTCGAGGCCGGCGATGACATCGCCCGTCACCGGCGTTTCCGGGTAGGGCGCCGCCGCCATCACCACGCCCAGCGAGGGGCGTGGATCCCACTGGGCTTCGGTCGTGGCAAGCCGGCCATCGAGGGCGGCGTCGACCAGGTCCACCAGGTCCGACTGCAGGCGCAGCATCACCGGCTGCGTTTCCGGATCACCGAAGCGCACGTTGAATTCGATCACTTTCGGTGCGCCGCTCGTGTCGATCATCAGACCCGCATACAGGAAGCCGGTGAACGGCACGCCGTCGGCGATCATGCCTTGCACGGTGGGGTTGACCACCTCGCGCATCACGCGCGCGTGCACCTCCGGCGTGACCACGGGCGCGGGAGAGTAGGCGCCCATGCCGCCGGTGTTGGGGCCGGTATCGCCGTCGCCGACACGCTTATGGTCCTGGCTCGTCGCCATCGGCAGGGCGGTGGTGCCATCCACCATCGAGATGAAGCTGGCTTCTTCGCCTTCCAGGAACTCTTCGATCACCACGCGCGCGCCGGCATCGCCGAACGCATTGCCCGACAGCATGTCGCGCACCGCGTCTTCCGCTTCCTGCAAGGTCATCGCCACGATGACGCCCTTGCCCGCGGCCAGGCCGTCGGCCTTGACGACGATCGGCGCGCCTTTGTCGCGGACGTAGGCGATCGCAGCATCCACGGCGGTATGCACGGCGTAGTACGCGGTGGGAATGCCGTGGCGCGCCAGGAAATCCTTCGCGAACGCCTTGCTGCCTTCGAGCTGCGCGGCGGCGGCGGTCGGGCCGAAAATGCGCCGGCCGGCCAGGCGGAAGCGGTCCACCACGCCGGCGACCAGGGGCACTTCGGGGCCGACCACGGTCAGCTCCACGCCTTCGGCCTGCACCAGGGCCAGCAATCCTTCGATGTCGTTGAGCTTGACGGCGACATTGCGGCACTTCGCTTCGGTCGCCGTGCCCGCATTGCCGGGCGCCACGATCACCTCGTCCACGCGCGGCGACTGCGCCAGCTTCCACGCGAGGGCATGCTCGCGACCGCCGGAACCGATGACCAGGACTTTCAAGGGGTTTTCCTCAAGGCTGGGCCGGCGCTGCGGCCGGCGGAGTCGCGCAGGCGCGCGCGGGGAGTGCGACTTCGAAGAACAGGGCGTCTTCGCGGTCCACGAAACGACGCACGAGCACCGCATCGCTGTCGATCAGCGGCAGGATCTCGGGACGTCCGCACAGGTCGCGCAGCGCGGCCTGTTCGCTGTCCTTCAGTGCGTCGAAGCCGGGGGCTTCGCGCGTCTTCGCGGCGCTGCCGGCCGGACTGCGCACCAGCAGGACCAGGCGGTCGCCTTCGATGGAAGCCGATTCGGTCACCAGATCCTCGAAGTAGGGCGCAGGCAGGGTGGCGGCGATCTTCGCCCTCGCATCCTGCATGGGATCCAGCCTGTCTGCACACCCCGCGAACGCCAGCACGGTGATCGTCGACAGCAGTGCGATGGAGAGGGTGCGGAAGAGGCTCATGTCCTTCGCTTGCTCCAGGCGTCGCCACCGCAGCGGCGACACGATGTTAGTGGCGGAAGTGGCGAACACCGGTGAACACCATGGCGATGCCATGCTCGTCGGCGGCGGCGATCACTTCGCTGTCGCGCATGGAGCCGCCCGGCTGGATCACGGCCTTGATCCCTGCGGCGGCAGCGGCGTCGATGCCGTCGCGGAACGGGAAGAAGGCGTCGCTGGCCATCACCGAGCCCTCGACCACCAGGTCCGCATCCGCTGCCTTGATGCCGGCGATGCGCGCCGAGTACACGCGGCTCATCTGGCCGGCGCCGACGCCGATGGTGCGGTGGTCCTTCGCGTAGACGATGGCGTTGGACTTCACGAACTTGGCCACCTTCCATGCGAACAGCAGGTCGGTGAACTGTGCATCGGTCGGCGCCCGCTTGGTCACCACCTTCAGCTCGTCGCGCGTGACCACGCGGTCGTCGGCGGTCTGAAGCAGCAGGCCGGAGCCGATGCGCTTGGTGTCGATGAAGCCCGGAGAGACCGGGGCCATCGGGATGCGCAGCACGCGCACGTTGGCTTTCTTGGTCGCGTAGTCGAGCGCGGCGGGCTCGTAGTCCGGCGCGATCAGGACCTCGACGAACTGGCGGTCCAGGATGACTTTCGCGGTGGCCGCGTCCAGCGTGCGGTTGAACGCGATGATGCCGCCGAAGGCGCTGGTGGAATCGGTCGCGTACGCCAGTTCATAGGCGTCACCACAGGCCACGCCGATGGCCACGCCGCAGGGATTGGCGTGCTTGACGATCACGCAGGCCGGCGCGTCGAACTGGCGCACGCATTCCCACGCCGCATCGCTGTCGGCGATGTTGTTGTAGCTGAGTTCCTTGCCCTGCAGCTGCTCGAACGTGGCCAGCGAGCCGGGTGCGGGATACAGGTCGCGGTAGAACGCGGCCTGCTGGTGCGGGTTCTCGCCGTAGCGCAGGTCCATCACCTTGACGAAGCTGCCGTTCGCCTGCGCCGAGAAGGCGCTGCGCACGGGCACGTCCGACGATGTGTCGGTCACGGCGGACAGGTAGTTGCTGATCGCGGCGTCGTACTGCGCCACGCGGTTGAATGCGGCGACCGACAGTGCGAAGCGCGTCTTCGCCGACAGTGCGCCCTCGTTCGCTTCCAGTTCCGCGACCAGACCGGCGTACTGCGACGGGTCGGTCGCGACGGCGACGCGGGCGAAGTTCTTCGCTGCGGATCGCAGCATGGCGGGACCGCCGATGTCGATGTTCTCCACCGCATCGGCGAGCGTGCAGTCGGCCTTGGCGGTGACGGACTCGAACGGATACAGGTTCAGCACCAGCAGGTCGATGGCGCCGATGCCGTGCTCGGCCATCACCGCATCATCGGTGCCGGCACGCCCCAGCAGGCCGCCGTGTACTTTGGGGTGCAGCGTCTTGACGCGACCATCCATCATTTCCGGGAAGCCGGTGACATCAGCGACATCGCGTACGGACAGGCCGGCGTCACGCAATGTCTTCGCGGTGCCGCCGGTGGACAGCAGCTCGACATCGCGGGCGGCCAGCGCACGGGCCAGGTCGAGCAGGCCGGTCTTGTCGGAAACGGACAACAACGCCCGGCGCACGGGCTGGAGATCAAGGGTCATGGAGGACGGCGATGCGGAGCGGGGCGCGAATTATAACGCGCTGCACCACGGCGTCCGGGGCCGCTCAGGCCAGCCCGTAGTCCTTGAGCTTCTTGCGCAACGTGGCGCGATGGATGCCGAGCATGGCGGCCGCGCGGCTCTGGTTGCCGTCGCAATGGTTCAGCACTTCCACGAACAGCGGGATTTCCATTTCACGCAGCACGATTTCGTACACATCGTCGGCTTCGCTGCCATCCAGGTCGCGCAGGTAGCGGCGCACGGACTGTGCGACATGCTCGCGCAGCGGCGGACGCGACGCGGTGCGTGGCGTGTCCTGGCGTGTGGAGGCAGCGTTCAATCGGATCCCCTGGGCGCTACGGATGCAGATGCCCGCCTTGTGCTTGTGGGTATTCGGCGGGGCGACGAGTCTAGCGCCTCATCGCGGCGCGCGCATCCGCTTTTTGATGAATCCGGGGCGCTTAACGGAAGTCGAAGGAAAACGCGACGACGCTGGCGCTGGGTTCGCGTATGCGCACGGCGATCTGTGCGCTCTGGCCCGGGCCAATCTCGGCCGTGGTCTCGCCTGCAGGCAGGTAGTCCCCGGGCTGCAGCGCACGCGCGCCCAGCGTGCGACCGTCCGCATCCTTCAGCGTCAGCAGAATGACGGGCCAACCCTGTGTCCAGCGCGCTTCGTTGCGGAACGTGGCCTGCGCCAGCAACGTACCAGGCCGGTCCAGGAGGGGGCGGACATCGCGACTGAGCATGGTGAAGGCCGTGGGTTCGCGCCAGGTCGGCACGTCGCAGCGGAACACGCCGCACAAGGCCACGACAATCGGTCGCCACCCGGCCTGCATCGCGAGCCTCGCGCGATCCGCGATCACGACCTGCGTGCACAGCAGCAACGACAACACGGCGACGATCGCCCATTGCGCGCGTACGCGGTGCGCGTGCACCGGCGTGGTGCGCGTGCGTTGCAGGAAACGGGGTCCTGTCGCTTTGCGTGCAGGAGCGGGCGCGGTGCCGGGTGCGTCGGTGGTCCTGGCTGGCGCGACGAGTTCTGCCGGCGCCGCCACGTCGCTGGGCGATGCGTCGTCCAGCGTGGCGACGTCGTGCTTGGCCTCCGATGATGTCGCGAAGACGCCAACGGGTGCCGTCTGCGCCGGTGTTTCAACCGGGGTGGCGGAAGGTGGAGATGGCGCTTCGGTGTCGCATGCTTCGCTGTCGATGGCGGGGACGTCGAGGACGTTTTCCTCGGTCGCAGGTGACGTGGCATCAGGCGTGGCGTTCAGCAGGGTCGCGAAGCTGGGCGCTGGCGTTCCCGCATCGGTCTTCATGACCAGGGCCTTGCCGCAGCGCGGGCAGTCCGCTGGCGGCGCGCCGGAACGCGGATCCCGGGCGACGAGGAACTGGCAATGCGGGCAAGCAGTGAACATGCGGCTATTCAACCATGCTCGTCCGCAGGTGTGTTGTGACGGGGCGCGTCAGCGGCGGATGCCGTCGATGCGCATCCAGTCGCCGTCCTGCGTGGCGGACAGCGCATCGAACCACGGGGCATAGCGGGCAAGCAGTTCGTCTTCCTGTCCGTTGAGGATGCCGGACAGCGCGATGCGGCCACCCGGCGCCACGCGGGCGGCGAGAATGTCGGCCAGGGCATCCAGTGCGGACGCAAGGATGTTCGCCACCACGATCGGATAAGTCGCGGCCGGTTCATCGTCGGGCAGGTAGACGCTGAAATGCGCGCCGACTTCGTTGCGCTGTGCGTTGTCGGCGCTGGCGAGCAGGGCCTGCGGATCGTTGTCGACACCGACCGCCTGCGCCGCGCCGAGTTTCAGGGCGGCCAGTGCGAGGATGCCGGAGCCGCAACCGAAGTCGAGCACGCGCTGCCCTTGCAGCAGGCCTTCGCCCGCCAGCGCGTCCAGCCAGCGCAGGCACAGCGCGGTGGTGGGGTGCGTGCCGGACCCGAACGCCAGGCCGGGATCGAGGCGCACGATCGCCGCGTCGTCGCCGGCCTCATCGGGGACTTCATGGTTCCACGGCACGATGAACGTGCGCGTGCCGAAGCGCATCGGCTTGAACTGGTCCAGCCATGCGCGTTCCCAGTCTTCGTCCTCCACCTTGCGGAAACCCACCTGCGTCCAGTCGAGTCCCGGATCGAAGGCTTCCAGTGCGGCCAGCAGCGTCAGCGCATCGGCGTCGGCATCGAACAGCGCGGTCAGCACCAGCGCCTTCCACAGGGGGGTCTCGCCGACGCCGGGCTCCAGGATGGCGCGCTCGTTGCCGGTATCGGCATCGGCATCCAGCAGGGTGACCGATAGTGCGCCCACGTCGTCCAGCGCGTTCTCGTAACGCGGCTGCTCGGCTTCGGTGCAGCGCAGGGAGAGTTCCAGGTAGGGCATGACGGCCGAGAGGGGAATGAACAGGCCGGAATTGTCTCATGCACCCACAGGCGCGGGCTCCTGCACGACGCCCGCGCGCGTGATCGCGATCATGGTCACCTGCGCATCGCATTGAAAGGTGCGCAGCGCGCCGGGATAATGCCCGCGTGCCCCGGAAGCTGCTGATGCCGATGATGCTGGTGGGCCTGCTGGGAGCGCTGGCGTGGTTGCCGCTGCGCCAGGCGGGTTGGCTGCCGCATGCCGGCCCCGCGGATACTGCCATCGTCACCGCGCCGGAGATGGACCGGTCTGCCACCTTGGTCGCCCACGCGGTGCTGCGCCCGGTATCGGCGCGCACCATGCCGGCGCTGTCGCCCTTGCGACGCGGATTCGAGGACAGCACCGATCTGTTCGCCTACTCGCGGGAACTGATGGTGCTCGCGGCCGCCGGTGACGCTGATGCCATGTGGCTGATGAGCCTGGTGCAGGATCACTGCGCTGGCTTTGCGGCCGATCCTGCGGGCTATGCGCAGGACACGCGCGTGATCGCCGGCCTTGCTCTGGCGAATGGTGGCGCGATGCTGGCCGCCCGCCAGCGCGTGCAACAACGCTGCGCGCGTTTCGTGCCCGAAGACGGGTTTTCGTCGGCGACCATCATCACCCGTCGCATCCAGGCGGCGCAGGCCGGCAGCCTGGCTGCGGAAGCCGCGCTGCTGGCGATGGAGCAGCCCCTGCAGGAGGGCGACGACTATCGGCGCGACCTGGTGCAGCGCGTGCTCGATTCCGGCGACCCCTTCGCCTATCTCGCCATCGCGCCGGCGATGGGCACGATCGGCAGCGGCCGGCGCGACACGCTGGGCGAGGTGTCGGGCAGCGAGCTCACGGAGATCGCCTGGCGCGTGGCCGCCTGCCAGCTGGGGATGGACTGCAGCCCGGGGGGCTCGATGATGACCAATTACTGCGTCAACGGCGGGATCTGCTCGCAGGACGAATCGCAGGATTTCACTACCTTCGCGCGTGATGCCGGTGTGCCGCGCCAAGGTCGGGACAACGTGGACGACATGGTGGGCACGCTGTTGTCCCACCCGGGAGTGGACGGATGAAATACAAGCGCGCGCGACCAGGAGCCAATCTTCTGGTCTGGGGTCTGGTCGTGGTGGCGTATGCCGCCGCCGCCGCCACGATCGTGATCGAAACGCGGGACCCGGCCTTCCGGGATCTGTCGCGGGTGGGACACATGACCATCCACGCGCCCGACGATGCGCGCCGCCTCGGCGCCGCGCAGGTCGCCGCGCTCTACCGCGCGCGGAGCGGTACGCCGTTTTCGACGCTGGCGCCGGGCAGCACGATCAGGGTGATCTGGCCGAACGGGTCGTCGGAAGTGGTGCGGATCACCGATCCCTCCTCGCCGCTGGGCGCCGAGCCCGTCCCCGGCACGCAGCAGGCGCCAGACCGGTAACACGCCGCGCCGCTGCAGCGCCCGCATGAAACAGCAAGGGCCGGGATGGCGACATCCCGGCCCTTCTTTCTTCCGGCCTGGCGAACCCTCAGACCAGCGAGATCGCCTTGTTCTTGCGTTCGGCCAGGCGCTTTTCCAGGTAGTGGATGTTCTGTCCGCCGGCCTGGAACCCCTGGTCGCGCATGATGCGTTGTTGCAGCGGGATGTTGGTCTTGATGCCGTCGATGACCATCTCGCTCAACGCCACGCGCATGCGCGCGATCGCGGTCTCGCGGTCCGGGCCATGCACGATGAGCTTGGCGATCATCGAGTCGTAGTTCGGCGGTACGCGGTAGCCTTCGTAGATGTGCGTATCCACGCGCACGCCCGGGCCGCCCGGTGGATGGAAGTGCTGGATCAGGCCCGGATGCGGCATGAAGGTGTCCGGGTCTTCCGCATTGATGCGGCATTCGATGGCGTGGCCGCGCAGCACGATGTCGGACTGTTTGATGCTCAGCTTGTGGCCGGCAGCGATGCGCAGTTGCTCGCACACCAGGTCGATGCCGGTGATGCGCTCGGTCACCGGATGCTCCACCTGGATGCGGGTGTTCATTTCGATGAAGTAGAAACGGCCGTCCTCGAACAGGAATTCAAACGTGCCGGCGCCGCGGTAGCCGATGCGGATGCACGCTTCCACGCAGACCTTGCCGATCTCGTTGCGCAGTTCCTCGGTGATGCCCGGGGCCGGTGCTTCTTCCACCACCTTCTGGTGGCGACGCTGCATCGAACAGTCGCGCTCGCCCAGGTGGATGGCATTGCCCTGGCCGTCGGCGAGCACCTGGATCTCCACATGGCGCGGATTCTCCAGGAACTTCTCCATGTAGACCTCGCCATTGCCGAACGCCGCCTTGGCTTCCGACTTGGTGGTCTCGATGGCCGCCTTCAGCGCGCCTTCCACATGCACCACGCGCATGCCGCGCCCGCCGCCGCCGCCCGCCGCCTTGATGATGACCGGGTAGCCGATCTCGCGCGCGATCTTGGTGTTGGCGACGATGTCGTCGCCCAGCGGGCCGCCGCTGCCCGGCACGCAGGGCACGCCTGCTGCGAGCATGGCGCGGATCGCTTCGACCTTATCGCCCATCATGCGGATGGTGTCGGCCTTCGGGCCGATGAAGATGAAGCCCGACTGCTCCACGCGCTCGGCAAAGTCGGCGTTCTCCGACAGGAAACCGTAGCCGGGATGGATGGCCTGCGCGTCGGTCACTTCGGCCGCGGCGATGATCGCCGGGATGTTGAGGTAGCTGTCCTTCGACGCAGCAGGGCCGATGCAGACGGATTCGTCCGCCATGGCCACGTGCTTGAGGTTGCGGTCGACGGTGGAATGGACCGCGACCGTGCGGATGCCGAGGGTGTGGCAGGCGCGCAGGATGCGCAGCGCGATCTCACCCCGGTTGGCGATGACGACTTTGTCCAGCATGGTGCGGACCTCAGCCGATCACGAACAGCGGCTGGTCGAATTCGATCGGCTGACCGCTCTCGGCCAGGATCGACAGCACGGTGCCGGACACATCGGCCTCGATGGGGTTGAACATCTTCATGGCCTCGATGATCGCCAGCGTCTCGCCGGCCTTCACCGACTGGCCGACGCTGACGAACGACGGCTTGTCCGGCGACGGCGAGGCGTAGAAGGTGCCGACCATCGGCGCGCGCACCACATGGCCGTCGGGCAGGGCGTTGCCGGCCTTGGCCGTGCCACCGGTAGAGGCCTCGGTTGGCGAGCTCATCGGCATCGGCGCAGCGGCACGGGGCTCGGCATACGCGACGGGTGCCGGTGCCGGCACCGCGTAACCGCCCTTCGGGGTGCGCGCCAGGCGCACGGACTCTTCGCCTTCCTTGATCTCGATTTCGGCCAAGTTCGACTCTTCCAGCAGGTCGATCAGTTTCTTGATTTTGCGGAGATCCATGGGAGCCTCGTGGTTGAACGTCGTTCCCCGCGGGGAACAGAGGAAAGTCAGGCGGGCAGCCGCTGCAGGGCGGCGTCCAGCGCGTAGCGGTAGCTGTCCGCACCGAAGCCGCAGACCACGCCCACCGCCTTGTCGCTGACATAGCTGGTGTGGCGGAACGGCTCGCGGGTGTGCGGGTTGGACAGGTGGATTTCGATGAAGGGCAGCGCCACGGCCGCCAGCGCATCGCGGATCGCGACGGAGGTATGGGTGAAGGCGGCCGGATTGATCAGGATGAAGGCGGTGCCGTCGGTGCGGGCGGCCTGGATGCGGTCGACCAGCGCGTGCTCCGCATTGGACTGGAATGCGTCCAACTGGTGGCCGGCGGCCTGCGCCTGCGCCGCGAGCGCCAAGTCGATGTCGGCGAGCGTCGCATGGCCATAGACCTCCGGCTCGCGTGTCCCGAGCAGATTGAGGTTGGGGCCATGCAGGACCAGCAGCTTCGCCATTCGGCTCTCCAGCGGAAGGGCGGCAGTCTGCTTGAACCTGCCGATGCTGTCCAGTTCGCCGAAGTTTGCTTCGTTTTAAGCGATTGTTTGATTTTCGGTGGCGATCAAGTCAGATCAACGACTTGCGGGACGCGGCGCCGCGTGGCGGCAATGATCGGGCCACGAATGCCAGCCACGTTGGCGGCAGGTTCGACGATGTTGTGCGATGGGCTACTTTGCCCAGCCGCTGATCTCGCCATGCTGGAACGGGCCGATCTTCTGTCGCTCGATGCGCCCGTCGGCCCCCACCAGCACGGTGTAGGGCAACACACCCTTGGCATTGCCCAGCCACACACTGGCGTCTGACGGGCCCGGCGTGTCCAGCACGATGGGGTACGCGACGGGCACGCGGGACAGGAAGTCCTGGACGCCTTCCGGCGTGTCCAGCGCCAGGCCGACCACCTGTACGCCGTCAGCGCCCTGCGCCGTCGCGAAGCGTTGCAGCTCCGGCATCTCCTCGATGCACGGACCGCACCAGCTGGCCCAGACATTGATAAGGAGGCGCTTTCCTTGGTAGTTGGTTGCGAGATCGACGATCTTGCCGTCCAGTCCGGGCAGTGCGATCGCCGGCATGGGATCGCCGATGGCGGCAGGCGTGATGCCTGCCGGCGGCGCGGGGGCGGTTGCATTCACGGCGGCATGCAGTGCGCGCTCGCCGGGGTCCGTGCGCCACAGGGGGTTGCCGTTGAACCACAGGCTGGCGAGCAGACCGAGTCCGGCCGCCATGACGGCGACGGCCAGGACGCGCGGCGTGGTGGCCTTCATCGTGTCGCCCGTGCGAACGCCTGGCGCACCGTGTCGTGGGTCAGCACGGTCGGCAGCACTTCGCCTTCGCCGCCATGGCGCGGATACATCACATACAGCGGCACGCCGACGGCTTTGTGCTGCTCAAGGAAGGCGGTGATGGCCGGGTCCACGTTGGTCCAGTCGCCGGTCATCATGACCGCATCGTGCTGTGCAAGCAGATCGCGGAATGCGTCGGTATTCAGTACGGCCTTTTCGTTGGCCTTGCAGGTGACGCACCAGTCGGCGGTCATGTCGACGAATACGATCCGCCCCTCGGCACGCAAGGCCGCCAACCGCTCGGCCGAATAGGCCACGTGGCCCTCCGCCATCGGCGTGGCAGTGGAGATCGCTGGCAACCGATGCACCATCGCCAGCGGCACCAGCGCAGAAGCGGCGAGCACCAGCGCCAGCGCGCGCTGCAGCGGCGCAGCGGCGAAGCGCGCGCGCTGGAACCACCACAGCCCCAGCGCCAGCACCACCAGGCCAACCAGCGCCAGGCCCACCGCGTCGATGCCGCGCTGCTTGCCCAACACCCACAGCAGCCATACGGCCGTCAGGTACATCGGGAAGGCCAGCACCTGCTTCAGCGTGTCCATCCACGCGCCGGGACGCGGCAGGCGGCTCGCTAGCGCCGGCACGAAGCCGATCAGCAGGAATGGCAGGGCGAGCCCCAGGCCGAGCACCGCGAACACCAGCAGCGCCAGCGGCGTGGGAGCCGTGAACGCATACGCGAGCGCCACGCCCATGAAGGGGGCCGTGCACGGGCTGGCCACGACCACCGCCAGCACACCGGTGAAGAAGTCACCGACCGGACCACGACGCGTCGCCAGTCCATGGCCGGTTCCCGCCAGTCGATGCCCGATCGCGAAGACGCCTGACAGGCTCAGGCCCACCGCGAACATCACGTACGCCAGCAGCCCGACCACCCACGGCTGTTGCAGCTGGAAGCCCCAGCCCAGCGCCTGCCCGGCGGCACGCAGCGCGATGGCCAGCGCACCGACGGCGACGAAGCTGACCAGCACGCCGGCCGTGTACCAGAGCGCGCGCCGACGGGCATCGCCGCCATCGCGCCCGCTTTCGGCCAGCGACAGCGCCTTCAGCGACAGGATCGGCAGCACGCACGGCATCAGGTTGAGGATCAGGCCGCCGAGCAGCGCGAGTGCCAGTGCGGCAAGCAACGAGGTGGCACCGCCGCGCTGGTTGCGCGCCAGAACTTCTTCGGGCGGACGCGTGCGTTCGACATCGGTCGCGGCGGGCGTGGTCGCCGCTGTCGTGTCCGGTGTGCCGATCTTCGTGTCGCCCGGTGCGGTCGTTGTCGTCGGCAACGGCGCGACGGCAGCAGGTGCGGGCACGTCGGGCGTGCTGGCCGGCGTCACCGTGCCGGCGGGGATCGCCAGCTTCACGCGCCGCGTCATCGGCGGATAGCAGATGCCGTCGGTCTGGCAGCCCTGGAAGGTGACGCGCAGGGTCGCCTGCGCGGCCTTCGCGTCCTCGCGTCGCAACGGCACCGGCACTTCGGCCTGGTCGAAGTAGACCGTCACCTCGCCGAAATGCTCGTCCCGGTGCGCCGTGCCCTTCGGCCAGCGCGGCGCCTGCAAGGCGATGCCCTGTGCGCCTTCCAGCGCCATCGAGGTGCGGTCGCGGTACACGTAGTAACCGCGCGCCGGCGTGAAGCGCAGCAGCAGTTCGTTGCCGTTGAACGCGATGGCTTCGAACGCGAAGGCCTGTTCCGCCGGCAGCGGCAGCGCGTCCATCCCGGCCTGAGGTTTCTGGCCCAGCAGGCCGCCGGTGAGCGCGCTGGAACCCAGCGGAACGAAGGCTTCGCCTGCTGCAGGCGGCAGCGCCACGTTCAGCGTGCGCGTCTGAGGCGGATAGCAGATGCCGGCGTCGGCACAGCCCTGATACTTGATCTTCAGCGTGATGCTGTCGGTGGCCGCCGTCGGCCGGCCGGGCAGGGTCGCAAGCAGTTCGCCGCGATAGGTTTCGACGTCGCCGAAGAACTCGTCGCGATACGCCTTGCCCTTCGGCAACTGCAGCGGCTGCGCGGCGAAGCCGGCGTCGGCTTCCACGCTGGTGCGGTGGCGATAGAGGTAGTAACCGTCGGTGATCTTCCAGCGGATCTCGATGCGGTCGCGTGCAGGCGCGGTGGCCGTCAGCACAAAGGCCTCGTCCACCGGCAGCAGGTCGTCCTGGGTGATCGCGGCGGATGCCGCGGGCGCGATCAGCGAGGCGAGAGGCAGCAGCAGGCAGGCGAGCAGAGATCGGATCAGCGTCATCGGGTCACTCGGGGGCACGGGCATCGGCCCGGGTTTCGGCAGCGACCCAGTCCAGGTAGGCGGGCAGGCCTGCCGCGGTTTCGACCGCCAGGATCTCCGGCAGTTCATACGGATGGAGTTCCGCCAGCCGGGCGATCAGCGCGACGCGCCGGTCGGCGGTGGTCTTGGCAAGCAGTTGGACCTCGGTGGCCTGTTCGACCTCTCCTCGCCAGCGGTAGGTCGAGCTCACACCGGGTAGTAGGTTCACACAGGCGGCCAGACGTTCTTCCACCAGCGTCCGCGCCAGCCGCTGGGCGGTGTCGGCGTCCGGGCAGGTGGACAGGATCAGGAAGACGGACATGGGCCGGCGATTATTGCAGACCCGCCGGGCCGGCCCCCTGCGACAAAGATGCACACCCGCCCTTGAACGCCGTCCGGCGCACCCCATATCCCCTGCATCCCGGCCTGGCCGGGTTTTTGTACCTGCGGCGTTGGCAGTCCCCTGAGGCGAGTGCTAACATCGCTGCCCCTTTCCCAGTCCAATCAATCACTTAAGAGGATTGACATGAGCAACATCAAGCCGCTGTATGACCGTCTGGTGGTCAAGCCGATCGAAGCCGAAGAAACCTCCGTCGGCGGCATCATCATTCCCGACGCCGCCAAGGAAAAGCCCACCAAGGGTGAAGTCGTCGCCGTTGGCGAAGGCAAGTTCATCGACGCTACCGGCGGCGTGCGCGCCCCGAAGGTGAAGGTCGGCGACAAGGTGATCTACGGCCAGTACTCCGGTTCGCCGTACAAGTACGAAGGCATCGAGTACAAGATCATCAAGGAAGACGACGTCCTCGCGATCCTCGGCTGATCGCGCGCGGCGGCTCCGCGCCGCCGCCACGTCACCGCATTCCTCCTGATGGCGGGCCTGCCCGCCTCACGAACCACATTCAATACTCCTGGAGTTGCACATGGCAGCCAAAGATATCCGTTTCGGTGAAGACGCCCGTACGCGCATGGTGCGCGGCGTGAACATCCTCGCCAATGCCGTCAAGGCCACCCTCGGTCCGAAGGGCCGCAACGTCGTGCTCGAGAAGAGCTTCGGCGCCCCGACCATCACCAAGGACGGCGTCTCCGTCGCCAAGGAAATCGAACTGGCCGACAAGTTCGAGAACATGGGCGCGCAGATGGTCAAGGAAGTCGCTTCCAAGACCTCCGACAACGCCGGTGACGGCACCACCACCGCCACCGTGCTGGCGCAGGCGTTCATCCGCGAAGGCTCCAAGGCCGTCGCCGCGGGCATGAACCCGATGGACCTGAAGCGCGGCATCGACCAGGCCGTGAAGGCTGCCGTCGAAGAGCTGAAGAAGCTCTCCAAGCCCACCGCCGACGACAAGGCGATCGCCCAGGTCGGCACGATCTCGGCCAACTCCGACGAGTCGATCGGCAACATCATCGCCGACGCGATGAAGAAGGTCGGCAAGGAAGGCGTGATCACGGTCGAGGAAGGTTCGGGCCTGGAGAACGAGCTCGACGTCGTCGAGGGCATGCAGTTCGACCGCGGCTACCTGTCGC
>CAMPIO010000085.1 GCA_946886405.1 uncultured Pseudoxanthomonas sp.
GCTGGCGCACGTCCTCGATGGTGATGTAGCTGGAGATCTCGGTGTCGTACAGACGACGGTTGGGGTACTTCTTGATGATGCGGATCGCAGCCATTGAGTCTTCGCTCTAAACGCGTATGGCAGCCAGCATGACGCAGCGCAACAGCCCTTGCAACAGGCCACACGGCAGGCGTGCCCTGTTCAGCCAGCGAAAATGCTGCGCAGCATGAAAACAGACGACGCCCCTGGCGGGGCGTCGTGGGAACCTTCGAACTGAGGCTTGCCGGCCTTACCAGCCCATGTGATGGCCACCGTTGATGTCGAGGTTGGAACCGGTGATCCAGCTGGCCTGTTCGTCCACCAGGAAGGCCACCGCGTAGGCGATTTCCTCGGGCTTGCCGAGGCGGCCGGTGGGGATGTCCGCCGCGATCTTGGCGCGGACTTCCTCCGGCACCGCCATCACCATGTCGGTCGCGACGTAACCCGGCGACACGGTGTTGACGGTGATGCCGAGCTTGGCGTTCTCGCGTGCCAGCGAAATGGTGAAGCCGTGCATGCCGGCCTTGGCGGCGGCGTAGTTGGCCTGGCCGTACTGGCCCTTCAGACCGTTGATCGAGCTGATCTGGATGATGCGGCCCCACTTGCGCTCGCGCATGCCGTCGATGACCGGGCGGGTGACGTTGAACACCGAGTTGAGGTTGGTGTTGATGACATCGCCCCATTGGGTGGCCGACATCTTGTGGAAGGTGCCGTCGCGGGTGATGCCGGCATTGTTGATCAGTACCTCGACCGGGCCGAGCGTCTGCTCGACTTCCTTCACCATCGCCTGCGCTTCATCCGGCGACGTCACGTCGCCCTTGACCAGTGCGAAGTCGTAACCGTCGGCCTTCATCTGCGCCTGCCACGCGCGAGCCTTCTCTTCGTTGCGGTAGTTGGTGGCGACCTTGTGGCCCATGTCGGCCAGCTTCTTGCAGATGGCGGTACCGATACCTCCGGTGCCGCCGGTGACCAGGGCGACGCGCGATGTCATGTGGGGAATCTCCTTGGGCCGCCGCAAGTCGACGGCCACCCGATTCTAGACAGCGCCTGCGACAGGGTTGTTGTGCGCTGCAGCGAACGTAAGTGATGTCACTTTTGGAAGGTGATCCGGCCGGAATTCGCGTGTCGCGAATTTCATTGCGGACGCGATGGACGGGGCGCCGGCAAGGACGTTCGCTGGCTGGCCCAACGCCTCCCAGGCGGCGCGGAGGGCCGGCAGGGGCGCGGTGTCGTCGATGGGCAGTGCCGACATCGACTTCGACAGTTTGTCGCCGTGCGGATCGACGATCAGCGGCAGGTGCAGGTAGCGTGGCGTGGGCAGGGCGAGTGCCCGTTGCAGCAGGATCTGTCGCGGCGTGGAATCGAGCAGGTCCGCGCCGCGCACGACATCGGTGATGCCCTGGTCGGCGTCGTCGATGACCACCGCCAACTGGTACGCCCAGAAGCCATCGGCGCGGCGCAGGACGACGTCGCCCACGTCGCGGTCCACCGGTTGCTCGACGCTACCCTGCAGGCCGTCCTCGAAGCTCACGCAGGCACCCTCCGCAACGCGCAGCCGGATGGCGGGCGCACGTGCAGGATCATTGGCGACGCACGCGCGGTGGATGCCACCCACGGCGGCGAGATCGCTGCGACTGCAGCGGCACTCGAACGCACTGCCGTCAGCCAACAGTCGCGCCACGGCACCGGCGTACAGGTCATGGCGCGCGCTCTGCCATACCACCGACAGGTCGGAGACCATGCCGAACGCGGCCAGCGTATCCAGCTGCCGCTGCGCAGCGCCTGCGATTTCGCGCGGCGGATCGAGATCTTCCACGCGGACGATCCACTCGCCGTCGTGGTGTCGCGCCAGCAACCAGCTCCCCAGCGCGGCGACCAGGGAGCCGAAGTGCAACGGACCGGTGGGCGAGGGCGCGAAGCGGCCGCGGTAGCGAAGGGGGGGATCGGTCTCGGTCATTCGTCGAATAGGAAGGAAAGCTGAACCACGCAGTCAGGCGGTTGCTTGAAATAGGCCTGTCGCAACCGCAATTCTGCGGCGTTGTCGTTCACTTTTGCACGCCCCCTGGAGATCCGAACCGTGTTCACGCGTGTTGCCTTGTTCCTTGCCACCAATTTCGCCGTCCTGGTGCTGGCGGGCATCGTCATGTCCCTCTTCGGCGTGAATCCGAACCAGATGGGCGGTCTGCTGGTGTTCGCGGCCGTGTTCGGTTTCGGTGGATCGCTGATCTCGCTGCTGACCTCGAAGTGGATGGCCAAGCGCGCCACCGGCGCGCAGGTGATCGAACAGCCGCGCAACGACACCGAGCGCTGGCTGGTGACCACTGTGCAGCGCCAGGCGCAGGCGGCCGGTATCGGCATGCCCGAGGTCGCGGTGTACGACGCCCCCGAGATCAACGCGTTCGCCACCGGCGCCAACCGCAACAATGCGCTGGTGGCCGTGTCCACCGGCTTGCTGCGGCAGATGAACCAGGATGAGGCCGAGGCCGTACTGGGTCACGAAGTAGCCCACATCGCCAACGGCGACATGGTGACCATGGCGCTGCTGCAGGGTGTGCTGAACACCTTCGTGATCGTGCTGGCGCGCGTGGTGGGCGGCATCGTCGATGGTTTCCTGTCGGGCAACCGCGAGGGCGGCGGCCGGGGGTTCGGCTACTACATCATCGTGATGGTGCTGGAAGTGGTGTTCGGCCTGTTCGCCACGATGATCGCGATGTGGTTCTCGCGTCGCCGCGAGTTCCGCGCCGACCATGGCGGTGCCACGCTGGCCGGCCGGCAGAAGATGATCGCCGCGCTGGAACGCCTGGGCCAGCAGCAGCGCCCGAGCACGCTGCCGGCGCAGGTGGAAGCCTTCGGCATCGCCGGGGGCATCGGCCAGGGCATGAAGAAGCTGTTCCTCAGCCATCCGCCGCTGGAAGACCGCATCGCCGCGCTGCGAGCGCAGCAGGGCACCTTCGCCTGATCGCGTTCTGCATGCAGTGAAAGAAAAACCCGCCGGAAGGCGGGTTTTTTCTTTTCCGCTTTTGTAGGAGCGGGCCATGCCCGCGATGCCCTTCATCGGTGGTCTTGAAAGCATCGCGGGCATGGCCCGCTCCTACAAAAGCAACAGGGCGATCACAAAGGTCAGGGGCGGTCAGCTGAAGTCGTAGTTCATCGCCGGGCCGGGCGCGGCCAGGAAATTGCCTTCCACGTAGTCGAGGCTGGCGGTGAACAGGAAGGACATCGTCGCCGCATCCTGCACATGTTCGGCCACCGTCAGGATGCCCAGTGCCTGCGCGCGCTCGGCGATCTCGCGGATCTTCTGCTGGTGCTCGACGTTCTTGCCCAGGTCTTCGCTGAAGACGCGGTCGATCTTGAGGAAGGTCGGCTGGAAGTGCGAGAGCAACTGGAACGAGTCCAGGCCGGCGCCGAAGTGCTCCAGGCCGACCTGGCAGCCCAGCTTGGCGGCGGCCGACTGGAACGCCTGCGCCTGGCGCAGATGCGTGAACACCTTGGCTTCCGGCGTCTGCAGCCAGAGGCGGTCGCCGGGCACGTCGTGCGCGGCGAGTTGCCTGGCGATGAGATCGAGCAGGCGGTTGTCGGCGAACGAAGCCGGGCTGACCTTCACCACCATGCGCGTGTCGTGGCCGGCACGCTTGCGTTCGGCCAGCACTTCAATGGCCCGGTTGACGACCCAGCGGTCGATCGCGTCGAGCAGGCCGTTTTCTTCGGCAATGCCGATGAAGGACTGCGGCAGCACGACCTCGCCATTGGATTCCAGCCGCAGCAGCGCCTCGTACACCTCGCCGGGCTCGCCCTGCAGGCTGACTACGGGCTGGTAGTGCAGGCGGAAGCTGCCGTCCTGCAAGGCGCTCTGCAGGCGCTGGATCCAGTTCTGGACGCGCTCCTCCTCGGCCCGGTCGACGGCGCCGGGGTCGAAGATCTCGATGCGGTTGCCGCCCAGGTTGGTGGCGGTCTGCAGGCAGTCGGTGGCGCGGGTCAGCACCGGGCCGACACTGGCGATCTTCTCGCCGATCTGCACGCCGCCGATGCTTGCCGTGACCGACGCCGAACGTTCGCCCACGTTGAACACGTGCGAGGCGTAGGATGCCCGCAGTTTCTCGGCGAGCGTCGCCGTCTGCGCGTGGTTGCCCCGCAGCAGCACCGCGAACGTACGTTCACCGAAGCGTGCGGCAAGGGTGCCTTCGTCGAGCTTTTCGGACAGGCGCGCCCCGAGGGCGGCGGCCAGCGCGTCGGCCGAGTCGATGCCGATCTCGGACAGCAGGCGCTGGTAGTGGTCGGGCTCAAGCAGCAGCAGGGCGTACTGGTCCTCGCCCCGGGCCACCTGGGCCACTGCGTTTTCCAGTTCGCGCAGGAAGGTGGGGCGGTTGAGCAGGCCGGTGACCATGTCGCGCTGGCGCAGGTCTTCGACCTCGCGGGCCAGTTCGGGGTCGAATTCCTCGCGGCGGCGGAACACCACCTGCACGCAGGCTTCGCCCTCGTAGGTCGCGGTGGCGAATTCCAGCGTGGCGGGGAAGCTGTCGCCGTCGATGCTGCGGGCTTCCAGTTCGAAGCGCGGCGGTGGCGGTTCGCCCTTGCTGAGCTTCTTCAGCAGCGCCTTGAAGTCGCTGACGTACTGCGGGCCGACCAGGTCCAGCAGCGACAGGCCTTCCACGTCCTCGAACGATTCGAAACCGAACATCTCGAGGTAAGCGTCGTTGGCACGGATGTGCATGCCTTCGTGGATGTAGGCGATCGGATCGCGCGAGGAAGAGATCAGCGCGTCGCAACGCCGCTCGGTCTCGCGCATCTGGCCTTCCAGCCGGCGCTGGGAACGGCGCGCATCGAGGTCTGCCCATTCGCGACGCAGCACCGTCAGCACGTGTTCCGGACGACCGCGCAGGGCGACGGCGCGCGCGCCAGCAGCCTGGTCGGCGAGCACGTCGGCTTCGCTGATGGCGTCGGCCAGCACGATCACCGGGATGTCCTTGCCGCTGGCGTCGACCTGGCCCAGCACGGTGGCCAGTGGAATGCCCTTGGCGCTCCGCGAGGCGAGCAGCAGGTCCATCGGCTGGCCGGCCACCATCTGCCCCAGCTCGCCCGCGTCGAGCGGTCGCAGGGGGCGAACGGCGATGCCGCCGTTGCGCAGCGTTGAGACGATGGCTTCCGCGTCCTCCGCGCTGTCGTCCACCAGGGTCAGTCGTAGCGTGGTGTCTTTGCCGATCTGCATGCAGCGTGTCCGCGAGGGGTGCGCGTTTAATACCTGAACGCGGCAGGTGAGTCCAATGCAGCCGTCCCAGATGCGCACACGGCCTGTGGTCGATGCGTCAAAGCGGGCGCTTGCCGGTATCCCCGGCCACTTCCCGCACCAGCCTTGGCACGAGGTAACCGGACAGGCGGGAAGCCAGGCCGGCATGCAGCGCTTTCGCGCGTGCGTCGTCGACCTCGAAATGCGCGGCGCCGGCCACCCGGTCCACCTGGTGCAGGTAATACGGCAGTACCCCCGCCGCGAAGCCTCGCTCGCTCAGGGCGCAGAGCGCCTCGACATCGTCGTTCACGCCACGCAACAGCACCGCCTGGTTCAGCAGGTGCACGCCGGCATCACGCAAGCGCGCGAGTGCGGCGTCCACCGTGTCGTCGAACTCGTTGGCATGGTTGGCATGGATGACCAGCGTCACCGGCCACGGCAGGCCCGCCAGCCAGGCCAGCAGGCCGTCGTCGATGCGCTCGGGCAGGACCACGGGCAGGCGACTGTGGATGCGCAGCCGGCGCAGGTGGGGAACGCCGGTCAGGGCGTCGGTCAGCTCGGCGAGCTTGGCGTTCGACAGCGACAGAGGATCGCCGCCGGACAGCAATACCTCGTCGATGTCGCTGTCCTTGCGGATCAGATCCACCGCCTCGCGCCAACCGTCGCGCGCGGCCGTTTCTTCGGAATAGGGGAAATGGCGGCGGAAGCAGTAGCGGCAATGGATGGCACAGCTGCCGGTGGCCACGAGAAGCGCACGGCCGCGGTATTTCTGGATCACACCGCTCCCGGTGCGGGCCGCACCGTCGCCCACCGCATCCAGACCGTAGCCGGGCGCCGGCTGCATCTCGTCATCCAGTGGCAGAACCTGGCGCAGCAACGGGTCGCGAGCATCGCCGTGCCGCATGCGGGCCACGAAGCCGCGCGGAACACGCAGTGGGAACTGCGCCGCCGCTTCGTCGGATACGCGGTCGGCGAGCGCTGTCAGTCCCAGCAGGGCGAGCAACTCGCGCGGGTCACGCACGGCGTCGCGCCAGGCCTGCTGCCAACGCGGCGCGGCCAGCGGGGCGGGCTGTCGGGGTTCGGGGGCTGCGGTTATCATGTCGGGTCTGAAAACAAGCACCCGCCGGGTCCGGCGGGTTCCCACATTCTATCCGGCCGGCCGCCTTGAGCGGCGGGTACGCCTTACCTCCAGGAGCAGCAGCATGGCCAGTTACGGCATGAACGACGTCAAGAACGGGATGAAGATCCTGATCCACAACGAGCCGGCGATCATCAGCGACACGGAATACGTCAAGCCGGGCAAGGGCCAGGCGTTCACCCGCGTGAAGTACCGCCTCATCAAGAGCGGCCGCGTGCAGGAAATCACGATGAAGAGCACCGACTCCGTCGAGGCGGCCGACGTCGTGGATACCGACATGCAGTACCTGTACTCCGATGGCGAGTACTGGCACTTCATGCAGCAGGAAACCTTCGAGCAGGTGCAGGCCGACAAGGCCGGCATGGGCGGCGCCGAGAAGTGGCTGAAGGGCGAGGAAGACTGCGTGGTGACCCTGTGGAACGGCAACCCGATCCAGGTGACCCCGCCGAATTTCGTCGAGCTGCAGATCACCGAGACCGACCCGGGCGTGAAGGGTGACACCGCCGGTACGGGCGGCAAGCCCGCCACGCTGGAAACCGGCGCGGTCGTGCGCGTGCCCCTGTTCGTCGGCCAGGAAGAGATCATCAAGGTCGACACCCGTACCGGCGAATACGTCAGCCGCGTCAAGTGATGGGGCAGCTCGCGCTGTACCTGGGCGTCTGGGCCGTCGGCGTGTTGCTTGCCGGGCTGGGCGTGATGCTGTGCTGGAATGCCAGCCTGGCGCACCTCTTCCCGGGTGTGCCGCGGCTGGGCTATGGCCGCGCGCTGGCGCTGATGCTGCTGTGCTGGCTGCTGTTCGGGGCCGGTGCCATCGGCCTGACCTACACGCTGGGATTCTGAGCCGAGGCCCCATGAACGACCGTACCCCCGACGCCTGCGACCTGTTGATCGAAGCCGGTTTCGTGGTGCCGGTCGTGCCGCACGGCGTGGTACTGGCTGACCACGCGGTCGCCGTGACTGGTGGCCGTATCGTCGCCATCTTGCCGGTGGCCGAGGCGCGCCAGCGCTTCGTGCCGCGCGAGACGGTATCGCGTCCGGACGCGGCGCTGATTCCCGGCATGGTCAACGCGCACACCCACAACCCGATGACGCTGTTGCGTGGCGTCGCCGACGACCTGCCGCTGAAGGTCTGGCTGCAGGAACACATCTGGCCCATCGAGGGCGCGGTGATCGGGCCGGATTTCGTGGCCGACGGCATCACCCTGGCCATCGCCGAGATGCTCCGCGGCGGCACCACCTGCGTCAACGAGAACTACTTCTTCCCGGACGTACAGGCGGCGACCTACAAGCACTACGGCTTCCGTGCACGCGTCGGCCTGCCGGTGATCGATTTCCCGACGGCGTGGGCGGCTTCGGACGACGAGTACTTCGACAAGGCAGGCGAAGTGCACGACCAGTGGCGCGACGATCCGCTGATCGCCACCGCGTTCGCCCCGCATGCGCCATACACCGTCAATGACGCCAATTTCGAACGCGTTCGCATGTTGGCCGACCAGCTTGACGTGCCGGTGCACCTGCATCTGCACGAGACGGCGCAGGAAGTCGAACAGTCGATCGAGAAATACGGGCAGCGACCGATCGCGCGCCTGGACCGGCTGGGCCTGGTCAACGACCGTCTGATCGCCATCCACATGACCCAGTTGACCGAGGCGGAAATCCACCTCTGTGCCGAACGCGGCGTCAGCGTGGTGCATTGCCCGGAATCCAACCTCAAGCTCGCCTCCGGCTTCTGTCCGGCCTGCGCGCTGGAGCGTGCAGGCGTGACTTTGGCGGTGGGCACCGACGGTTGTGCAAGCAACAACGACCTCGACATGTTCAGCGAAACGCGCACGGCGGCGTTGCTCGCCAAGGCGGTGGCGCAGGACGCCGCCGCGCTGGATGCGTTCAGTGCCTTGCGCGCGGCCACGCTGGGCGGCGCGAAGGCGATCGGTTTCGACGACCGCATCGGTTCCATCGAGCCGGGCAAGGAGGCCGACCTGGTCTGCGTGGACCTGTCCGCGCTGGAGACCCAGCCGCTGCATCACGTGGTGTCGCAGCTGATCTATGCCACCGGCCGCCAGCAGGTCAGCGATGTGTGGATCGCCGGCAAGGCGAAGCTGCGGCAGCGCGTGCTGGTCGAGATGGACATCGACGGCGTCATCGCCAATGCGCGGCAGTGGCGCGAGCGGATCGCCGGCATCCGTCGCTGACAGATCGCGATGACCGTAGAGCCGAGCTTGCTCGGCTCTGCAGTGGCTGAAATGCAGCACGGCAGCGGAGCAAGCTCCGCTCTACAATAGCCCGCATGACGACCCAGACTTCGCCCCGCGACGACAACTTCAGCCAGGCCGAACTCGACAAGTTCGGCGCGCTCGCCAACCGCTGGTGGGATCCGGATGGTCCCCAGAAGGCGCTGCACGCGCTCAATCCCGTCCGCCTGCAGTATGTCCGCGAGCGCGTGCGCCTGACGGGCGCCACGGCGCTGGATGTCGGTTGCGGCGGCGGCCTGCTCAGCGAAGCGCTGGCGCGCGAGGGCGCGGACGTCACCGCGATCGACCTCGCGCCGGAACTGGTGAAGGTGGGCCGACTGCACAAGCTGGAGTCGGGAGTGCAGGTGGACTACCAGTTGCGATCCGTCGAGTCGCTGGCCGAGGAGCGGCCCGGCAGTTTCGACGTGGTGACGTGCATGGAGATGCTGGAGCACGTGCCGGATCCTGCCGCGATCATCCGCGCGTGTCACGCGCTGCTGAAGCCGGGTGGGCAGCTGTTCCTGTCCACGCTGAACCGCACGCCGGCCGCGTTCGCGCTGGCCATCGTCGGTGCCGAATACATCGCGCGGCTGCTGCCGAAGGGCACGCACCACTACAAGGAATTCATCAGGCCGTCGGAGTTGGCCGCGTGGCTGCGCGGAGCAGGGTTCCAGGTGCAGGACGTCACCGGGCTGGCTTACGAGCCCTGGCGTCAGCGTGCGCGGCTGACGTCGCGCACCGACGTCAACTATCTCGCCAGCGCGGTGAAGCCATGACGGCGACGGGTTTTCCGCGGGCCGCCCTGTTCGATCTGGACGGCACGCTGCTGGACAGTGCGCCGGACATGCTGGCCACCGCCAATCGCATGCGTGCGTCGCGCGGCATCGGTTCGATGACGCTGGAGGTGCTGCGCCCGCATGTATCGAAGGGCTCGCGCGCGATGCTGGCCGCCGCATTCCCGGACCTGGAGCAGGCGCCTCGCGAAGCGCTGGTGCCGGAATTCCTGGCGATCTACCAGGAAGAACTCGGCCGCCACAGCGTCCTCTTCGATGGCGTCGCCGAGATGCTCGACGCGCTGGAGGCCGCAGGCAGCACCTGGGGCGTCGTCACCAACAAGCCGGAGTACCTGGCGCGTGACATCCTGCCGCAGCTGGGCTGGGAAACGCGCTGCGCCGTGCTGATCGGCGGCGACACGCTGGCCGAGAAGAAGCCGCATCCGCTGCCGTTGCAGGTCGCTGCCGAGCGCATCGGCATCGCCATCGCCGAGTGCGTGTACGTGGGCGACGACGAGCGCGACATCCAGTCCGCCCGCGCTGCCGGCATGCCGTCGATCGCGGCGCTGTGGGGGTACCGGCAGGCGCACGAGGAGCCCGCGCTGTGGCTGGCGGACGCGATGGTGCAGCTACCCGCAGCCCTTGTTGAACCTTCAGTCTGGCCATCGGCGCAGCGTGTTGTAGGAGCGACGTAAGTCGCGACCGCACGGTTGCAGTCCTCAATTGTTTCAGCCGTGAATAGAGAACGTATTGCGTCCGGTCGCCCGAGCGCGCCAGCATCACGGTCGCGACTTACGTCGCTCCTACAAGGTTTGATGGCATGTCCGACTCCGCCGCCCTTGACAGCTTCCTGGACAAATGGCGTACACGTTGGCCGGAATGGTCGGTGGCCGAGGTGTTCGTGGCGCCCGCGCGCCGGGATATCGCTGTCGCGTGGTTCGCGCTGCTGCAGGAGTTCGACGACGTCCTGAACATCGCCGGTGATCCGTTGCCGGCGGACGCGAAGCTGGCGTGGTGGGGCGAAGAATTGCGTGGCTGGGCAGGCCAGCGCTCGCGTCATCCGCTTGGCCGGCTCCTCGAACCCGTGCGTGCCGACTGGACGAGCCTCGCTGACGCATTGCCCACGCTGGTGGAAGCGCGTGCGCAACCTGTGGATCGGCATGCGGGCGTTGTCGCTCTGTCGCGTTATGGCGAGACGGTCGCGGCGGTGGAAACCGGCGTGCTGGGGCGTGCGCCGCCTTCTCGCGGGGTCATCGCACAGACGCTCGCGACGCGACTGGCCGAAGCCGGCACGGCGGGAATTCCCGTGGATCATCGCCAGGGCCGGGACGACGGAGATGCGATACGTGCGTGGGCTGCTTCGCTGCTTGAGCAGTGGACGCCAAGGGAGGGCGCGCGTGAGCGGCGCCTTCTGTCCGCCTATGCGCACGGTCGACTGCGCCGGCTGGCCCGTCGTGGGGAGCCTGCGGCTCTGCCATCGCGGGCCGCGTTGCTGTTCACCGGGTGGCGTGCCGCGCGCGGCGACTGAAGCCACCGCATATCGTCCCGATAGCCGAGGGAAACATTCGTAACGAACTGTTTCATCTGGGGATTCCGGGCAAGGCGTACAATGCGCCGCATCCATTCCCCCGTGCATGACCATGGCTCCCTCGCTTCCCGTGGCGCCCCGCGCCGACCTTCCCGATGTCGCCCACCAGCGCGTGCCGCTGGCTCGTCCGCTGGACTGGGTGGGCATGGAGAACATCGCGCTGCCGGTGCGCATGGCCGACGGGCAGGGCGGACAGCTGCAGGTGGCGGCGAGCATCGACCTGTCGGTGAACCTGGTCAATCCCGAAGCACGTGGCATCCATATGTCGCGCCTGTACCTGCAGCTGCAGGACGGGTTGGCGCGTGAGGCCATCACTCCCGCCGGGCTGCGCCACCTGTTGCAGGACAGTGTGGCGTCGCAGGCAGGGTTGGCGACGAGCGCACGCCTGAAGATCCGCTACGAAGCGCTCCTGCAGCGCAAGGCGCTGGAGAGCGACTACGCAGGCTGGAAGCGCTACCCCGTCGAGATCGAGGCGACGCTCGTCGATGGCCATCTCAATCTCGCGCTGTCGTTCGCCGTCGAGTACTCCAGCACGTGTCCGGCATCGGCGGCGCTGTCGCGACAGGCCAACGCCGAGCGCTTCGGCCAGGACTTCAGCGCGTCATCCGCCTTGTCGGTCGGTGCCGTGCACGACTGGCTGGCCTCCGAGCGCGGCCTGGCAGCGACGCCGCACGCGCAACGCAGCCGCGCCAGCGTGCGCGTCGAGTTGCGTCCGCAGTTCGATGATCTCCCGCTCGTTGCGCTGGTGGACGCCATCGAAGCCGCGCTGGGCACGCCCGTGCAGACGGCGGTCAAGCGTGTCGACGAGCAGGCGTTCGCGCGCCTCAATGCGGAAAACCTGATGTTCTGCGAAGACGCCGCGCGCCGTGTGGCCTCCGTTCTCGCCCTGGACGCGCGGGTAGCCCGCTACGACGCCACCGTGGCGCACTACGAAAGCCTGCATCCGCACGATGCCGTCGCCCGCGTCAGCGGCAGCAACGGCTGATCCTGCCTGGATTACCGCCGGAGCTTGTAGGAGCGCCCTTGGGCGCGATGCTCTTCGGTTCGTTCGCGACCATGTCACGCGAAAAGGCATCGCGCCCAAGGGCGCTCCTACATGGGGTACGGGGGATTCCTGATTCCCGCGCACGAGCACAAGCAGCGGGTCGATGCGCACGTCGAACCGCGCCCACCGGAATCAGAAGCGTCATGGGCCATCAACGCGCCGCAGCGCGCCCGTGGGACGAACAACGGATTTCTATTTCCCGCGTTCGAGCACCAGCAGCGGGTCGATTCGGACGTCGAACCAGTTCATCCCCCAGTGCAGATGCGGCCCTGTTGCGCGGCCGGTCGCGCCCACGGCACCGATCACCTGGCCCGGCTCGATCCGGTCGCCGACCTTCACGTCGATGCGCGACAGATGCAGGAAGTTCGAGCTGATGCCGTGGCCATGATCGAGCAGCAGGGTGGCGCCGGTGAGGTAGAGGTCGGGTGATGCGAACGTCACGATGCCGCCGGCAGGCGCCCTGACGGGTGTTCCGTTAGGCGCGGCGATGTCCATGCCGGAGTGGCCCGCACCGGGCTGGCCGTTGTAGACGCGGGCGTTGCCGAAGCGACCGCTGATGCGGCCCTGCACCGGCCACTGGAACGGCAGGGCGAAATCCGCGCGTTCGTCATCGCGCTCGCGCGCGGCGGTCACGAGCGCCTGTTCGCGCTGGATGCGCGCGGCGATCTCCGGCGGCGGATTGACGGTCTTTGGTGGCACTCCGTTCACGCGCTCGACGGGCCAGTCGCGTGGCGTCACCGCGATACTGATGGACTCCCTGCGGCCCGAGGGTGAAGTGACATCGACCTGGAGCGGGCCCGCTTCATCACGACCCACGCCGAACACGACGGTGCCATAGCCAGTGGCGCGCAGCAGGCGTTCGCGAAAGCGCACCTGGCTCCCCGACGGCACCTTGCCGAACACCAGTGCGCCCTGCGACACGCTGGCGGGGAACACGATGCGTTCGTCCTGCGACACAGGCGCTGCCGGCACCGCGTCCAGCGCGGCGACGAGGGGGATCCATCCCGCACAGACGGCGGCGAGCAGCGCCGCCACCGCCAACTTCAACGCGCGAACTCCAGGCGCTGGCCGTTCGGAGTGCCGACCAGATGCTCGCCGTTCCAGACCATGCGGCCGTTGACCCAGGTGGCACCGATGCGCGAGCGGAACGTGCGGCCTTCGAACGGCGACCAGCCCACCTTGGACAGCACGTCCTCGCGCTTGACGGTGAAGGGCTCGTCGTCGATCAGCACCAGGTCGGCGAAGTAGCCTTCGCGCAGATAGCCGCGCTCCTTCACGTCGAACAGCTGTGCAGGGGCGTGGGCGAACTTCTGCACGACGCGGGCGACATCCATGCGCTTCTCGTGCACCAGCTCCAGCGCGGCCACCAGCGCGTACTGCACCAGCGGCAGGCCGGACGGCGCCTGCACGTAAGGCTTTTCCTTTTCCTCCAGCGTGTGCGGGGCGTGGTCGGTGGCGAGCACATCGATCACATCGTCCACCAGGGCCTTGATCAGCGCTTCGCGGTCGCTGGCATCCTTGATGGCGGGATTGCACTTGATCAGGTTGCCCAGCGCCGCGTAGTCGGCGCGGTCGAAGCGCAGGAAGTGGATGCAGGTTTCCGCCGTGATGCGCTTGCGCGCGCCATCCGGATGCACCAGCGGGCCGGGCGTGAACAACGCCAGTTCATCGGCGGTGGAGATGTGCAGTACGTGCAGGCGGGTGCCGTGCTTGCGGGCCAGCGACATCGCCAGTCGCGTGGACTTGATGCACGCTTCGCGGCTGCGGATGTCCGGATGGTGCTCGGCACTGAGCGCATCGCCGTACCTGGCCTGGAACGCCGCCATGTTGGCGTCGATCATCGGCGTGTCTTCGCAGTGGGTGATGATCGGCGTGGGGGCTTCGCGGAAGATCGCGTCCAGCGTGTCGGGGTTGTCGACCAGCATGTTGCCGGTGGACGCGCCCATGAATACCTTGATGCCCGGCGCGGTCTTCGGGTCCAGCGTGCGGATCGCCTCCAGGTTGTCGTTGCTGGCGCCCATGTAGAAGCCGTAGTTGCCCCATGCCCGCCCCTTGGCCCGCTGGTACTTGTCCTCCAGCGCGGCGGCATCCAGCGTGGGCGGGCTGGTGTTGGGCATGTCCATGAACGTGGTCAGGCCACCGGCAACGGCAGCGGCGGACTCCGTCGCCATGTCGCCCTTGTGCGGCATGCCCGGTTCGCGGAAGTGCACCTGGTCGTCGATCATGCCGGGCAGCAGCAGGCGACCGGCGGCGTCGATCACCGTGTCATCGCCCTGGGCCCGGATTTCAGACGCGATCCTGGCAATGCGCCCGTTCTCGATGCGCAGGTCACCCTCGGTGACGCGGCCTTCGTTGACCATGCGGGCGTTGACGATGACGGTAGCGGGCATCAGTGGTGTCCTGTGCAGGAATGGGGGGAGGAGGTGCCGTCCGGCGGGGGAACCGGGTCATGGCCGCCGGGGTGCAGCGGGTGGCAGCGGCCGATCCGCCGCACCGCCAGCCAGCTGCCCTTCAGCGGGCCAAACCGGCCGATCGCCTCCATGGCGTACTCCGAACACGACGGTACGAAGCGGCAACGCGGTCCTAGCATAGGACTGATGAAGCGCTTGTAGCCCTTCAACAGCAGGATGAGCAGGCGGGCGAGCATGGCCCGATGATACCGCTTCGGGTTGCCGCTGCCCGCCGGGTAGGCTATAAAAGCGCGCTTTCCCGATGCTCGGGAAGAACAAGGAAGCGCTGTTCGTGGCTGCAAAGAAACCTGCGAAGAAGGCCGCCAAGGCCGCCAAGAAACCCGCTCAGACCGTCGCCAAGAAGCCTGTCGTGAAGAAGGCTGTCGCCAAGAAGCCGGCCCCCAAGCCGGTAGCGAAGAAAGCGGCCCCCAAGCCTGTCGCCAAGAAAGTGGCTGCCAAGAAGGCGGTGCCCGCCAAGAAGGCGGCACCGGCGAAGAAGCCGGCCGCCAAGCCGGTGGCCAAGCAGGCGGCGCCGGTCAAGAAGGCAGTCGCCAAGGCAACCAAGCCCGCAGTCGCCAAGAAGCCCGCGCCTGCGCCGGCCACCAAGGCGCCCGTCGCCAAGGCGGCACCCGTAAAGACCGCGGCCAAGGCCGCCAAGCCCGCTCCCAC
>CAMPIO010000086.1 GCA_946886405.1 uncultured Pseudoxanthomonas sp.
GTTTCGATGTCCTGGAAGCCGCGCGCGTCCAGCCAGCGGCGCAGCGCCTGCACCAGGCGGATGCGGGTGCGCTGCTTGCGCTGCATGTCGGCGCTGCGCAGGTCCAGGTAGCGATACTTCAGGCGCGTTTCCTCGCCCGGGTTCTCGTGATGGTGGAACGGCAGCGGCTCGGCCTTGTTGAGCACGGTGATCTTCGTGGCGATCACCTCCACCTTGCCGGTGCGGATCTTGTCGTTGACGGCGTGACGGGCGCGCACCACGCCTTCGACCTGCAGGACGTCTTCATAGCCCAGTCCCGCCGCGACGGCGAACACCTCGGCGTTGTCGGGTTCGACGGTGACCTGGACGATGCCCTCGTGGTCGCGCAGGTCGATGAAGCACACGCCGCCGAGGTTGCGGGCGACGTCGGTCCAGCCGCACAGGGTCACGGTCTGGCCGATCATGGCCTCGTCGACGAGGCCGCAGAAATGGGTACGCATGGGGGCTCCACAGGGTCATCCGGCCGGGGCCGGAAAGGTTATGACGGCCATGGGCCGTCCTAGCCGCCTAGTTTACCCCGTCCCCTTCCTGCCCTCTGCCCCCGATTAACATTCCCGGCGTATGCTGGCGGCTCCCCAGGAGGGTGCCGCCATGAAGAAGCCGTTGTTGCAGTCCGTTTTCGTACTGTTGCTGGCCCTCGTGGCCAGCTCCACCGCCTTCGGCCAAGCCAACGAAAGGGCTTACGCGCCGGAGAACCTTCGCCAGTTGTCGGTCCAGGACCAGACCCGGGTGATCAGCCTGGAGTATTCCGAACAGTCCCGTGGCCGTCGCATCCCGGACGACCAGCTGCGGTTCTACCTGGACCAGGTCAACCGCTCCAACTGGACCTTCAGTCGCATCAAGCAGGACATCGCCCAGTCGCTGGGCGGCAACAGCGGTGGCTGGAATCCGAATCCGCCCGCCAACGGACAGGTCACCTGCGAGAGCAAGGACAACCGTCGCCGCGAATGCCGCACCGGCTTCCGGCGCAACGCCGTGCTCGTACAGAACCTGTCGAGCACCCGCTGCGTCGAAGGCCAGAACTGGGGCAGCGGCAATGGCACGGTCTGGGTGGACCGCGGCTGTCGCGGCCGTTTCGCCGAGGGTTCGGGAGGCGGCTCGGGCGGCGCCACCGTGCTCTGCGAAAGCACCAACAACGCCTACCGCGAATGCCGCACCAGCTTCCGCGGACGCGCCGTGGTCCAGCGCAACCTGTCGTCGACCCGCTGCACCGAGAACCAGAACTGGGGCCAGCGTCAGGGCGTGATCTGGGTGCGCAGCGGCTGCCGCGCCGAGTTCCGCGACTCGGGCAATGGATGGGGCGGCGGCAATTCCGGTTACAGCATCACGTGCAGCAGCGACGACAACCGCCGCAAGACCTGCGCCTATGACCCGCGTCAGGGCCGGCCGATCCTGCAGCAGCAGTTGTCCAACACCAGTTGCCGCGAAGGCTACAGCTGGGGCTACAGCGGCACCCAGGTGTGGGTGGATCGTGGTTGTCGCGGCCGTTTCGGGCCGCGCTGAAGCCGCCGCCGCTGGTTGCGTTCCCGTCAACGGGCCAGACAGCAAGGTCCCGTTGGGTCCCAGCTTTCGCTGGGACGACGGAGTTGAGTGACGGCAGACTTTCGTCGTCCCAGCGAAAGCTGGGACCCATTGGCGCTCTTGCTGCCCCCGCTTGGCGACACGTCGGGCGCCTCAGCCGCCCCCGTTGCTACCCCACGGTGCCGGCGGCAGCGCGACCGGCGTGGCCAGGTCGAATTCCACCCGGAACAGCCGCCCGTTCGGCCGGCTCAGTTCGTAGACGAAGGTCTTCGCGGGCACCAGTTCCATCGCCCAGGTATTCGTCACGGACGCCGCCAGGCCTTCGCGCTCGAACATCGCCACCGACTCCGCATCCACCGGGAAGGCCTGGCGCTGCGTGGTGCCTGCGTCCGCCGTGTCGCCGCCGTACATCGTCACCGCATCGGGGCTTCCGTCCTCGTGCCGGTGATCGTGCTTCAAGCGCAGCCCAGTACCTGTCCGCGTCAGCACCCAGGTACGCGAGTGGTCATCGCCGACATGGAAGGGGATGCGGATCTCGCGCGTCGGGTCCTCGCAACCGCGCACGTGCATGACCAGCGCCTTGCCCTCGAATGGGTCAGGCGTGGTCGATGCGGGCTGGTTGGCGGTGATGCGGCCGGCGTAGGCCTTGCCGCACAGAGGCTGCAGGTTGGCGAAGAACTGCGCGTGGGGCTCGGTGATGATGTTCAACGGCGGCGGTGGATTGCTGAAATCCTCCGGCACGCCATATTTCGGCTCTTCACTCTGGCAGCCGGTAACGCAGAGCGCAGCCAGTAAAAACAACGCGGCATGTTTCATTGCATCCCCTCATGGCACGAAGGGATGCACCTTACACCGGCGGTCTCAGGATGAGGATGTCGACGACGGCGTCGCCGGCTTCGATTCCGTCTTGGCCGGCGCGCTTTCGGTCTTCGCCGGTGTCGACTCGGCGGGCTTGGATTCGCTGGAAGGCTTCGCGCCTTCGCCGCCATCGGCCAGGTTGCGCTTCTTGTCGCCGTCCTTCTTGAAGTCGGTTTCGTACCAGCCGCTGCCCGCCAGCCGGAACGACGGCGCGGTCAGCTGGCGCTTCACCGCGTGCGCACTGCAGGCCGGGCAGGTATCGGGATCCGGATCGGACAGCTTCTGCAGACGGTCGAAACTGTGGCCGCACTGGGTGCATTCGAAGGCGTAGATGGGCATGGCGGTCTATCGGGCGACGTTGCGTAGGAGTGGGGACGGAGAACGGGCGAATCAAGCGTCGTCGTACAGCGCTGACCACGCTTCCTCGGCCTTCGCGAGCTGTTGCTGGAGGGCTTCACGGTCGCGACCCAGTTGCGCGGCGAGGTCGGTGTCGGCATAGCTCTTCGGGTCCGCCAGTTGCGCATCCACGTCGGCCAGCTTGCCTTCCAGCTCGGCGACCTTCGCTTCGGCGGTGGCCAGCTTCACCGGATTGACCTTGCGCGCGGGTGCCGGCGGCGTCTTGGGTGCCGGCGCCGGTTCGCTGCGCAGCGGCTTGCTGCCTTGCGCGGACGCGCGCGTGCGGAGCCAGGCGGCGTATTCGTCCAGGTCCCCGTCGAACGGTTCGACCACGCCATCGGCGACGCGCCAGAACGTGTCGCAGACCAGGCCGATCAGGTGGCGGTCGTGGCTGACCATCACGATGGCGCCATCGAAATCGCTGAGCGCTTCAGCCAGCGCTTCACGCATTTCGAGGTCAAGGTGGTTGGTCGGTTCGTCGAGCAGCAGCACGTTCGGCTGCTGCCAAGCGATCAGCGCCAGCGCCAGGCGCGCGCGCTCGCCGCCGGAGAAACCGTCGACGGGCTCGAACGCGCGGTCGCCCGGGAAGTTCCACTTGCCGAGGAAATCCCGGAACGACTGGTTGCTGCCGTCCGGCGACAGATCGCGGAAGTGGTCCATCGGCGACTGGCCTTCGTGCAGCGACTCCACCGTGTGCTGGGCGAAATAGCCGATGCGAAGGTCCGGGTGCGCCATGCGGTCGCCGGCCATGGCCGGCAGTTCGCCCACCAGCGTCTTCACCAGCGTGGTTTTGCCGGCGCCGTTCGGACCGAGCAGGCCGATGCGCTGTCCCGCTTCAAGGCCGAAGCCCACATCGTGCAGGATCACGGCATCGCCGCCGTAACCGGCTTCGACGTGATTGAGGCGGATCAGCGAGAACGGCAGCTTGGCCGGCTCGGCGAACTCGATGCGGAACTCGCGCTCGGCGCGCACCGCCTCGGTGCCGGCCAGCTTGGCCAGGCGCTTCATGCGGCTCTGCGCCTGCGCGGCCTTCGAGGCCTTGGCCTTGAAGCGGTCGATGAAGCTCTGCAGGTGCGCGCGCTCGGCCTGTTCCTTCTCGTGCGCGATCTGCTGCTGGCGCAGCTGTTCGGCGCGCTGGCGCTCGAAATCGGTGTAGCCGCCGGTATAGAGCTTCGCGCCGCCGCCATGCAGGTGCAGCGTGTGCGTAGCCACGTTGTCGAGGAACTCGCGGTCGTGCGAGATCAGCAGCAGCGTGCCCGGGTATTTGAGCAGCCATTGCTCGAGCCACAGCACCGCGTCCATGTCGAGGTGGTTGGTGGGTTCGTCGAGCAGCAGCAGGTCGCTGGGCATCATCAGCGCCCGCGCCAGGTTCAGGCGCACGCGCCAGCCGCCGGAGAACGAGGACACCGGACGGTGGTGCGTATCGGCGGGAAAGCCGAGGCCGTGCAGCAGCTTGCCGGCGCGGGCTTCCGCGTCGTACGCGCCGATCTCGGCCATCTTCTGGTGCGCGTTGGCGACCGCCTCCCAGTCTTCGCGCGCACTGGCGTCGGCTTCGGCCTGCAGCACCGCCGCGACCTCGGTGTCGCCACCGAGCACGAACGACAGCGCCGGATCGGGCAGCGACGGGGTTTCCTGCGCCACGCTGGCGATGCGTACCTTGCCGGGCAGGTCGAGGTCGCCCTTGTCGGCTTCCAGTTCGCCCTGCACGGCGGCGAACAGGCTGGACTTGCCCGCACCATTGCGACCCACCACGCCGACGCGGTAGCCCGCATGCAGGGTCAGGTCGACGTTGGACAGCAACAGGCGCTCACCGCGGCGCAGCGCGAAATTACGAAGGGAGATCAAGAAACAACCTACGGGGATTTGGGGGACGCGGCCGCGTAGTTTATCGATAGCGCACCCCCTCACACTTGTTAACAAAGCATTGACATGCCTTCCGCACCCCTGTAACCAGAACAGGTAGCACCTAAGTCCATGGTTTCAAAGGCAACTTTGCAAGCCCTGATCCACTTGAAGTCGCTCTTCGCAGTCCTTCCCGGAGCTCCCCCATGATCCGCAAGCTGTCGCCCCTGACCCTCGCCATCAGCCTGGCGCTGGTCGTCCCCGCCGCGTTCGCACAGGATTCGGCCCCCGCCGAAGCCCGCACGCTGGACACCCTCATCGTCACCGGCACCCGTGTCTCCGACCGGACGGTCGCCGAGTCGCAATCCCCGATCGACATCATCACGCCAGAGGCCCTGCAGGCCACCGGCACCACCGAACTGGCCACCGCGCTCGCCCGCGCCCTGCCTTCGCTCAATTTCCCGCGCCCGGCCGTCACCGACGGCACCAGCGGCGTGCGCCCTGCACAGCTGCGTGGTCTGTCGCCGGACCAGGTGCTGATCCTGGTCAACGGCAAGCGCCGCCACATCTCTGCGCTGGTCAACGTCAACGGCAGCATCGGCCGTGGCTCGTCGGCCGTGGACCTCAACGCGATCCCGGTGTCGGCGATCGACCGCGTGGAAGTGCTGCGCGACGGCGCCTCCGCGCAATACGGTTCGGACGCCATCGCCGGCGTGGTCAATATCGTGCTGAAGGGCTCGGGCAAGGGCGGCAGTCTGGTCGCCGATGTCGGTGGCTACTCCGCCGGCGACGGTCGCAGCACGCAGCTGTCGGGCGACGCCGGCGTGTCGTTCGGCGAGGGCCGTGGCTTCGTCCACGTCGCGGGACAGCTGACCCAGCAGGATGAGACCGACCGCGCCGGTCCGTACCAGGGCACGGCGCCCAACACCGGCAACAATCCGGCCATCGGCCGCGTCGCGTTTGTCTATGGCGATCCCCAGGTCGACGCTGGCGCGGTGTCGGCCAATGCCGGCTTCGCGTTCAGCGACAACGTCAGCGCGTATGCCACGGCCATCGCCAGCAACCGCGACATCACCTCGTTCGCGTTTTACCGCTCGCCCAACCACAGCAGCCAGACCGCATTGCTGGCCCAGGTCTACCCGGATGGCTACGTACCGGAGATCAACCAGCTGTCGCAGGACCGCTCGCTGGTCGCAGGCGTGAAAGGGGACACCGAAAGCGGCTGGAAATGGGATGTCAGCTACAACTACGGCTACAACCACCTCAAGTTCTTCACCCAGAACAGCATCAACTACAGCCTCGGCGCGACCAGCCCGCGTCGCTTCTACGACGGTGCGCTGGAGTACACCCAGAATGTGTTGAACGCCGACATCAGCAAGCCGCTGGAGATCGGCCTGGCCTATCCGGCCACGCTGTCGTTCGGCGCCGAGTACCGTCGGGAGAAGTGGAACCAGTCGCCGGGCGAGCTGAACTCGTACACGGGCAGCGGCGCGCAGGGCTTCGCCGGCTTCACCCCGGCCAACGCAGTGCATTCGGATCGCGACAGCTACGCGGCCTACATCGGCCTGGAAGCCGACGTCACCGAGAAGTTCTCCGCCGGCATCGCCGGTCGCTACGAGGACTACTCCGATTTCGGCAGCGAAGTGTCGGGCAAGCTGTCCGCGCGCTATGCCTTCACCGATACCGTGGCGCTGCGTGCAACCGTGGCCAGTGGCTTCCGCGCACCGGCGCTGGCGCAGCAGTATTACCAGGTGGTGACCTCGCAGTACAACGCCACGCTGGACCGCTTCTTCGAGTCGGGCACGTTCCCGGCGACCGGTCCCGTCGCACAGGCCCTGGGTGCCGATCCGCTGACTGCGGAAACCTCGCTGTCATACGGACTGGGCCTGGTGCTGCAGCCGGTGGATCGCCTGTACGTCACCATCGATGCGTACCAGATCGACATCGACGACCGTGTCGTGCTGTCCTCCAACCTGCTGCTCGGCGGCAACGCGGCGGCGCAGGCCCTGCTGTCGAGTCTCGGCGTCAACGGCGTCACCAGCGCGCGCTATTTCACCAACGCCGCCGACACCCGCACGCGCGGCGTCGACGTGATCGCGCAGTACACCGTGCCGTTCGAGAACAGCAGCCTGGCACTGACCGCCGGCTACAACTACAACAAGACCGAGATCCAGCGCATCGCACCGAATCCGCCGGCGCTGACCTCGCTGGGCGCCAATCTCTTTCGCGTGGGCCGCGACGAGCAGGGTCGCATCGAGGAAGGCTATCCGCGCGACAAGACCACGCTGACGGCGGCGTGGAACCTGGCCCGCTGGGACTTCACCTTCGGCGCCACCCGCTACGGCGAATTCACCACGCGCGTCAGCGAGACGGGGAACCCGGTCAATGACCAGACCTATGGCGCCAAATGGATCCTGGATGCGTCCACCAGTTATCGCCCCAGCGAAAACTGGACGTTGACGCTGGGCGCGGACAACCTGCTGGACGAGTATCCGGACCGCACCATCTTCCCGAACTCCAACAGCGGGCAGTTCCCGTACAGCAGCCAATCGCCGGGCGGCTTCAACGGCGCCTATGTGTACGGGCGCATCGCCTACAGGTGGTAAGGCGCCCGCTTGCTTGAACGATCCGGAACGCCCCGCCCCAGCGCGGGGCGTTTCCGTTATGGCGACGGCGAAAAGCACGGCGTCCGGCGTGCGCGACGATCGATTCCGGTTTGCCGCAGGGGGTTCGCATCGGCGACACTCGACCCCTATGCCGAGGATAAAAACCGATCGATGCAGCATGACACCGACCTGATCAACATCATCGCGGTAGGCCTTGCCGTGGCCTTCGTGCTGGGCGCGCTCGCGCACAAACTGCGCTTCTCGCCGCTGGTCGGTTATCTGATCGCAGGCATCGTCGTCGGCCCGTTCACGCCCGGCTTCGTCGCCGACCAGGAACTCGCCACCCAGCTGTCCGAACTCGGCGTGATGCTGCTGATGTTCGGCGTTGGCCTGCACTTCTCGCTGGAAGACCTGCTGGAAGTGAAGGCGATCGCCATCCCCGGCGCGATCGTGCAGATCGTCGTCGCCACCGGCCTGGGCTGGGCGCTGGCGTGGAGCATGGGCTGGACGCCGCTCAACGGCTTCGTGTTCGGCCTTGCGCTGTCGGTGGCGAGCACCGTGGTGCTGCTGCGCGCGATGGAGGAACGCCGCCTGCTGGAAACCAAGCGCGGCCGGATCGCCGTGGGCTGGCTGATCGTCGAGGACCTGGTGATGGTGCTGGCGCTGGTGATGCTGCCGGTGCTGGCGGAGACGTTCGGGCCGGAAAGCCAGACCGAAGGCGCGAGCTTCGGCACCTTCATGGTGGCCATCGCCTGGACCTTCATCAAGCTGGGCGCCTTCGTCGCCTTCATGCTGCTGGTAGGACGCCGGGCGATCCCGTGGACGCTGGAGAAGATCGCCGCCACCGGATCGCGCGAACTGTTCACGCTCTCCGTGCTCGCCATCGCATTGGGTGTGGCATTCGGCTCGGCGATGCTGTTCGGCGTGTCGTTCGCGCTGGGCGCTTTTTTTGCCGGCATGCTGCTCAACGAATCCGAACTGAGCCACAAGGCGGCCAACGATTCACTGCCGCTGCGCGACGCGTTCGCGGTGCTGTTCTTCGTTTCGGTGGGCATGCTGTTCAACCCGGCCATCCTGGTGGCGCATCCGTGGCAGGTGCTGGCCACGTTCGGCATCATCGTGCTGGGCAAGTCGGTGGCGGCCTACTACATCGTCAAGGCGTTCAAGCATCCCACCGGCACCGCATTGACCATTTCGGTCAGCCTGGCGCAGATCGGCGAGTTCTCTTTCATCCTCGCCGCGCTCGGCGTGGCGCTCAAGATCCTGCCGCCCGAAGGCCGTGACCTGGTTCTCGCCGGCTCGCTGCTGTCGATCATCGCCAACCCGTTCCTGTTCTCGTGGCTGGACCGCTGGCAGAAGAAGCAGGAAGCGCTCGCACCCTTGCCGGCCGAACCCGAGATGCCGCCCGGCCCATCGCTCGACGTCACCGGTCACGCCATCATCATCGGTTATGGCCGCGTGGGCAGCGAACTGGCGCGCGTACTGCGCGACCGGGGTGTGCCGCTGATCGTCATCGACGACAACGGCGACCATGTCGCCCGCGCACACGATGCGGGCATCCCCGCGATCCGTGGCAGCGCGGCCGCCGACCGCGTGCTCGCCGAAGCGCATCCCGAACGCGCCAAGATCGCGGTGCTGGCGATCCCGCAGCCGCTGGAAGCCGGCGAGACGCTGGCCAAGCTGCGTGCCATCAACCCCTCGCTGACCCTGCTCGCGCGCGCGCACAGCGAAGGCGAAGTGAAGCACCTGCTGGCCCATGGGGCGGACGGCGCTGTGCTGGCAGAGCGCGAACTCGCGTTCTCGCTGGCCGAAATGGTGATGTCCACGCCGCCGTACCGTCCGCAGCGCACGAGCGCCTGAGCCGATGGTTCAATCGCGCGATGCGGCGGCCTCGGCCGCCGTTTCCGCCAGCACGTCCGCGAGCGGTCGCGGCGCGCCGTAAAGATAGCCCTGCACGCGGTGCACGCCCAGGCGACGAAGGCAGTACTCCGTGTCTTCGTCTTCCACGAACTCGGCCACCGTGACCGCCCCGAATGCCTTGGCCACGGCCACGGAGGCCTGCACGACGGCGTAGTCCTTGCCGAGCTGCGCCACGTTGCGCACGAACGAGCCATCGATCTTGATGACATCCACCGGCAGCTCCCGCAGGCGCGCGAAGCTCTGCATGCCGGTACCGAAATCGTCGATGGCGATGTGGCAGCCCAACGCACGCAGGTCGGCGAGCAGGTGGCTGGCGGCCGCCGTGTTCGAGATGGCCGCGGTCTCGGTGACTTCGAAGCACAGCGCGCTCATCGGCAAAGGCGAACCGGCCAGCAGCGTGCGCAGTTCCACCTGGAAGCTCATCGACGCCAGGCTCTGGCCGGTGAGGTTGATCGAGATCTCGCGGCAGTGCGGCAATGCGCCCGGCGACTTGCGCAGCAGCCGGAACAGCGCGCGCATGACGGCCAGGTCGAGCTCGGCGCCGCGGCCGGCCGCTTCCAGCGGCGCCATGAAGCGCGCCGGCGACATGATGTCGCCGCGCTCGTCGATCAGCCGGCACAACACCTCGCCCGCCAGCGGCCTCGGCTCGCCCTGCATGTCCTCCACCAGGTCGCGGATGGGCTGGAAGTACAGCACCACGCGTTCACTGCGCAGGCTGGCCAGGGCTTCGGTGGCGTCATGCAGTTGCCGGCGGTGCGTGCGCCGCAACTGGGTGTCGCCGATGTCGCTGTAGCGCGGCCGCAGCTCCCCGTGCTGGCGCGCTTCGAACGCAAGGTGCGATGCCGCCAGCACGGCGCCGTCGATCACGCTCGCGTGGGTGCCATTGAAGGCCGCGACGCCGAGGTATGGCAGCAACCGGATCGGTTCGCCACCGACATCGATCTCCGCGTGCTCCACGCGTGCCATCACGCGCTCCCACAGATCCGCGTCGCGCCCGGCCCGCGGCAGCAACGCGAACTGGCCGGTGCCGACGTAATAGGTCTCGACCAGGTCGTCCAGGCGCCGTGCGCTGGCGTGCATCGCCTGTGCCTGCGTGTCCAGCCCGAAGCCGGCCACCAGCGTGTCCGTCTGGTCGAGCAGCAGATATCCCAGCTCGGTGCGCGGCAAGGGGCGTTCCACGCGCTCGCGCAACGCCTTGAGATTGGGCAGGCCCGTCACCTGGTCGCGCAGCGTCTCTTCCGACAGCTGCTCCGCCAGTGCGGAACGGTCGCGGTTGGTCAACCACAGATAAAGCATGGCGAGCAGCAGGATGTTCATTTCCGCTGCGATGTGCAGCAGGTTGAAGAAACCCACCGGCGTGTTGGCGTACTCGGCGGTGCCAGCCACCATGCCGACGAGCAGCAGCAGGGTGAGCGACAGTGACAGCATCGCCCAGCGCGGCGACAACCGCAGCATGCACCACGCCAGTACCAGCAGCAGCGCGAACCGGTAATCCATCAGTACCGGTGCCGACGGCAGCGAGGCGCCGAAGGACTGCCGGACCTGCACCGCCGCCCACAGGCTGATCGCCAGGCCCAGTCCCAGCATCACTGGCCACAGCCAATGCGCACCCACCTTGGCGCGCGACGCCGGGAGTGCACGCTCCTGCCAGCCGATCACGAGCGGCAGCGTCACCACGGCCACGCCGAACTGTTTGGCGAAGAACATCTGGAAGGCGGCACTCACCGCGACCGCCGGCGTGTTGACCAGCGCGATGCTGAGGCCCAGCAGCGCCGTGATGGTGGGATACACCAGTAGCCCGATCGCGGCAAAACGCACCAGGTCACCGCGTTGCACGCCCGTACCTGGCGCGCGCGGCCAGCCCATCCAGCGCGCGCAAAGCAGCGTCCACGCGTACTGGAGCAGGTAAGAACCCGCTCCCCACGCCAATGTCCACGTGGGGCGCCCGTCGTCGAAGAGATAGAACTGCCGGAGTGTCCAGCCCGTGAGCGTCAGCGCGAAACACCCTGCCACCACGCGCGCGTCGCGTACCAGCATGGCGATGGCCAGCAGCAGGCCGGTGTGCAGGTGGATCAGCGAGGCATCGGCGATCTCGCCGAAGAAATCGATGCGATAGCGGATCGGGATCTGCTGCAGCAGCAGGCACAGGCCACCGAGCAGGAGCACCTGCATGCTCCCGCCCAGGCCACGCACAGGCTGCCCTGCATGATCGGCCATCCGTCCGCCCTTGCCCCTTGCCAGGTCCGCGTCGACGCGGCGCGCATGGCGACGGGCCTGCCCCATCGCAGGCCGCCCCATAACGTACTACCACGCACGGATGGACGGAAGCAGGACATGCGCCTGCCTGCCGTCCGTCAGCGCGCGATGGTCTCGAACACCAGCTGTCCGCCTTCGGCGCGCACCCGCACCGTATCCCCGGCACCGAACTCGCCCGACAGGATCCTGTGCGCCAGCGGATTCTCCAGCTGCGCCTGGATCGCACGCTTCAGCGGACGCGCGCCATACACGGGGTCGAAGCCCACGTTGCCGAGCAGCATCAGCGCCGAGTCGTCCAGTTCCAGCACGATCTGGCGTTCGGCCAGGCGCTTGGCCAGGTAGCGCGTCTGGATGCGGGCGATCTCGCGGATCTGCGCCTTGTCCAGCGGATGGAACACGACGATGTCGTCCAGCCGGTTGATGAACTCGGGCCGGAAGTGCGCCTGCACCACGCCCATCACCGCGGCCTTCATCTGCGTGTAGCTTTCCGCGGTATCGCCCGCGCCGCCGCCATCGCTCATGTCCTGGATCAGGCTGGAGCCCAGGTTGGAGGTCATCACGATGACCGTGTTGCGGAAGTCCACCGTGCGGCCCTGGCCGTCGGTCAGGCGACCGTCGTCCAGCACCTGCAGCAGGATGTTGAACACATCCGGATGCGCCTTCTCGACCTCATCGAGCAGGATCACGCTGTACGGGCGGCGACGCACGGCTTCGGTCAGGTAACCGCCTTCCTCGTAACCCACGTAGCCCGGGGGTGCACCGACCAGGCGGCTGACCGCGTGCTTCTCCATGAACTCGCTCATGTCGATGCGGATCATCGCGTCGCTGCTGTCGAACAGGAATTCGGCCAGCGCCTTGCACAACTCGGTCTTGCCGACACCGGTCGGGCCGAGGAACAGGAACGAGCCACTCGGACGGTCCGGATCGGAAATGCCGGCACGTGAACGGCGCACCGCATCGGACACGACCTTGATCGCCTCTTCCTGGCCGATCACGCGGCCACGCAGCGACTGCTCCATCTGCAGGAGCTTCTCGCGCTCGCCTTCCAGCATCTTGCTGACCGGGATGCCGGTCCAACGGCTGACGACCTCGGCGATCTCCTCGTCGGTGACCTTGTCCTGCAGCAGGCGGAAGCCCTTCTGCTCGGCCTCCTGCGCGGCGGACAGCTGCTTCTCCAGTTCCGGCAGCTGGCCGTACTGCAGCTCGCTCATGCGCGCGTAGTCCTGCTTGCGCTGCGCGGCTTCCAGTTCCAGCTTCACACGTTCGATCTGCTCCTTGATCTTCGTCGCGCCGGTCAACGTGGCCTTCTCGGCCTTCCAGATTTCTTCCAGGTCGTTGAACTCGCGCTGCAGCGATTCGATCTCGGTCTCCAGATCGGCCAGGCGCTGTTTCGACTGCGCGTCCTTCTCCTTCTTCAGTGCCTCGCGCTGGATCTTGAGCTGAATCAGCCGGCGCTCCATGCGGTCCATCTCCTCCGGCTTGGAGTCGATTTCCATGCGGATGCGCGATGCCGCTTCGTCCATCAGGTCGATGGCCTTGTCCGGCAGCTGGCGGTCGGCGATGTAGCGGTGCGACAGCGTGGCCGCCGCGACAATGGCGGGGTCGGTGATCTCCACGCCATGGTGCACGGCGTATTTCTCCTTCAGCCCGCGCAGGATGGCGATGGTGTCCTCGACGCTGGGTTCGCCCACGAACACTTTCTGGAAGCGGCGCTCCAGCGCGGCGTCCTTCTCGACGTACTTGCGGTATTCGTCCAGCGTGGTCGCGCCGATGCAGTGCAGTTCGCCACGCGCCAGTGCCGGCTTCAGCATGTTGCCGGCGTCCATCGAGCCTTCGGCCTTGCCGGCGCCTACCATGGTGTGCAGCTCGTCGATGAAGAGGATGATCTGGCCTTCGTTCTTGGCCAGGTCGTTGAGCACGGCCTTCAGGCGCTCCTCGAATTCGCCGCGGAACTTCGCGCCGGCGATCAGCGCGCCCATGTCCAGGCTCAGCACGCGCTTGCCCTTCAGGCCTTCAGGCACCTCGCCGTTGACGATGCGTTGCGCCAGGCCTTCGACGATGGCGGTCTTGCCCACGCCGGGCTCGCCGATCAGCACGGGATTGTTCTTCGTGCGGCGCTGCAGGACCTGGATGGTGCGGCGGATTTCCTCGTCGCGGCCGATCACCGGGTCCAGCTTGCCGATCTCCGCGCGCTCGGTGAGGTCGATGGTGTACTTCTCCAGCGCCTGGCGCTGGTCTTCGGCATTCTCGGATTGCACTTTCTCACCCCCGCGCAGGCGGTCGATGGCGGCCCGCAACTTCTGCTTGTCGGCGCCGCTGGCCTTCAGCTCCTGCCCGGCGGCGCCGCTGTCGTCCAGCGCGGCCAGCAGGAACCATTCGCTGGCGATGTAGGTATCGCCGCTGTCCTGCGCCAGCTTGTCGGTGACGTTGAGCAGGCGCGAGAGATCGTTGCCGATGGACAGGTTGCCGGCCTGGCCGGTCACCTTCGGCAGCTTGTCCAGCGCTTCGCCCAGCCGCTCGCGCAGCACGGGCACGTTGACGCCGGCCTGCGACAGCAACGGGCGCGTGCTGCCGCCCTGCTGTTCGAGCAGTGCGGTCAGCACGTGGACCGGTTCGATCATGGTGTGGTCGCGGCCCACGGCCAGCGACTGCGCGTCGGCCAGCGCCTGCTGGAAACGCGAGGTCAGTTTGTCCATCCGCATCGGGAGAACCTCAGGAAAAGTAGGGGCCGGCGAATGCCAGCCGATGCTACCGAGATGAGGTTAAGCGCCGGTGTTTCAAGACCGGCTGAGACCCGGATTCAACGCAGGGTGGGCCCTGGCCCACCATCGTTGCGCGTATCGAACGGCGGGCCGGGGCCCGCCCTACGCTTTCTTCTGCAGGGACAGCAGGCCCAGCAGCACCGCCAAGGCGGCATACGCCCCGGCAAACTGCCACAGGATGGTCGCGCGCAGTCCTTCCACGTCCCACGGCAGGTAGATGCCGCCGCGCGGATCCACCGAGTGGATGATGCCGAACAGGGTCAGCACCGCGCCGACCAGCAGCGCGACGACGGCACGGCCGCTGCGTCCGTCGATCATCGCCACCAGCGCGGTGGTCCAGATCATCGCGGTGATGATGAAGCCGTTGCCCAGCGTGACGATGGTGGCCAGGTCCGGCAGGCCGTGCCCGTCGACGCCTTCGTACAGACCCACGAAACGGTCCGGTGCGATCCACGCCGGATTGCCGAACTTGATCGTCAGCAGATAGGCCACCGACGGCAGGAAGCCCAGCGCCACCGCGATGGCGTGCTTGCGCGGCGTTTCGGTGAACGCCTGCACGGTGATGTCTAGGCCCACGTAGACGATGATCGGCGCCAGCACCGCGACAGGCAGCCACTGCACCAACCCGGACACGTAGCCGAGCACGCCGCCCAAGCCGATGAAGAGGCCGGTCAGCAGCGTGTAGCCCTTGCGCGCGCCCATATGCTTGTACGCGGGCTGGCCGATGTACGGCGTGGTCTGCGCCACGCCACCGCAGAAACCCGCGACCAGCGTGGACACCGCTTCGGCCAGCAGCACGTCGCGCGTACGGTAGTCGTCGCCGGCGGCACGCGCGCTTTCGCTGACGTTGATGCCGCCCACCACCATCAGCAGGCCGAACGGCAGCAGCAGCGGCAGGTACGGCACGGTGTAGGCCAGAC
>CAMPIO010000087.1 GCA_946886405.1 uncultured Pseudoxanthomonas sp.
GGCAGACGATCTGGCTGGATTCGCCCAGCGACGGACGCAGGCGCTGGCGGCTCATTTCCAGCAGGCCGAAGCGCGAGATGCGGCCGATCTGCACGCGCGCGCGGTCGTACTTCAGCGCGTTCTGCAGCTTGTTCTCGACATCGCGCTGGTGCTTGTTGCTGGACATGTCGATGAAGTCGATCACCACCAGGCCGCCGAGGTCGCGCAGGCGCAGCTGGCGGGCCACTTCTTCAGCCGCTTCCATGTTGGTGTGGAACGCGGTTTCCTCGATGTCGCCGCCCTTGGTAGCGCGCGCCGAGTTGACGTCGATCGCGGTCAGCGCCTCGGTCTGGTCGACCACGATGGAGCCGCCGGAGGGCAGGCGGACGTTGCGTTCGTACGCGCCTTCGATCTGCGATTCGATCTGGAAGCGGTTGAACAGCGGGATGTCGTCCTTGTACGCCTTCAACTTGCGCAGGTTGTGCGGCATGACCTGCTGCATGAACTCGCGGGCGGTTTCATACAGTTCGTCGGTGTCGACCAGGATCTCGCCCACGTCGCTGCGCAGGTAGTCGCGCAGGGCGCGCACGATCAGGCGGCTTTCCTGGTAGATCAGGAACGGGGCCGGCTTGGTCAGCGCCGCTTCGGCGATGGCCTTCCAGACGCTCAGCAGGTAATCCAGGTCCCACTGCAGCTCTTCGGCATCACGGCCGACGCCGGCGGTGCGGATGATCACGCCCATGTCGTCGGGAATGGCCAGGGCGTCCATCGCCTTCTTCAGCTCGGCGCGGTCGTCGCCCTCGATGCGGCGCGACACGCCACCGGCGGTGGGCGAGTTGGGCATCAGCACCATGTAGCGGCCGGCCAGCGAGATGAACGTGGTCAGGGCGGCGCCCTTGTTGCCGCGCTCGTCCTTGTCCACCTGGACGACGACTTCCTGGCCTTCCTTCAGCAGTTCGCGGATGCCGGCCTTGTTGTGGTCGACGCCGGCCTGGAAGTAATCGCGGGAGATTTCCTTCAGCGGCAGGAAGCCATGGCGGTCTGCGCCGTAATCGACGAAGGCGGCTTCCAGGGAGGGCTCGAGCCGGGTGATGCGGCCCTTGTAGATGTTGGACTTCTTCTGTTCCTTCGACGGCTGTTCGATATCGATGTCGTACAGGGTCTGACCGTCGACGATGGCCACGCGCAGCTCTTCTGCCTGCGTGGCGTTGATCAACATGCGTTTCATTGTGCGTTCCTCGCGCGCTGCTACCGCGCGGAACGCCATGGGGTTTCGCCTCTGGAACGTTGCACCGCCCCTCGCGCAGGCGCAGCGGGGCGGATCGGGTTTCCAGCGCTACGACACCACGGCAGGCCGCGGGAGCGCTTTTCTTTCTAATAGGTGTTGCGGGGCCGGCGGCAGCTTCCCTCAAGAGGGGGCGCCGCGCGGGACATGTTCAGCATCAGGTGCCGTCACGCACCCGGCGGTATCCGGGTCTGCCGATCAGCCGCTAACATGGCCGCCCCTGGGGCGGTGGCCGCGCACTTGCCGGAATCGCGGGGAGACGGGCTTCTGGCCCAACAGCAACTCCCTGCGAAATCAAACCCTTATCTCGCCCTCCGAGTGTAACAGAATGAATGGCTCCAACCCCAGCCCCCCTTCCGAGAAGCCGGTCGCAGGCGCCAAGAGTGCCGTGCGTACGGTCACGGTGCCGGAAGACCGCAGCGGGCAGCGGCTGGACAACTTCCTGCTGGGCCAGTTGAAAGGTGCCCCGCGCAGCCTGGTCTACAAGCTGGTACGCAGTGGCCAGGTGCGGGTGAACGGGGGACGGGCCAAGGCAGAGCGGAAGCTGGAAGGGGGCGACGAGGTCCGGATCCCGCCCGTCAGTCTCACCGAGGCGGGAGAGAAGACGGCGCCGCCGTCAGGCTTCCTGATGCGGATGGAGGCGGCCATCGTGTTCGAGGACGAGCGGCTGCTGGTCATCAACAAGCCGACCGGGGTGGCCAGCCATGGCGGCAGCGGCATCAGCCATGGCGCCATCGAGACGATGCGCGCGTTGCGCCCGAACCAGACGCTGGAGCTGGTGCACCGGCTGGATCGCGACACCTCCGGCCTGCTGGTCATGGCCAAGAAGCGCTCGGCGCTGTCCGAACTGCAGGCGCTGCTGCGCGAGGACAGCGAGGAGGGCACCCGCGGCATCGAGAAGCGCTACCTGACCCTGCTGGTGGGACGCATGCCGGATGGCGTGATGAGCGTGGACGCGCCGCTGCACATCGGCCTGCGCCAGGGTGGCGAGCGCCACGTGCAGGTGCATCGCGATGGCAAGCCGTCGCTGAGCCATTTCCGCGTGCTGGAGCGACGCGGGGGGCATTCGTATTGCGAGGTCCGCATCGAGACCGGTCGCACCCACCAGATCCGCGTGCACGCGCAGCACATCAGCCACCCGGTGGCCGGCGACGACAAGTACGGGGATCCGGCGGTCAACAAGCGCCTTCGGGAGCAGGTGGGCCTGAAGCGCCTGTTCCTGCATGCCGCCTCGCTGCGGTTCGCGCTGGATGGCGGAAAGACGCCGTACGTGCTCAGCGCGCCGCTGGCCGACGACCTGGCCGCCGCGCTCGATCAGCTGGGCTGACCCGTGCGGTTCAGTGCCACGCGCCGAGGATCAGTCCGAACAGGGTGAACTGCAGCGTGTGGTAGCCCGCATCGATCAGCCAGAGCTTCGCGCCGCGCTGGGCGAACAGGTAGTTGATGCCGAAGCTCGCCGCGACAAAACCAACGCCGACCAGCGCGCCGCGACTGATCGCGGTGGCCAGCGGCGGCTGCGGTCCCAACAGCCACGCGAACACGGTTGCGGCGAGCAGCGAGAACACGAACGCGCCGCCGAAGATTGCCGCCGGATGTCCTTGCTTCTGCGGGTCCATGCCTGCGGCTTGGTTCCATGCCTTGCCGAACAGCGGTCCGTACCAGACGCCACCCAGCAGGAAGCTGGAAACGGCAGCGGCAAGTACGGCCCAGAGATTGATCGCTTCCATCGCGTTCATCCCGGTGTCGCTCAGCCGGCGCCTTGCCCAAAGCAGCGCGTCGGTTTTTCCAGCACGGGCGGGAAGGTCACTGGTACGTTGATCGTGTGACTCACTGGTTTGCCGTTGCGCGTGGCGGCGCGGAACTTCCAGGTCTGCACGGCTTCCAGCGCCGCCTTGTCGAGCGAAGCGTTGCCGCTGCCCTGCACCTGGGCGACGCGCGCAGGCACGCCATCCTGCTCGACCGTCACGCGCAGCACCGTGGTGCCGCCATCACTGTTGCATTCGGCATCCGCCGGATAGGCGGGCGGGGGCGTATCGATGGCAGCCAATTCGGTGGGCGCAATCAGCGGAGCGCTGGATGCGTCCTGCTTCTTGGCGCAGGCCGACAATGCAAGCACGCCGGCAAGCAGCAGCACGGAGGAGGGGGCGAAGCGAAGTTCCATCATGATTCTCCCAGAAGGGCGCTGGCCTTGGCCGCGCAGATGAAATCGTTCTCGCTCAGACCGCCCACGTCGTGCGTGGAGTAGCGCACGACGGCGCGGTTGTAGTGCACGCCCAGGTCGGGATGATGGTCTTCGGCATGCGCGATGAACGCGAGCGCATTCACGAACGCCATCGTCTCGTAATAGTTGTCGAACGGGAACGTGCGCAGGAGCGCGTGGCCTTCTTCCGCAAGCTCCCAGCCGGGGATCTGCGGCAGCAGCTCGGCGATGCGGGCAGGGGGCAGACGATGCTCGCTGCCGCGCAGCGGAACGCAGTGCGCACGGGCAAGGGGGACGAGGTCGGACATGGCGCATCTCCTGCTGGGTGACCAGTCTGAATGGAACACGACGACAGGTCGCGGAATGTGAATGCCCGTCGGGCAGGGGGCTAGAATAGCCGCATGATCCAGATTTCCGACAGCGCGCAGGCGCATTTCCGCAAGCTGATCGAACGCGAAGCTCTGCCAGGACTGGGTGTTCGCCTCAGCGCGGTCCATCCAGGCACGGCACAGGCGGATGCGCGGCTGGAGTTCGCTGAACCCCGTGACCTGGCTGGCGACGAATGGGCGGTGGACTGCGACGGGTTCACGTTGTACGTCGACGCGGGCAGCGTCCATTGGCTCGACGGTGCCGACATCGACTACGTCCTGAAAGGTGCCAGCACGCAGCTGACCATCAAGGCGCCGCGGATCAAGGGTGAGGCGCCGGATGATGCGGCGTCCCTGGTCGAACGCGTACGCTGGGTCGTCGACAACGAGATCAATCCGCAACTGGCATCGCACAAGGGCCGCGTGGCGGTCGAGGAAGTCAGCGGCGACGGCGTGGTGTGGCTTCGGTTCGGCGGCGGTTGCCACGGATGTGGCATGGCCGACGTCACCCTCAAGCAGGGGATCGAGAAGACACTGATGGCGCGCGTGCCCGGCGTCACGGCGGTGCGCGATGCCACCGACCACGGCACCGGCGACGCGCCATACATCCCGCGCGGCAACGCGGCCTGACGGAGCCCTGCGCCGGTGACGAACGCCACCGACGTCATCGCGCACCTGCTGCCTCGCAAGGCAGCCACGATCGTCGAACGCCAGACCGGCCTCCCTTTTGGCTGGGGCTTGTGGCTGCGTGCGTTGCCTGAGCGACTCGGCCGCATCACGCGGGAGAAATCCGAGGCGATTGTCAGGACGTTGGCCCTGCGTGCTGCGCACACCCGTACCGCCACGCCGTTCGTGCCGGGCAAGCTGCGGGCACTGCGCTCGCTGTTCTACCAGGGCTGGGGTCCGCCGCCGCGCGAGGAGCGCTGGATGCGCTGGGTTGCGGGCTTCACCAGCAGCACCCTGCACCTGTTGTTCTTCCTGTTCCTGCTCTGGGTCGCGCTGGTGCAGATTCCACCGCCGACGCCCGATGCCGGCGATAGCGCTCGCGTACGCCTGGAGATGATCGGCGATGGCAGCCCCGACGACCTCGGTGGCGGGGCGCCAGCGGGCGAGGTCGCCAACGAGCAGGCCGCATCCGCCGTCACGTCATCCGATCCGCCATCGCCAGCCGTGGCCGAGGCGGCGCAGCCCTCCGGTACCGCTGCACCCGAGGCGTCGGTGGAACTGCCACCGGTGCCGCTTCGCGACGTGGCGGTGCCGGAGATCGCCGAACAACCGCTGCAGGTAACCGAGGTGGCCGAACCCACCCGCGCGTTCGTGTTGCCGCCCCCCACGCCGCGTCAGCCGGAGATCCGGCAGCCCGCGTTGCGCGAGGTCGGCGTCCCCACGCGTGACATCGCTGCGCCCGTCCCTGCGCCGGTCGTGCGCCGTGACGTACCCATGCGGCCCGTCGACGTGCCCGTGATCGCGGCACGCGAGTCGAAAGTCCGGGAACGTGAAGTAGCGGCGCCGGCGCCCACGCTGCGCACCGTGCCGATACCGACACGCGAGGTCGCACCGCGTGCCATCGCCACGCAGGAGCGAAGCGTGCGACAGGTAGACATCCGTGAGCCTTCGCCGCGACCGACGCCTGCACCGGCACCACCGGCGCCTTCCACGGCGAATGCTTCAGCGACAGCGCGCCCGTCGGCGACGGCGGCGACATCGTCTTCCCGCAGTCCGACCGCACCGAGTTCCAGCACGCAAGGTGCGGTGCCTGCCGCGAAGGCAGGAGGCTGGGACACGCCGCGCACCGACGACTGGGGCAATTCGCGCAGGAACGTCGCCGGCGACAGCGCCACCGATGGCCGCGACAAGGCTGGTCTCTACAACGCCGATGGCAGCCTGCGGGTGCCCGGCAATGCCGGCGATGGCGCTGCCGAACGTGGGGCGCCCGGTGGCGGCAACGATCAGTGGACGCGCGAGCGGCTGGCAGAGGCGGGCACATGGCTGCAACGGCCGCCCTACGATTACGAGCCGACCAGCTTCGACAAGTACTGGGCGCCCAGCGAGTCGCTGCTCGCCGAATGGGTGCGACGGAATGTCCGCGAGGTCGACATTCCCATCCCGGGCACGAACATGAAGCTCAAGTGCTCGATCTCCGTGCTGCAACTGGGCGGCGGTTGCGGGCTGGGCAGCTTGTTTCCCGAGCCACCGAAGGCGCGACCGCCGCCGGAGATCCCGGTCAAGCGCACGCCGATCCCGACCGACAGCTGAGCTGCGGATGATGAAGGGTGTGGCGTGGGAGCGACGTCAGTCGCGAAAGAGGATGAGATGGTGGCTCATCGCGACTGACGTCGCTCCCACAACAGCTTGACGTTCCCGCAAACAGAAACGGAGCCTTGCGGCTCCGTTTTTTCATTCCCGGCGAGGGGAAGGAAACGACTTACCTGTGCACGTTGTGCAGATCGCGCAGCTGCGAGGGACGCGAACCGAAGTAGGCCGCGAGGTCGGAGATGTCCTGGTCGCTCAGGTTGGCCGCCTGGGGCGACATCAGGGCGTGCTGGCGGTCGCCGCTGCGGTACGCCTGCAGCGCGTGCGCCAGATAGTCGCCGTACTGGCCGCCCAGCTTGGGGTAGGTGTCGTCGATTGGCGCGTTGCCGTCGGCACCGTGGCAGTCGATGCAGCTCTGGCCGGTCGCCTGGCCCTTGGCCTTGGCCAGTTCCTCACCCTTGGCGACATGGCCCTTGGGCAGGCCGGCCGACGAACTGGAACCGTGTTCGCCACTGGCGTGACCCGGGTTCTCGGCCGAAGCCTCGGTGTTTTCCTTCGAGCAAGCCACCAGGGTGAGGGCCGCAAACAGGACGATGGCTAGACGCTGGGCGTGCTTGGCGTTGGGCATGGTGGGATTACTTGACGGTGGAAAGGAAAGCGGCGATGTCAGCGATGTCCTGGTCGGAGAAACTCTGCGCCTGGGCCTGCATCGTGGGGTGCTTGCGGTTGCCGGTGCGGTACTCGGTCAGTGCGTTGGCCAGGTAGTCGGCCGACTGGCCACCGATCTTCGGCACCTTGAAGCTCGGGTAGGCATTCTTGTAGCCCACGATGCCGTGGCAGCCCTGACAGGTGTAGCTCAGGGTACGGCCGGTGTCGGCATTGCCGACCAGCGGCTTCGGCGTCGCGGCGGGCGCGGTGGCCGGGGCGGAGGCTTCGGGAGCCGTCGGCGCGACCGGGGTGTCCTGTTGGGCGGTCAGGGCGGCCAGCGGAAGGGCGGCCAAGGCAAGGCAAGCAGCGAGCGGCAGCAGTCGCATCATTCTCGTGAAACTCTCAGGTTGCGCGCGCCACGTACCACCGCAGCGCTTGGCTGAACGCAAGTATAGCCTGCGACCGAATGTCACGCACAGACACGGCGCGCCGCCGTGTGTCCGCGCGAGGCGTTCCAGACGCTGGGCGGTCGCGATCGCAAGCGCAAGGTTGGCGCTGCTGCCGGAGAATGACGCACGTGGTGTCCGGCATCCCGCGCAACCAGCGAAGCAACTCCCCGTCGTTCCCCGGCATCGAAACGACGGAGCCCCGAGCACGTAAGCCGACGCAAGTCACCATGACCTTCGGCGCATGGAAGTCGTTCAGGGGTGATATACCTTCATACAACACCACCACAACACCACCACGGTACCGCCTCCATGTCCCGACCCCACCCCCACTCCGGCCGTTCCTTCCTGCGCCTGGCACTGGTTCCTGTCCTGTGCAGCCTGCTGGTCCTGTCCGCCTGCAAGGGAGGTGGCCCGACGCCCGAGGCCCAGGCCAAGAACGGCGAAGCGCCCAAGGAGCCCGATGCGGTCCCCGTCGAGGTCGCCAAGGTCACGCACCGCCCGGTAGCGGCCAGCTACAGCGGCACGGCCGCCCTGGAAGCACTGGGCGAATCGCAGGTCGTCGCGAAGACCTCCGGTGTCGCGCTCGCAGTGCTGGTCGAGGAAGGGCAGGTGGTCCGCGCCGGCCAGGCACTGGTACGGCTGGACCCCGACCGCCTGCGCCTGCAGGTGGCCCAGGCCGAAGCGCAGATGCGCAAGCTGGAGAACAACTACCGCCGCGCGCAGCAACTGGTCGAGCAGCAGATGATCAGCGCCAACGACGTCGACCAGATCAAGTACGACCTGGAGAACGCGCGCGCTTTCTATCGCGCCGCCGCGCTGGAGCTTTCGTACACCACCGTCACCGCACCGATTTCCGGCGTGGTCGCTTCGCGGTCCATCAAGACCGGCAACTTCGTGCAGATCAACACGCCGATCATCCGCATCGTGGACCAGTCCCGGCTGGAAGCCACGTTGAACGTGCCCGAGCGTGAACTCTCCACGTTGAAAGCCGGCCTGCCGATCGCGCTGGCGGTGGACGCGCTGCCCGGCAAGGTGTTCCAGGGCACGGTCGACCGTATCGCGCCGGTGGTGGATTCGGGTAGCGGTACGTTCCGCGTGGTGGGTTCGTTCGCCAGCGACGGCGTGCTGCAGCCGGGCATGTTCGGCCGCATCCGCATCGACTACGACCAGCGCGCCAACGCGCTGGTGGTGCCGCGCGTGGCGTTGCTCGATGACGGCGATCCGGCGGTGTTCGCCGTGCGCGACGGCAAGGCCGCGCGCGTGCCGGTGAAGGTGGGTTATGTCGATGGTGAGTGGATTGAAGTGCGTGAAGGCTTGAAGGCCGGTGAGCAGGTCGTTACCGCCGGCAAGGTCGCGCTGCGTGAGGGCAGTGCGGTGCAGGTGATCGGTGCCGAGCCGGCCAAGGTCGCCGCGAAGCCGGAAGCCGCCAAGACCGCCGGAACCAAGCAATGAGCACGCCTGGCCACGCTCCGGGGGATCACGACCCCCACGCCGCGGGTGGCGACGGAACGATGGGAGGGGGACTGGTCGAGTTCTCCACGCGCCGCCGCGTCACCGTCGCGATGTTCTGGATCACGATGTTCCTGTTCGGCGTGATCGCGCTGGGCTCGTTGAAGGTCAATCTGCTGCCCGACCTCAGCTATCCGACGCTTACCGTACGAACCGAGTACACCGGTGCGGCGCCATCGGAAATCGAAACCCTCATCAGCGAGCCGGTGGAAGAGGCCGTCGGCGTGGTGAAGAACCTGCGCAAGCTGAAGTCGGTTTCGCGCACCGGGCAGAGCGACGTGGTGCTCGAGTTCGCCTGGGGCACGGACATGGACCAGGCCAGCCTGGAAGTCCGCGACAAGATGGAAGTGCTCTCGCTACCGCTGGAAGCGAAGGCACCGGTGCTGCTGCGTTTCAATCCGTCGACCGAGCCGATCCTGCGCCTGGTGCTGTCGAACAAGCAGGAACCGAAAAACGATACCGACGCGATCCGCCTGTTGACGGAACTGCGCCGTTACGCCGATGACGACCTGAAGAAGAAGCTAGAACCGGTCACCGGCGTGGCGGCGGTGAAGGTGGGCGGTGGTCTGGAAGACGAGATCCAGGTCGATATCGACCAGCAGAAGCTCGCCCAGCTCAGCCTGCCGATCGATACCGTCATCCAGCGCTTGCAGCAGGAAAACATCAACATCTCCGGCGGCCGCCTGGAAGAAGGATCGCAGCGCTATCTGGTGCGCACCGTCAACCAGTTCGCGACCGTCAATGAAATCCGCGAAATGCTGGTGACCACGCAGAGCGGCGGCGACAACGCGGCGGCGTCCGCGGCGGCGCAGATGGCGGCCATCGCGGCCTCCACCGGGTCGGCGGAAGCCATGGCGGCTGCGGCGTCGGTGCAGAGCGCGTCGGGCGGCAGCAGCAGCGTGATCGCTGGTGGCGTGCCGGTACGCCTGAAAGACGTGGCTGACGTGCGCCAGGGCTTCAAGGAGCGCGAGGCGATCATCCGCCTGGCCGGAAAGGAAGCGGTCGAGCTGGCCATCTACAAGGAAGGCGATGCCAATACCGTGTCCACGGCGGACGCGCTGAAAGCCAAGCTGGAGCAGCTGAAGCAGCAGGTGCCGCCGGACGTCGAACTGACCATCATCGACGACCAGTCGCTCTTCATCGAACACGCTATCGCGGACGTCAAGAAGGATGCCGTGATCGGCGGCCTGCTCGCGATCCTGATCATCTTCCTGTTCCTGCGCGATGGCTGGAGCACGTTCGTCATCAGTCTGTCGCTGCCGGTTTCCATCGTCACCACGTTCTTCTTCATGGGCGAGCTGGGCCTGAGCCTCAACGTGATGTCGCTGGGCGGCCTGGCGCTGGCCACCGGCCTGGTGGTGGACGACTCCATCGTGGTGCTGGAGAGCATCGCCAAGGCGCGCGAACGCGGCCTGGGGATCCTCGAAGCGGCGATGGTCGGCACCCGTGAAGTCAGCATGGCCGTCGTGGCCTCCACGCTGACCACCATCGCGGTGTTCCTGCCGCTGGTGTTCGTGCAGGGCATCGCCGGCCAGCTGTTCCGCGACCAGGCGCTGACCGTGGCGATCGCGATCGGTATCTCGCTGATCGTGTCGATGACGCTGATCCCGATGCTGAGCTCGTTGAAGGGCCGGCCGCCGATGGCGTTCCCGGAAGAAACGCCGCATCCGCAGTGGAAGCCCGCTGCGCGCTGGCAGAAGCCGGTCGCGGCCAGCGGTCGTGGCATCGGGGCGGCATTCCGTTACGCCTTCTTCGGGCTCGCCTGGCTGGTGGTGCGTGCATGGCGCGGCGTCGTCGCCGTCGTCGGCCCGGTCATGCGCAAGGCCAGCGATCTGACGATGGCGCCATACCATCGCGCCGAAGCCGGGTACATGCGTTTGCTGCCGGCGTCGCTGCATCGTCCGTGGCTGGTGCTGGGCTTCGCCGCCGCCACGTTCCTGGTCGCGCTTGCGGCGGTGCCCATGCTGGGTGCGGATCTGATCCCGCAGCTGGCGCAGGACCGTTTCGAAATGACGGTGAAACTGCCGCCCGGCACGCCGCTCGCGAAGACCGACGCGTTGGTGCGCGAGTTGCAGAACAAGCACGCCAAGGCCGACGGCATCCACGCGCTGTATGGCGTCAGTGGCAGCGGCACGCGGCTCGATGCCAACCCGACGGAGAGCGGCGAGAACATCGGCAAGCTGACCGTGGTGATGGCCAATGGTGGCAATGAAACGATCGAAGCGCGCGAAACCGAGGCGTTGCGTACGACCATGAAGGACCACCCGGGTGCGCAGGTCGATTTCAGCCGGCCGGAACTCTTCAGCTTCTCCACCCCGCTGGAAGTCGAACTGCGCGGCCAGGACCTGGCCAGCATCGAACAGGCGGGCCAGAAGCTGGCGGCGTTGCTGCGCACCAATCCGCACTACGCGGATGTCAAATCGACGGTCGAACAGGGCTTCCCTGAAATCCAGATCCGCTTCGATCAGGAGCGGGCAGGTGCACTGGGCCTGACCACGCGCCAGATCGCCGACGTGGTGGTGAAGAAGGTGCGCGGTGAAGTCGCCACACGCTACAGCTTCCGCGATCGCAAGATCGACGTGCTGGTGCGTGCGCAGGAGGGCGACCGTGCTTCGGTGGAGAGCATCCGCCGTCTGATCGTCAACCCGGGCAGTGCGCGTCCGGTGACGCTTTCGGCGGTGGCCGACGTGGTCGCCACCACCGGTCCCAGCGAGATCCACCGCGCCGACCAGGTGCGTGTGGCGATCGTATCGGCCAACCTGCGCGACATCGATCTGGGCAGCGCCGTGCAGGAAGTGCAGAAGATGGTGGCCGAGAACCCGCTCGGTGCCGGTGTCGGCATGCACATCGGTGGCCAGGGCGAAGAACTGGCGGAATCGGTCAATTCACTGCTGTTCGCCTTCGGTCTGGCGGTGTTCCTGGTGTACCTGGTGATGGCGTCGCAGTTCGAATCGCTGCTGCATCCCTTCGTCATCCTGTTCACCATTCCGTTGGCGATGGTGGGCGCGGTTGCGGCGTTGTTCCTGACCAATTCGCCGGTGTCGGTGGTGGTGTTCATCGGCCTGATATTGCTGGTCGGCCTGGTGACGAAGAACGCGATCATCCTGATCGACAAGGTCAACCAGCTGCGCGAGGCCGGCGTCGCCAAGCGTGAAGCGCTGGTCGAAGGCGCACGTTCGCGCCTGCGCCCGATCATCATGACCACGCTGTGCACGCTGTTCGGCTTCCTGCCGCTGGCCACCGCGCCGCTGTTCGGCAGCCCGGGCGCGGAAGTGCGCTCGCCGATGGCGATCACCGTGATCGGCGGCCTGCTGGTCTCGACGTTGTTGACGCTGCTGGTGATCCCGGTGGTCTACGACCTGCTGGACCGCCGTGCCGACGATTACTACCTGGAACGCGGTCGCCGCGCCCGCAAGGCGGCGATGCCGGCGCACGGGGAGGGCGAACCCGCATGAGCGTCGCGGAGTTCAGCATCAAGCGGCCGGTCACGGCGGTGATGTTCTTCATCTCGCTGTTCGTGATCGGCCTGATCGCAGCGATCCGGTTGCCGCTCGAAGCCTTCCCCGAGGTGTCTCCGCCCTTCATCTTCGTGTCGTTGCCGTACACCGGCTCGACGCCGGAGGAAGTCGAGCGCACGGTGTTGCGTCCGGCCGAGGAAGCGCTGTCGACGATGGCGGGCATCAAGCGCATGGAGTCCAACGCCAAGGCCGAGGGCGCGCAGATCTTCATCCAGTTCTCCAACTGGGATCGTGATGTCGCGATCGCGGCCTCGGAGGCGCGCGAGCGGCTGGATGCGATCCGCGATGACCTGCCCGACGACCTGCAACGCTATTTCGTCTTCAAGTTCTCCACCACCGACCAGCCCGTGCTGCGGGTGCGCCTGGCCAGCAAGACCGACCTGACCGGCGCGTACGACATGATCGAGCGCGAGTTCAAGCGAAGGATCGAACGCATTCCCGGCGTGGCGCGCGTCGAGGTCTCGGGTGCGCCGCCGAACGAGGTCGAGATCGCGATCAACCAGGACCGGCTGACCGCGCACAACCTCGGCCTCAATGACCTGACGCAACGGCTGCAGGCGGTGAACTTCTCGATCTCGGCCGGCGTCATCAGCGACGGGCCGCAGCGCCTGCGCGTGCAGCCGGTCGGCGAGCTGACCGATCTGCAGCAGCTGCGCGACCTCGTGGTCGGCAGCGGCAACGTGCGGCTGGGCGACATTGCCGACGTCCGGCTGAAGCCGGCCCGCATGGATTACGGTCGCCGGCTCGATGGCCAGCCGGCGGTCGGCCTGGACATCTTCAAGGAACGCAACGCGAACCTGGTGGAGGTGTCCAGCAATGCGCTGAAGGAAGTGGAAGCGATCCGGTCGCAGCCCTCGCTCAGCGACGTGCAGGTCAAGATCATCGAGAACCAGGGCGAGAATGTCACGTCATCGCTGCTCGAGTTGGCCGAAGCCGGTCTGATCGGCCTGGTCCTGTCGATCGTGGTGCTGTGGTTCTTCCTGCGGCACTGGCCGTCGGTGGCGATGGTGACGCTGGCCATCCCGATCTGCTTCGTGATGACGCTGGGTTTCATGTACTTCGCCGGCGTGACACTGAACATCCTGTCGATGATGGGCCTGCTGCTGGCCATCGGCATGCTGGTCGACAACGCGGTCGTGGTCGTGGAGAGCATCTACCAGGAACGCGAGAAGTACCCCGGGAATCCCGTGTGGGCCTCGATCGTCGGCACGCGCCACGTGGCCATTGCGCTGTCGGCGGGCACGCTGTGCCACTGCATCGTGTTCGTGCCCAACCTGTTCGGCGAACGCAACTTCCTGAGCATCTACCTGGGCCAGATCGCCATCACCATCTCGGTGTCGCTGCTGGCATCGTGGCTGGTGGCGGTGAGCCTGATCCCGATGATCTCGGCGCGGCTGAAGACGCCGCCGCTGGTGCGTACGGAAACCGGCATCATTCCTCGCCTGCAGAACCGTTATGCCGGCCTCTTGCGTTGGACGCTGGAGCATCGCGGCTGGAGCGTGCTGGGCATCCTGCTGATCGTGGTCGTGAGTTTCGTGCCGATCAAGTTCACCAAGTTCGACATGTTCGGTGGCGACAGCGGCGGCGAAGCCGAGCTGTACTACCAATGGAAAGGCGCCTACACCAAGGAGCAGATGTCCGACGAGATCCTGAAGGTCGAACAGTTCCTGCAGGCGAACCGCGAGAAGTACCACATCACCCAGGTGTATTCGTATTTCAGCGAACAGGGCTGGGGCGGCACGCAGGTCAAGTTCGACACGGACAAGTCCAGCGAGACCAAGCCGCTGGTCGAACAGCTGCGCAAGGAACTGCCGAAATCCGCGCGAGCCAACATCGGCATCAACGGCGAGGGCGGCGGCCAGGGTGGTGGCGGCCAGCCGGGGCAGAGCGTGTCGTTCCAGCTGGTCGGCGACTCCACCCAGACGTTGTCCGAAATTGCGGACGACCTGATTCCCATCCTCGGCAAGCGCAAGGAACTGCGCGACGTGCGCGTGGACGTCGGCGACCAGAACAGCGAGCTGACGGTGCGCGTGGACCGCGAGCGTGCGGCAGCCTTCGGGTTCAGCGCCGAGGAAGTGGCACGCTTCGTCAGTCTGGCGTTGCGCGGTGCGCCGTTGCGTGAATTCCGCCGGGGCGAGGCGGAAGTGCCGGTGTGGGTGCGCTTTGCCGGTGCGGAAGACTATGGCACCGAGGACCTGGCTGGATTCATGGTGCGCGCGCCTGATGGCCGCACCGTGCCGCTGCTCAGTCTGGTGAACGTGGCCGTGCTGCCGTCGGCCACCCAGATCCAGCGCACCAACCGGCAGACGACGGTGACCGTGCAGGCGAATCTGGCGGAGAAGGTCACCGTGCCCGATGCGCGCAAGGCGATGGAGGAAACACTGAAAGGCGTCGCGTTCCCTGCCGGCTACAGCTATTCGTTCGATGGCAGCGCGTTCCAGGAGGACGACGAGGCCATGGCGCAGATGATGTTCAACCTGCTGATCGCGCTGGTCATGATCTACATCGTGATGGCGGCTGTCTTCGAGTCGCTGCTGTTCCCGGCGGCGATCATGAGCGGCGTGGTGTTCTCGGTGTTCGGCGTGTTCTGGCTGTTCGCACTGACCGGGACGACGTTCGGCATCATGTCCTTCATCGGCATTCTGGTGCTGATGGGCGTGGTGGTGAACAACGGCATCGTGATGGTGGAGCACATCA
>CAMPIO010000088.1 GCA_946886405.1 uncultured Pseudoxanthomonas sp.
GCGCGGCCGCGGGCCAGATCGAAGGCCACACCATCTGCGCGTTCGGCGAAGCCGCCGCGTGGCCGGTGCAGGGCATGCTGCGCCACTTCTGGCACGAATTCGAATACGCGATCGTCAACAAGCGGTTCCTCGTCGACGACGAGCGCGACGGCACGGTGGTCCGTTCCAACCTGGAGGTGGCCGCGTGAGTGCGCAGCCCGTGAATCCCAACCTGCCGCCGGACCACGTCACCGTTTTCATCGACGGTGTCGAGATGGCCGCGCCCAAGGGTTCGATGATCATCCAGGCCGCCGACAAGGCGGGCATCCCGATCCCGCGCTTCTGCTACCACGAGAAGCTGCCGATCGCCGCCAACTGCCGCATGTGCCTGGTGGAAGTGGAGAAGATGCCGAAGCCGGCACCGGCCTGCGCCACGCCGGTGATGGACGGCATGAAGATCGCCACGCGCAGCGACAAGGCCCTGAAGTCGCAGCGCAACGTGATGGAATTCCTGCTGATCAACCATCCGCTGGACTGCCCGATCTGCGACCAGGGCGGCGAATGCGAGCTGCAGGACCTGTCGCTGGGCTACGGCCGTTCGGTCAGCCGCTTCCAGGAACGCAAGCGCGTGGTGCCGGACGAGGACATCGGTCCGCTGGTCGCCACCGAGATGACCCGCTGCATCCAGTGCACGCGCTGCGTGCGCTTCACCGCAGACGTCGCCGGCACGTATGAGCTGGGTGGCATGTATCGCGGCGAGAACCTGCAGATCGGTACCTACGACGGCAAGCCGCTGACCACCGAGATCTCCGGCAACGTCATCGACGTGTGCCCGGTGGGCGCGCTGACCAACAAGGTGTTCCAGTTCCGCGCCCGTCCGTGGGAACTGATCGCGCGCGAATCCGTCGGTTTCCACGATGCGATGGGTTCCAACGTGTTCTACCACTCGCGTCGTGGCCAGGTGCTGCGCACCGTGCCGCGCGAGAACGAGGCGGTCAACGAATGCTGGCTGTCCGACCGCGACCGCTATTCGCACCAGGGCCTGTACGCCGACGACCGCGCGGTGAAGCCGCTGCAGAAGGTCAATGGCGAGTGGCGCGAAGTGTCGTGGGCCGAAGGCCTCGCGGCCGCGGCCGAGATCCTGCGCACGAACGGCGGCGACAGCCTTGGCGTGCTGGTGCATCCGGCGGTGTCGAACGAGGAGGGCGGTCTGCTGGCGAAGCTGGCCGAAGGCCTCGGCACCGGCAATCTGGACCACCGCATCAACAACCGCGATTTCTCCGACGGCGCGATTGCCCAGCCGTTCTCGCTCCCGCTGGCGGAGATCGAGCAGGCCGACGTCATCGTGCTGTTCGGCACCAACATCCGCCACGAACTGCCGTTGCTGCACCAGCGCATCCGCAAGGCGGTCCGCAATGGGGCCAAGGTGCATGCGGTCAATCCGGTCGACTTCGACTTCGCGTTCAGTCTGGCGGGCAAGCAGATCGTCGCACCGTCGAAGTTGGGCGAAGCATTGAACGGAGCCGCATTGCGCGATGTCGCCAAGGGCGCCAACCGTGCGGTCGTGATCGTCGGTGGCGTCGTCGAGAACCATCCGCAGGCCGCCGCGCTGCGCGCTGCCGCCGGCGAGTTCGCCGCCGCGACCGGCGCTTCGCTGTGCCGCATCCCGCAGGGCGCCAATGCCGTCGGCCTGGCACGCCACGGCGTGCTGCCGACCGGTCGCGACGTGGCGGGCATGTTCGCCGACCCGCGCAGCGCCTATGTCATCTACGGCATCGAACCGGGCCTCGATTTCGCCGATACGCCTGCTGCGTCCCGCGCGCTGGCTTCTGCCAAGGTCGTCGCGTTCAGCCATTTCGCCTGCAAGTCGACGCGCGACGTGGCCGACGTGATCCTGCCGATCGGCGCGCTGCCTGAAATCGAGGCGACGCTGACCAATCTCGACGGCGTGGACCAGCGCACGCAGGCCGCCGGCAAGTTGCCGGGCGAAGCACGCGAAGGCTGGAGGGTGCTGCGCGCACTCGGCGGCGAACTGCAGCTCGCCGGCTTCGAGTTCACCGATGTTGCAGGGATGCGCGATGCCATCAGCAACGCGAAGCCCGTCGCGATCGCGAAGTCCGCAGCACCTGCACTGAATGGTCAGGGCCTGGAACTGGCCGTCAGCGCGGCGATCTATCGCACCGACGGTACCGTCCGCCGCGCCGAAGCGTTGCAGGCGCACCCGCTGAACGTGGGTGACCGCATCGTGCTGAATCCTGCCGACGCGCAGGCCGCCGGCGTCGCCGAAGGCCAGATGGCCAAGGTCGGCAACGGCATCGGCACGGCCGCGTTGCCGGTAGTGGTGGATGCCCGCGTCGCTGCGGGCGCCGCGTGGATCGAGAGCGGCTACGGCGCGACTGCGCCGCTGGGCGCAGGACGTGTCACGGTGGTGAGCGCATGAACGAGCTGTTGATCAACGCCGTCGGCCCCCTGCGCGAGTGGTTCTTCGGGCTGGGCGACATCGGCATGGTGCTGTGGATCGTGCTGAAGATCCTGGTGATCACCATGCCGGTGATCATCTCGGTCGCGTTCTACGTGGTGTGGGAGCGCAAGCTGATCGGCTGGATGCATGTGCGCCATGGGCCGATGTACGTGGGCATGGGCATCTTCCAGGCCTTCGCCGACGTCTTCAAGCTGCTGTTCAAGGAAATCATCCAGCCCAGCAGCGCGCAGAAGACGATGTACATCCTGGCGCCGCTGATTACGTTGGCGCCGGCATTCGCCGCCTGGGCGGTGGTGCCGTTCGATTACCAGCTGGTGCTGTCGAACGCCAATGCCGGCCTGCTGTACCTGTTGGCGATGACCTCGCTGGGTGTGTACGGCATCATCATCGCGGGCTGGGCATCGAATTCGAAGTACGCCTTTCTCGGCGCGATGCGTTCCGCCGCGCAGGTCGTCAGCTACGAGATCGCGATGGGCTTCGCGCTGGTGGGCGTGCTGATCGCCGCCGGCAGCCTCAACCTGACCGACATCGTGATGGCGCAGGCCGGCAACTCGGGGTTCTTCGAGTGGTTCTGGCTGCCGCTGTTCCCGCTCTTCATCGTCTACTGGGTGTCCGGCGTCGCCGAGACCAACCGCTCGCCGTTCGACGTGGTGGAAGGCGAATCGGAAATCGTCGCCGGCCACATGGTGGAGTACTCGGGTGCGGCGTTCGCGCTGTTCTTCCTGGCCGAATACGCCAACATGATCCTGGTCAGCTTCCTGGTGTCGCTGTTCTTCCTCGGCGGCTGGCTGAGCCCGCTGCAGGGCTGGATCACCGCCGACGTGTCGCCGTGGATCAACTGGATCTGGACCGGCGGCTGGCCGTGGCTGCTGCTTAAGGTGCTGTTCTTCGCCAGCGCCTACATCTGGTTCCGTGCCAGCTTCCCGCGCTACCGCTACGACCAGATCATGCGCCTCGGCTGGAAGGTGTTCATTCCGCTGACCATCGCGTGGATCGCGGTGACAGCGTTGCTGGTGTTCTTCGGCGTGTTCGAGAAGGGTGTGTAAATGAACAAGGTTGTGCACTACTTCAAGAGCCTGATGCTGCTGGAACTGATGCAGGGCCTGTGGCTGACGCTGAAGTACACCTTCAAGCCGAAGTACACGCTGATGTACCCGATGGAGAAGTTCCCGCAGTCGCCGCGTTTCCGTGGCCTGCACGCACTGCGTCGCTATCCGAACGGGGAAGAGCGCTGCATTGCCTGCAAGTTGTGCGAAGCGGTCTGCCCGGCGCTGGCCATCACCATCGATTCGGCCCCGCGCGAGGACGGCACCCGTCGTACCACGCGTTACGACATCGACCTGTTCAAGTGCATCTACTGCGGCTTCTGCGAGGAAAGCTGCCCGGTGGATTCGATCGTGGAAACGCACGTGCTGGAGTACCACTTCGACAAGCGCGGGCAGAACATCGTGACCAAGCCGCAGCTGCTGGCGATCGGAGACCGGCTGGAAGCCGAAATCGCCGAACGCCGCGCCGCCGACGCCGCCTTCCGCTGAGGTCCAAAGAATGGATTGGGTTTTGATCAGCTTCTACGCCTTCGCCACCGTCGCGGTCGTCGCCGCCGGCGCGGTGATCAGCGTGCGCAACCCGGTGCATGCCGTGCTGTGCCTCATCCTGACGTTCTTCTCGGTGGCCTGCACTTGGCTGCTGGTGGGTGCGGAGTTCCTGGGCGTCGCGCTGATCCTCGTCTACGTGGGCGCGGTGATGGTGCTGTTCCTGTTCGTCGTGATGATGCTGGACATCGACGTCGACGCCCTTCGCGAGGGGTGGGTGAAGTTCCTGCCGGTCGGCCTGCTGGTCGCAGTGGTCATGCTGGCGCAGATGCTGGTGCTGATCGGCATCAAGGCGAAGATGGCGGCGCCATTCCAGGACAACGCCGCGTCCGCCGCTGCGGATGTGTCCAACACGGCCTGGCTGGCGCGCACGCTGTTCACCGAGTTCCTGCTGCCGTTCGAGTTCGCCGCCGTCATCCTGACCGTGGCGGTGGTCGCCGCCGTGATGCTGACGCTGCGCAAGCGCACCGGCATCAAGACGCAGGACCCGGGCGAGCAGTCGCGCGTGAAGGCGAGCGACCGCATCCGCATGGTGTCGATGCCGGCCGAGAAGCCGGTGCGCGAAACGCCGGCCAGCGCACCGGCAGAAGGGGAGGGCAAGGCATGATTTCCGTAGGCCACCTGCTGGCGCTCGGCGCCGTGCTGTTCTGCATCAGCCTGGCCGGCATCTTCCTGAACCGGAAGAACGTCCTCGTGCTGCTGATGTCGATCGAACTGATGCTGCTGTCGGTGAACATCAATTTCGTCGCGTTCTCGCGCGAGCTCGGTGATGCGGCCGGCCAGATCTTCGTGTTCTTCATCCTGACCGTGGCCGCGGCCGAGGCCGCCATCGGCCTGGCGATCCTGGTCACCCTGTTCCGCACCCGGCGCACGATCAACGTGGCCGAAGTCGACACGCTCAAAGGCTGATGCACCGATGACCGGTATGGAAGTCCTCCTCTCCAAGAACGTGCTGCTGGCCATCGTGCTGGCGCCGCTGCTGGGCAGCATCATCGCCGGGCTGTTCGGCCGCTTCGTCGGTCGTGCCGGCGCGCACACCGCCACCATCCTGGGCGTGGCGACCAGCTGCGCGCTGTCGTGCTGGGTGCTGTACCAGCTGGTGGCGCAGGGCGCGTCGCCGTTCAACCAGAACCTGTACACGTTCTTCGAAGTGGGCAACATCACCGGCCACGTCGGTTTCATGATCGACAAGCTGACCGCGATGATGATGGTCGTGGTGACCTTCGTGTCGCTGCTGGTGCACATCTACACCATCGGCTACATGGCGGAAGATCCCGGCTACCAGCGTTTCTTCAGCTACATCTCGCTGTTCACCTTCAGCATGCTGATGCTGGTGATGAGCAACAACTTCCTGCAGCTGTTCTTCGGCTGGGAAGCGGTGGGCCTGGTGTCGTACCTGCTGATCGGCTTCTGGTTCAAGCGCCCGACGGCGATCTTCGCCAACATGAAGGCGTTCCTGGTCAACCGCGTCGGCGACTTCGGCTTCCTGCTGGGTATCGGCTGCGTGCTGCTGATGTTCGGCACACTGGACTACGCCACCGTGTTCGCCAACGCCACGCTGCTCGGCGGCAAGGCGGTACCGGTCTGGTCGGGTGCAGTGACGCTGTTCGGCCACACCACGCAGCTGCTCGATCAGCCGGTGATCTGGTCCATGGCCACGCTGACCTGCATCTGCCTGTTCATCGGCGCGATGGGCAAGTCGGCCCAGGTGCCGTTGCATGTCTGGTTGCCTGATTCGATGGAAGGCCCCACGCCCATCTCCGCGCTGATCCACGCGGCGACGATGGTGACCGCCGGCATCTTCATGGTGGCGCGCATGTCGCCGCTGTTCGAGCTGTCGCAGACGGCGTTGGACTTCGTGCTGTTCATCGGTGCGACGACCGCGCTGTTCACCGGCCTGATCGGCATCGTGCAGAACGACATCAAGCGCGTGGTGGCGTACTCCACGCTGTCGCAGCTGGGCTACATGACGGTGGCGCTGGGCGTGTCTGCGTACTCGGCTGCCGTGTTCCACCTGATGACGCACGCCTTCTTCAAGGCGCTGCTGTTCCTGGCGGCCGGCTCGGTCATCATCGGCATGCACCACGAGCAGGACATGCGGAAGATGGGTGGCCTGCGCAAGTACATGCCCATCACCTGGATCACCAGCCTGATCGGCACGTTGGCCTTGGTCGGCACGCCGTTTTTCTCCGGGTTCTACTCGAAGGACACCATCATCGAGGCCGCCAAGCACCACCAGCACATGGCGCACGAAGTGGGCGAGAAGGTGGCCGAGATGGGCGTGATGGCCGCACAGGGCTACCAGGGGCCGAGCGAGTGGGTCGCCACCTACGGTTACTGGGCGGTGCTGCTGGGTGTATTCGTCACCAGCTTCTACAGCTTCCGCCTGCTGTATCTGACGTTCCATGGCAAGGAGCGCTTCCGGGACGCGCATGCGGACCATGGTCATGGCCACGACGCCCATCACGACCACGCCCACGACGATCACGGTCACGACGATCACGGTCACCACGGCGCACACGAGCCGCACGAATCTCCCTGGGTGGTGACGGTGCCGCTGGTGCTGCTGGCGATCCCGTCGATCCTGATCGGTTTCTTCACCATCGGTCCGATGCTGTTCGGCACCGACTGGACGGGTCACCGCGAAGTGACGCCGTTCTTCCTCGGCGCGATCGACTTCCTGCGGATCGATCCGAGTCTGGCCCTGTCGCCGCGCGACACCGTGATGGCGTTGAAGGCAGAGTTCCACAGTCCGTGGGAATTCGCCGTGCATGGCATGAAGATGCCGCCGTTCTGGTTGGCGCTGGGTGGCTTCCTCCTCGCGACGTTCCTGTACCTGTTCAAGCCGGAACTGCCTGGCAAGATGCGCCACAGCAGCATCGGTGCCTTCCTGACCAACATCTTGGACAAGAAGTACTGGGCTGACCATCTGTGGATCAACGGCTTCGCCGGCGGTGGCGTGAAACTGGGCAAGGCGTCCCGCGCCTTCGACAGCCACGTGATCGATGGCGCGGCGGTGAACGGCACGGCCAAGCTGGTCGACCTGGGCGCGCACCTGCTGCGCAAGACCCAGTCCGGCTACCTGTACCACTACGCGTTCGCGATGATCGTCGGCCTGATCCTGCTGCTGGGCGTCGTCATCAAGTTTTGGCAGTAACGACCTGACGCCGCTGCGTGCGGATCGTCCTGGCGAAGAACTCAACGGATAACACAACGTGTCGAACTGGCCCCTGCTTAGTGTTCTGATCTGGCTGCCCATCCTGGGTGGCGCGCTGGTGCTCGCCGTGGGCAACGCCCGGGCCGATGCCGCCCGCTGGCTGGGTCTGGTGGTCGCGGTGCTGACGTTTGTCGCCAGCCTCGGCCTGCTGACCGGCTTCGACTACGCGAATCCGAGCCTGCAATTCATCGAAACCCATGCCTGGATCCCGAGCTTCGACATCCACTACAACCTCGGCGCCGACGGCATCGCGGTGGCGCTGTTGCTGCTCAACACGCTGATCACCGTGCTGACGCTTGCCGGTGCCTGGGGTTCGGTGAACAAGCGTGTGGCGCAGTACGTGGCCGCGTTCCTGATCCTGGAAGGCCTGACCAACGGCATCTTCGCTGCCAGCGATGCGGTGCTGTTCTATGTGTTCTTCGAAGCGATGCTGATCCCGATGTTCCTGATCATCGGCGTCTGGGGCGGTCCGCGCCGCATCTATGCCTCGCTGAAGTTCTTCCTGTACACGTTCCTCGGCTCGGTGCTGATGCTGGTCGGCCTGGTGTATCTGTACATCAAGGGCGGCAGCTTCCAGCTGGCCGACCTGTATGCGCTGCCCTTGAATGCGAAAGAACAGATGTGGCTGTTCTTCGCCTTCCTGATCGCGTTCGCGGTGAAGATCCCGATGTTCCCGGTGCACACCTGGCTGCCGGACGCGCACGTCGAGGCGCCGACCGCGGGCTCGGTGATCCTGGCGGCGATCGCGCTGAAGATCGGCGGTTATGGCTTGCTGCGCTTCAGCCTGCCGATCGTGCCGGATGCCGGCCACGAATGGGCCATGTTCGTCATCGTGCTGTCGCTGATCGCCGTGGTGTACGTCGGCCTGGTGGCGCTGGTGCAGGACGACATGAAGAAGCTGATCGCCTATTCGTCGGTGTCGCACATGGGCTTCGTCACGCTGGGCATCTTCATCGCCTTCAGCCTGGTGCGCGATGCGGGCAACCTGGACGGCGCGCGCCTGGGCCTGCAGGGCGCGATGGTGCAGATGATCAGCCACGGTTTCATTTCCGGCGCGATGTTCACCTGTGTCGGGGTGCTGTACGACCGCATGCACACCCGCATGATCAAGGACTACGGCGGCGTCATCAACACGATGCCTTGGTTCGGCGCGTTCTTCATCCTGTTCGGCATGGCCAACTCCGGCCTGCCGGGCACCAGCGGCTTCGTCGGCGAGTTCATGGTCATCCTGGCCTCGTTCCAGTTGCACCCGATGATGGCCTTCTTCGCCGCCACCACGCTGGTGATCGGTGCGGCCTACACGCTGTGGCTGGTCAAGCGCGTGATCCTCGGCGACGTGGCGAATGCCCATGTGGCCGAACTGAAGGACGTGTCCCTGCGCGAGGCCGTGGTACTCGGCGGATTCGCCGTGTGCGTGCTGGCGCTGGGCGTGTATCCCAAGCCGCTGACCGACCTGATGGAACCGTCGATCGCGCAACTGGCGATGCAGCTCGCCAACAGCAAGCTGTAAGGAAGAACCATGACGACGCCGATGCCCATCTCCGCCGCCGACCTGCAGCCGCTGCTGCCGGAGCTGACCCTGATCGGTGGCGCCTTTGCGCTGCTGATGCTCGATCTGTTCCTCGACAATTCCCGCCGCATCATCACCCACGCCCTCGCGCTGATCGTCATGGCCGCCGTGGTGTGGATGCTGGCCACGGGCGTGGGCGGGCAGGGCACCGTGTTCAGCGGCATGTTCGTGCGCGACACGCTGGCCGATGTCAGCAAGGTCGTGATCGTCGCGGTCAGCGCACTGTCGCTGGTCTATGGTTGGCCGTACCTGCGCGAACGCAACCTGTATCCGGGCGAGGCGCCGGTGCTGGTGATGTTCGCGACCGCCGGCATGATGATGATGGTGTCCGCCGGCAGCCTGGTGATGGTCTACCTGGGGCTGGAGTTGCTGGCGCTGTGTTCGTACGCGCTCGTGGCGCTTAACCGCGACGACGGCCTGGCCACCGAGGCGGCGATGAAGTACATCGTGCTCGGCTCGCTGGCCTCGGGCCTGCTGCTGTATGGCATGTCGCTGGTGTACGGGGCGACCGGTTCGCTGCACCTGCCGGCGATCTTCGATGCGACGGGCGCCGCGCTGGGCGGCAGCAGTGAAGCACGCATGCTGTTGTTGACGGGTGTCGTGTTCATGGTGGCAGGCGTGGCGTTCAAGCTGGGCGCGGCACCGTTCCACATGTGGTTGCCCGACGTCTATCAGGGTGCCTCGACGCCGGTGACGCTGTTCATCAGTGCGGCACCGAAGCTGGCCGCGTTCGGCATGGCATTCCGCCTGCTGCAGGACGGCGTGGGCCCGGCCGCGGCGCAGTGGCAGTGGCTGCTGGCCGGCCTGGCCGCGGCGTCACTGGTGATCGGCAACGTCATCGCCATCGCGCAGACCAACCTCAAGCGCATGCTGGCGTACTCCACGGTGTCGCATGTCGGCTTCCTGCTGGTCGGCTTCGCTGGCGGCGGCGAGACGGGATACTCGGCGGCGCTGTTCTACGCGATCAGCTACGCCATCATGTCGGCGGCGGCGTTCGGCGCGATCATCGTACTGTCGCGCCAGGGTTTCGAAGCCGACAGGATCGACGACTTCAAGGGCCTCAACGCGCGCAATCCGTGGCAGGCGGGCCTGGTGCTGTGCGTGATGGCGTCGCTGGCCGGCGTGCCGCCGTTCCTGGGCTTCTGGGCCAAGCTGGTCGTGCTGGGCGCGGCGGTCAATGGCGGCTTCCTGTGGCTGGCCATCGTCGGCGTGCTGTGCGCGGTGATCGGTGCCTTCTACTACCTGCGCGTCATCAAGGTGATGTACTTCGACGAGCCGGTGGGCGAAATCCCGCCGCCCCGCGCGGACCGCGTGGTGCCCATGGTGTTCGGCGTCAACGCGCTGGCCCTGCTGGTGCTGGGCGTCGCCTGGAACCCGATCATGGCGTGGTGCAAGATGGCCTTTGCCGGCTGACCACCCGCGTCGGGTGGATACTGCCGGCAGGGGACCGCTGGCAGCGCGCGATGAACGCGATGTTTCAAGTTGGTGCACGACAAGGCTTGCAATGCACCGGCGTATTCATCATAATTTCGCTTCTGCTGCGGGGTGGAGCAGTCTGGCAGCTCGTCGGGCTCATAACCCGAAGGTCGCAGGTTCAAATCCTGCCCCCGCTACCATGTTTGTCCGAGACCGCCTGAGTACAGGCGGCCGACGAAAAACCTGGGCACGCAACGACGCATGTTCCCGTCGTTGCACCGACATCCAGCGTATCGGACAAGGGGCCCATCGGGCCCCTTGTCTGTTTCAGCGGCACGCAACACCACGAACCATTGGCAGCGAACCCGTGAGCGACAAGGCCAACGACATCGCCAACCTGCTGGCACCCACCGTCCAGGCACTGGGCGTGGAGTTGCTCGGCATCGAATATCTGCCAGCGCCGGGCGGCGCCACGGTTCGCCTGTACATCGACGTGCAGGAAGCCGAGCGCGCCACGCGCCATGTCAACATCGAGGACTGCGAGGCCGTCAGTCGCGAAGTGTCGGCGCAGCTCGACGTCGAGGATCCGATCTCCGGCAACTACACGCTGGAAGTCTCTTCGCCGGGCGTGGACCGTCCGCTGTTCCAGTTGGCGCATTTCGCGCGCTTCACCGGTGAATCGGCGAAGGTCGTGCTGAAGCTGCCGCAGGACCGTCGCCGTCGTCTGCAGGGCACGATCAGCCGCATCGAAGGCGAGAGCATCGTGTTCACCGTCGACGGCACGGACATGACCGTGGCGTTCGATAACATCGACAAGGCGCGGCTGGTCCCCGACTGGGCCGCCCTGGGCCTGGCGCCCGAGAAACCCGGTGGCGGCCGCAAGGCCGGTGCCAAGAAGGCGGGCGACGCGAAGCGTGCGCCTGCGAAACAAGCCAAGAAAAAACCCAACCAACCGGCGGCCCGCAAGCCGCGCGCGGAGTGATCAATGAGTAAGGAATTGTTGCTGGTCGTGGATGCGGTGGCCAACGAAAAGGGCGTACCGCGCGAGGTCATCTTCGATGCCATCGAAGCTGCCCTGGGGTCCGCCGCCAAGAAGCGCTACATGGACCAGGACGTGCAGGTGCGCGTCACCATCGACCACAAGGATGGCAGCTACGAGACGTTCCGTCGCTGGGAAGTGGTGGCCGACGACGTGGTGATGGAATCGCCTGATCGCCAGATCCGCCTGATGGATGCCGAGGACGAGGCCGAAGGCGCCGAAGTCGGCGACTGGATCGAAGAGAAGATCGAGAACCCCGATTTCGGCCGCATCGCCGCCCAGGCCGCCAAGCAGGTCATCGTGCAGCGCGTCCGCGAAGCGGAGCGCGCGCAGGTGGTCGATGCCTGGAAGGATCGCGTCGGCGAGCTGGTCACCGGCGTGGTGAAGCGCGCCGAGCGCGGCAACATCTACGTGGACCTGGGCGGCAACGCCGAGGCCTTCATCCCGAAGGACAAGGGCATCCCGCGCGACGTGCTGCGTGCCGGCGACCGTGTGCGCGGCTACCTGTTCGACGTCCGTTACGAACCCCGCGGCCCGCAGCTGTTCATCAGCCGCGCCGCCCCGGAATTCATGATCGAGCTGTTCAAGCTGGAAGTGCCGGAAGTGGGCCAGGGCCTGGTCGAGATCAAGGCCTGCGCGCGCGATCCGGGCGACCGCGCCAAGATCGCCGTGCTCGCGCACGACACCCGCACCGATCCCATCGGCGCCTGCATCGGCATGCGCGGTTCGCGCGTGCAGGCCGTGAGCAACGAGCTCAACGGCGAGCGCGTGGATATCGTGCTGTGGAACGACAACCCGGCCACCTTCGTCATCAATGCGATGGCGCCGGCGGAAGTGCAGTCGATCATCGTCGATGAAGAAAAGCACTCGATGGACCTGGCTGTCGCAGAGGACCGTCTGGCGCAGGCGATCGGCAAGGGCGGCCAGAATGTGCGCCTGGCCAGCCGCCTGACCAACTGGCAGCTCAACGTCATGACCGCCGACCAGGTGCAGGCCAAGAGCGAGGCTGAACAGGCCGTCGCGCGCCAGTTGTTCATGGACAAGCTGGAAGTGGACGAGGAAATCGCCGCCATCCTGGTCAGCGAGGGCTTCAGTACGGTCGAAGAAATCGCTTACGTGCCGGTCGGCGAGCTGTTGGCGGTCGAGGGCTTCGACGAGGACATCGTCGAGGAACTGCGTTCGCGTGCCCGCGATGCCCTGCTGAACGAGGCGCTGGCCGAGGAAGAAGGCCTGGAAGAGAACCATCCCGCCGACGACCTGCTGGCGCTGGAAGGCATGGACGAGGAAACCGCGTTCGCGCTGGCCTCGCATGGCGTCCGCACCAGCGAGGACCTGTCCGACCTGGCCGCCGACGAGGTCGTCGAGTTCGGCATCGAGGGTCTGGACGAGGGCCGCGCTGCGGCGTTGATCCTGGCCGCCCGTGCCGAGGAAATCGCCCGTCTGGAGCGTGGCGAGTGAGCGCCGCCGGGGCCTACCTGGACTTCGGCGCATGAGCCACCCATGAACACCGCCCTGGCACCCGCAGGGCTTAGAATTCCCCCTCTTGAACAGGGTTGCCCCACCACCACCGGGGGGGCGCAATACCCAACCTAGGATCCGAATGTCGCAGCAAACCACCATCCGCAAGCTCGCTGAACTGGTCAATACGCCGGTCGAGAAACTCCTGGAGCAACTGGCCGAGGCCGGCATGAGCTTCAGCGGTCCCGATCAGGTCGTGACCAGCATGGAAAAAGTGAAGCTGCTCGGCTTCCTCAAGCGCTCGCACGGCAAGAGCGATGCCGCCGCGGATGAGGCTGCGCCCAAGAAGATCACCCTGGCCCGCCGCAAGGTCCAGGAAGTAACGGTGGCTGCCGGCCGGACCAAGACTACGGTGAACGTGGAAGTGCGCCAGAAGCGCACGTACGTGAAGCCGACCGATGCCGAATCCGTCAGCACCAACTGGCAGAACGAAGCCGATCCGGAACGTGCCGAGATCCTGCGCAAGCTGGAGGAATCCCGCCAGCGCAACCTCGATGAACAGCAGCGCCTGGCGCAGGAAGACGCCAAGCGTGCCGAGGAACTGGAACGCCGCCGCGAAGAAGAGGCCGCTGCCCGTGCCGAAGCCGACGCCGCGCGAGCGCAGGCCGATGCCGAGGCCGCCGCGCTGGCTGCCGGTGCCGTGGCCGTCGATGGCGACGAGACCCCGCGTCCGGCCAAGCCGGCCACGCAGGGCCACCATGTGCCCAAGCTGGTCGTGCGCAAGGATCCGCCGCGGACCGACGACCGCAACAATGCCGCCGCCGCCAAGCACAAGACGCGCGGTTCGCACGCGATGGTCGCTGGCGTCGAGGACGACGACACCACCAGCCGTTTTGCCGGCCAGTTGCACCTGTCGGCGGCCGACCGTGCCCGCCGTGGCGCTTCGCGCGGCAAGCCGAAGCCGCCGCGCCGCCACGAGCAGAGTCGCGGTGGCAGTGGTGCCCACGGCTTCGAGCGTCCCACCGCGCCGATCGTGCGCGAAGTGGCGATCGGCGAGACCATCACCGTGGCCGACCTGGCGCAGAAGCTCGCGCTGAAGGGCGGCGACGTGGTGAAGGCGTTGTTCAAGATGGGCGTGATGGCCACCATCACCCAGACCATCGACCACGACACCGCTGCGCTGATCACCGAAGAACTCGGCCACAAGGCCATCCGTGCCGACGCCAACGACGTCGAGAACGAACTGCTGGCGCATTCGGAAGAACAGCAGGGCGACAAGGCCGCGCGTCCGCCGGTGGTCACCATCATGGGCCACGTCGACCACGGCAAGACCTCGTTGCTGGACTACATCCGCCGTACCAAGATCGCGACCGGCGAAGCCGGTGGCATCACCCAGCACATCGGCGCGTACCACGTCGAAACCGGCAAGGGTGTCATCAGCTTCCTCGACACCCCGGGCCATGCGGCGTTCACCGCCATGCGCGCCCGCGGCGCCAAGCTGACCGACATCGTGGTGCTGGTGGTGGCGGCGGACGACGGCGTCATGCCGCAGACCGTCGAGTCGGTGCAGCAGGCCAAGGCGGCCGGCGTGCAGCTGATCGTGGCGGTCAACAAGATCGACAAGTCCGGCGCTGACCCGCTGCGGGTCAAGAACGAACTGCTGGCCCACAACGTCGTCGCCGAAGAGTTCGGTGGCGACACCCAGTTCATCGAAGTCTCGGCCAAGACCGGCCAGGGCATCGACGCACTGCTGGATGCGATTTCGCTGCAGGCCGAAGTGCTCGAGCTCAAGGCCGTGCCCGATGGCCGCGCCAGCGGCACGGTCATCGAGTCCTCGCTGGACAAGGGCCGTGGCCCGGTCGCCACCGTGCTGGTCCAGCAGGGCCTGCTGAAGAAGGGCGATTACCTGGTGTGCGGCGTGCAGTACGGCCGCGTGCGTGCGCTGTTCGACGAGACCG
>CAMPIO010000089.1 GCA_946886405.1 uncultured Pseudoxanthomonas sp.
GATGGTGATCGAGCGCGCCAAGCGCCTGGTCGAGCACAAGAAGGACGTGGTGATCATGCTGGACTCGATCACCCGCCTGGCCCGCGCCTACAACAACGTCGTGCCGAGCTCCGGCAAGGTGCTCACCGGCGGCGTGGACGCCAACGCCCTGCACCGTCCGAAGCGTTTCTTCGGCGCCGCGCGTAATGTCGAAGAAGGCGGTTCGCTGACCATCATCGCCACCGCGCTGGTCGAGACCGGCAGCAAGATGGACGAGGTGATCTACGAAGAGTTCAAGGGCACCGGCAACAGCGAAGTGCACCTGAACCGCCGCATCACCGAGAAGCGCGTCTACCCGGCGATCGACATCAACCGTTCCGGCACCCGCCGCGAAGACCTGCTGATCGAACCGGAACTGCTGCAGAAGATCTGGATCCTGCGCAAGCTGCTGCACCCGATGGACGAGATCGCGGCGATGGAGTTCCTGCTGGACAAGATGAAGAACACCAAGTCGAACGACGAGTTCTTCAGCTCGATGAAGCGCTGATCGGTCGCATCAGCACGAAAGAAAACGCCCCGCATCGCGGGGCGTTTTCGTTAGCGGCACTGGAAGTCGTCGGTACCGACCGGCGTGCAGCCGTCGCCCCAGCGCCCGGTTCGCCGCCAGTACGCCACCACGCCCGCTTGCGCGAGTAGCGCCTTGAACTCGGGATGCGCGCGCACGCCCGAGTACGGTGCGTTCCAGAACGCCACGTATGGATACGGCGGCATGCGCCCGTCGCGGAATCCCGGCTGCATCTCCAGTTCCCGGCGCAGTGCGCGGATCGCCAGCGCGGTATCGCCCAGCGCATCGGCGGTGCTGGTCAGTACATAGGCCGTCTCCTGCCCACCCGCATAAGCCTCGTCCGCGAGCCCCTTGTGGACGAGCGCGAGCATCGCGTCGCGGTCGTCAAGCGCTGTGCCGAGATCGCGGAAGAACGGCGTGTCGAACCCTTCGTACTGCTGCAGGCGTCGGTGGAGGTCGACCAGTTCGAGCAAGCCACCGCCCCGCTTGCCCGCCAGTTGCCGGAAGAATGCAACGGAATCCGTTTCGCGCTGGCTTCCTTCCATCTGCAGGCCGCGCCGGTACTCGGCTTCCGCATCTCCGTAACGACGCGCGGCGGTGTAGTCATACTGCAGGTCGCGCGACAGGAACAAGGCGTGGGGTTCGCTGGCGCGCACCTGTTCGACCAGCGCGATGGTGTCGTCCAGGTGGCCCATGGCATACAGCATGTAGGCGTAGTCCCAGGCACGCTCCTTGGTCAACGGACCGGCTTCGACGATCTGCTTCGCCAAGGCCAACGCATCGGCCCGCCGACCTTCGCGCCACAATGCGTTGGCGCGGTCGCGACGGGCCACCCAGCTGTCCGGGGCGAAGCGCGCGATGTGCAAGCGCGCCTGCGCGGCCTCGGTGCGCAACGTAGCCGCCTGGCTCCCTCCCAGCTCCCGCGCCCTCGCCTCCAACGACGTGGCAAGCGCATCCCAGCACAGCACGCACTTCGGGTCATGCACGACCATTTCGCGCGCCAGCTGCAGACGCAGCCGATCATGCTGGACATCGAACTGCTCGCGCATGCCGATGCTGCGCCAGCGCAGGAAGCGCTCGTACGCATCGACCTGGGTGGTGCCGCCCTGCTCGCGATTGAAGGCGGCCACGTCCAGCTTCACGCTCAGGGCGAGTGCCACGTCCCGCGAGATCCCATCCTGCACCGCGAGCACGTCGCGCAGTTCGCGTGCATAGGTCCTGGACCAGAGGTGGGAACCGTCGTCGGCGCGGACCAACTGAGCGGTGACGCGCAGCGCGCTGCCCTCGCGGCGCACGCTGCCTTCCAGCAAATAGGCCACGCCCAACGCACGACCGATCGCGCGGAGGTCGTCCGTGCCCTTGAACGCTTCGCTCGACGTACGCCCCACCACACGCAACGCGGGCGACTGCGCCAACTGGTTGCGGATCTCTTCGGCCAGGCCCTCGGCCAGGTATCCCTGGTCGCGCGCCTGCGAATGGTCTGCGAAGGGCAGCACCGCGAGCGAAGGTCGGACCTTCCCGACGATGACGTCATCCGGCGCATCACGCCGCGACCAGGCGATCGCGCCCGCGACGAGCAGCACGCACGCCGACAGGATGATCATGCGCCACCATCCACGCGGCTTGTCTTTCAGGCCGCCGGGTACGACAGCGATGCCATCGGCATCGGGCAGGTCGAAGCGGTAACCGATGCCGTACACGGTGTGCAGCAGGCGCGGCCGCTGGGCGTCTTCGCCCAGCGCCTGGCGCAACAGGCTCATGATGCGGTTGAGCACGCTCTGGGTGACGTGCCGGTGACCCCAGATCGCGTCGAGGATCTCATCCCGCGTGAAGACGCGGCCGGGGTAGCCCGCCAGCATCGCCAGCACGGCGAACGCCTTCGGCTCGAGTACCTGTTCGGTGCCCCCCCGCAGCAGGCGCCGGCCGGCGAAGTCGATGACCACGTCGTCGAAGGCCAAGCGATCCGGGTCCGGCTGCGGCATACGCTCCCCCGCGGGGCGGGCCCGCGCATTCGAGTATAGGCGCGGCCTCACGACTTCCTCCGCCTGGCCTAACGACCTGGATCGGCCTCGGGAAGACGCTGTCGGTTGCGGAAACGATCCGCGGTCCGCCCAGGAGAAACGTCATGGATACCCCACGCATGCGCCTTGGCGCCACCGGACCGAGCGCAGGGCAACGGCTGCTCGGAGGCATCGGCCGCGCCGTCCAGGCCCTCGCCGTCGCCGGGCTGCTGGCCTTCGGCGCCTACATCCTGCTCCGGGCGGCGGGCGCCACGCCCCGCAACTTCGACCAATGGCGGGCACTGGTGGACGGGCTGCCGATGCCGACCCTTCAGGACTGGGTCGCCAACCTCGGCATTGGCCTCCATTTCGCGATGGGCGCGATCTTGGTGCTGGCCTGGCCGATCCTGCTGTCGCCACGGATCCGTGCCCGCCATCGCGCCGTGCATCGCTGGACCGGGCGCGTCTACGTCGCCGCCGGCGTGTTGGCCGGCCTGGGCGGCATGTCGTTCATCCTCACCCACGGCGCCTACACGCCTGCGGCGTCGATCGCATTCGCGGTCTGGGGCGCGGTGATGATGTTGAGCGCGATCATGGCCTTCGTGCACGCGCGCGCAAAGCGCTTCGAGCAACATCGCGCGTGGGCCATCCGGCTGTTCGCCATGGTACTGGGCTCGTGGGTGTTCGACCTGGAGATCCGCGCGTGGAAGGATCTGACCGGCGGCCTCGGCATGGGCTCGGGCAACACCAGCGGGCCGTTCGACTACGCCATCCTTTACCTGTTCTTCGTGCCGAACCTGCTGGTGGCGGAGTGCTTCATCCGCAACCCGCATCGGCGCATCACGCTGCCGCGCCGGTTGGCCTGGCCCGCCATCGCGGGGTTCGCGGTGGCGGGCGGCGTGTTCGCCTATGCCGTCGTTGTGGTAACGGCCACGTCGACGGGCAAATACGGCAAACATCTCCTGCAGGTCGTGGGCGGTGTTTTTTGACTGTCGTCTACGCCATGCGGCCCTGCAGGCAGGTCAGGAGCCCTCGCCATCCAACGGCGTCAACAATCTCGGCCCCTGATTGCCACCAGCCATGTGCACGCCGCCTTCGGCAAGCGTGTCGGGCGAGAAGCCGGGGCGCTCGTCGTCCTGCGCCCACGACACATGCTCGCGCGGGCCGGGCACATAGACTTCCCACTTGCCGTAGCGCGGCTTTTCGCCGAAGTTGAAATCGACCGGCACGCGCACGACCCAGTGCGGCTGTTCTGCGGCCTCACCGCGGGTAGGGGGAGTGAAGGTCCACTTTTCCGCCGCTCCGATCGCCGCGCGTGCGAAGCGCTCCCGGAACTGGCGCATCTGCCCTTCGCTCGCAACCATGCGCAGGTTCACCTGCTCCGCGACCACGTCGTCGACCGCGCCGTCGCGGCCGATCTTCAACAGCAGGTACACGGTCCCCTGGACACCGCCCTGTGCCGCCGCCATCGGATAGCCCGGCGGCTTCATGCCCTGACTGCTGATGCGCTCCTCCGGCGGCATCGCCTGGTAGTCCCCGAAATCGGCGCCCCGGACCGTCACCTGCATCTTGCCGTCGCCGCTGGACTTGGCCACGAGGCGCGCGCTCATCCGCGTGCGCACCTGCCTGACGACACCCTCGACCAGGACGGGTTCGAAACGCCACGACGTCGCGACCTGGGTCACGAAGGGCGCGATGCCTTCGGGCAACCGGTCCGGCTTGTCCAGTTCCACGGCGGCCACGCTGCCATCCGTGCGGATGGTGATCATGCCGGTGACCAGCATGCTGCCTTCGACCTGCTTGCGTACGGCACGCGGCCCTTCTGCCCAAGCGCTCGGTACGAACGCCACCAGCCCCACGAGCATCCACGCCAGCCAAACACCACGCTGCTTCATGCGTCCTCCTCGATCCCTGGAACGGGTCCGTCGCGACCCTGCCCGCCGCATACTATCCCCGCGAGGTGACGCATGCACGGTAGTGGTCTGGAGTTGATGCTGGTGTTCCTGCTGGCCGCGGTGATCGCGGTGCCGGTGTTCAAGCGCTTCGGGTTGGGGGCGGTGCTGGCCTATCTGGTGGCCGGCGTGGTGCTGGGTCCGGACGGGCTGGCGCTGGTACGGGATGCGGACCGCATCCTCAACGCTGCGGAGATCGGCGTGGTGATGATGCTGTTCGTGATCGGCCTGGAGCTGTCGCCCTCGCGCCTGCGGGTGATGCGCAAGCCGGTGTTCGGGGCCGGCGGGCTGCAGGTGCTGCTGAGCGCGCTGGTGCTGGGTGGCATCGCGCTGCTGTTCGAACACCACTGGAAGAGCGCGCTGGTGGTCGGCCTGGGCCTGGCCCTGTCATCCACCGCCGTCAGCCTGCAGCTGCTGTCCGAGCGCAAGGAGCTGACCAGCGAACACGGCCGGCTCGGTTTCGCGATCCTGCTGTTCCAGGACCTGGTGGCGATTCCGCTGCTCGCCGCGATCCCGCTGCTGGGCGGGGCAAAGAACGAAACGCTGACGTGGACGATGGTGTTCCATGCTGTCGGTGCGATCACCGTGGTGATCCTGGGCGGCCGGCTGGTGCTGCGGCACCTTTTCCGCATCGTCGCGCGCACGCGCATGCCGGAAGTGTTCACCGCCACCGCATTGCTGGTGGTGCTGGGCATCGCCTGGTTCATGCAGCTGGCCGGGCTGAGCGCCGGTCTGGGTGCGTTCCTGGCCGGCGTGCTGCTGTCCGACTCCGAGTTCCGCCACGAGTTGGAATCGCAGATCGACCCGTTCAAGGGTTTGCTGCTGGGTCTGTTCTTCATCGCGGTCGGCATGGACATCGACCTGGATGCGGTGGCGAGGCAACCGGAACTGATCGCCACCGGTGTGCTGATCCTGTTGACGGTGAAGTTCGCGCTGCTGTTCGGCGTCGGTCGCTGGCCGGGGCGGCTGGATCCACGTGGCGCGTTGATGCTGGCGGGCACCTTGTGGCTGGGCGGTGAGTTCGCGTTCGTGGTCTTCAGTGAAGCCACGCGGGTGAAGCTGATGGATGTCGAGCTGCGCAACCAATTGAGCGCCATCGTGGGCCTGTCGATGGCGCTGACACCGTTGTTGTTGCTCGGCCTGCATCGTCTGTTGGCTGATGTGAAGCGGCCCACGGTGCCGCCGCGCTCGTTCGACGAGATTCCGGATGAGCAGCCGCAGGTGCTGATCGCCGGCATGGGCCGGTTCGGCCAGATCGTTGCACGCTTGCTGACCGCGCAGCGCATCCCGTTCGTCGCGCTGGAACACAGCCCCGAGACCGTCGATACGCTGCGGCGGTTCGGCAACATCCGGCTGTACTACGGCGACCCGACGCGACCGGACCTGCTGAGGTCGGCGGGCGCACAGCACGTCAAGGTGTTCGTGATCGCGATGGACGACCCCGACACGAACATCAAGGCGACGCGGTTGATCCGGCGCATGTATCCCGAGGCGCGCGTGCTGGCACGCGCACGCAACCGCCAGCACGCGTGGCGGCTGATGGACCTGAGCGCGGAGGCTTACCGCGAAACGCTGGGCTCGAGCCTGGAAATGGCGCAGCAGGTGCTGGTGGAACTCGGCACGCCGCCGGAAACCGCCGCCGGACATGCGCGCCGCTTCCGCCAGCACGACGAGAAGCTGCTGCGCGCGCAGTATTTGGTCTACGACGACGACGGTGCGGTGATCCAGACCGCGCGCGATGCGGTCAGCGATCTGGAGAAGTTGTTCGAAGCCGATGCGACCGGTGAGGACGCGCCAGCGAAGTGAGCGCGTGCGTCAGCCGCGGTCGCGCAGGAAACGGGCCATCGATGCGCCCGCACCCGGCGTGGCGGGCGCGAACTCGGCGGCCACGTCGATGAAACCGCGCATCACCGCGATCTCGCGCGGCGTACGGTTCAGCGTGTCGCGCAGCTCGGGATCGGCACCTGCCCGCAACAGGCGACTCACCACGCGCAGCAGGCCATGCAGCGAGGCCAGGTGCAGCGGACCGAAGCCGCGCGGATCCTGCACGTCCAGCGAAACGCCTTCATCCAGCAGGCGCTCCAGGCCGGCCAGCACCACCTCTTCGTCGCAGGCGGTGCCAGGCTCGGCGCGTGCGCCGAGCAGCAGCAGCAGCGGCGTCACTGCGCCAGCGGCCATCGCTTCGGATTCCGCGCCCGACAGCAGCAACGTATCCAGCAGCGCCAACAAGCGCGGCTTCTCGCGGGCGGTGAAACCATAGAGCGCCGCGCAGTGCAGCGGCGTGAGCCCCTGCGCATCACCGGCCTGCACGTTGGCGCCAGCGGTGATCAGGCGGGCGGCGATCTCGGGCAGGCCCAGCGCGGCCGCCAGCATCAGCACGGTTACGCCACCCGGCAGGCGATATTCGATGTCGGCGCCGGCCGCGAGCAAGGCGCCGACGATCTCGACCTGGCGCATGCTCACGGCGGCCGACAAGGGGGTGGCGCCGGTATTGGCCGCACGCTGTGGATCGGCGCCGCGAGCAAGCAGCAGCTCGACCGTGGACGTGAACCCGCCTCCCGCCGCGCGAAGCAACGCCGTGCAGCCCTGTGCATCGGGCGAGTCGACATCGAAACCCAGGTCCAGCAGGCGGCGTACCGCATCGCGATCACCGGCCACCGCCGCTGCCGGCAGGTCGGCCGGACGCAGGGCGCGACGCGGCAAAGGCCAGATGCGCCAGTCCAGCCAGTCCGCTAGATCGCGGCGACCACACGCCAACGCGACACCCAGCGGTGTCTGCCCGTCGGCAGCGCGCGCATCCGGCGACGCGCCTTTGGCGACGAGGTGCTTGAGCGCCGTCTCGCGACCCAGCACGGCGGCCAGGTGCAACGCGGTCATGCCGTGGCTGTCGCGTGCTTCGCGGTCCACCCCGATGTCGAGCAAGCGGTCGAGTACGCGCTGCCAGCCCAGCCGCACCGCCAGGGACAGCGCGGGATCGCCCTGCCCGGAGGGCGCGAAGGGATCCGCGCCGCGTTCCAGCAGGTCCAGCGCACACGACTCGAGCGCACGCGCCGCCTGGTCGTCCGCCGCGCACGCCGCCATGAATCGCGCAAGGCCGCCTGCACCGGCGGGCGACGCCGCACGCGCCAGCACGGCGGCCAGCGCCGGCTGGCCAGTGACGCCCTGGGCGAGCAGCGCGAAGACCACGGTGTCGCCGCGGAGGTTGCGGCTGTCCGGATCGGCGCCGTGGCGCAGCAGCCACGACAGGCGGGCGGGCCGCTGCATGTCGTTGTCGTGCAGCAGCGCGCCCAGCTCATCGCGTGAACTCAACCGCGCCAGGGCGTCCAGCCCATCGAACTGCCCGCTCGCCAGGCCATCGCGCAGCAGTGCCGATGGCGCGCGATCCGGTGGCGTTTCGTCGTCGGCCGCAGCCACTGCGGTGGGCAATGCGTAACCGGGATCAAGCGCCGATACCAGCGCCCAGCGCCCCGCTTCGGCGGCCACGTCGACCGCACGACGGCCCTGCGTGTCGGCGGTCGCAGGGTCGACACCCCACTCCAGCAGGCGCCGCACCAGCGCGGGCGATGCGTGTTCCGCCGTACAGGCAAGCATCAGGGCGTTGCGATGGTCGGCGTCGACGACGAATCGATCCGCGCCCGCGTCGGCCAGTTTCTCCAGTACGGAGAGGTGTGCGCCGCGCGCGGCGTCGAGCCACGGCGTGCGCTGGTGGGCGTCGCGCGCATGCACGTCGGCGCCCGCCGCCAGCAACGTGGTGGCGATCTCGGCATGGCCGGCATACGCGGCCTCGTGCAGCGCGCCCCGACGTTGCGCGTCGCGGGCGTCGACCTTGGCCTTGTGCTTGAGCAGCAACTGCACGCCGGCGGGATCGTCTTCTTCGGTCGAGGCCGCCGCCAGCAGCACCGGCTGACCGCCCTGCGGATCGGGGCGTGCGCCACGTTCCAGCAGGAACTTCGCCAGCCGCCAGTTGCCGGCCACGCAGGCGACGCCCAGCGGGGTGAGGCCATCGTGGTTCAGCGCGTCCAGCTCCGCCGCCGCATCGCGCAGCAGCGCCACCACGCCGGGATCGGAACTGCGGGCGGCGTGGTGCAGCGGCGTATTGCCATCGCCGTCGGCGATGCGCGGGTCGGCGCCGTTGGCCAGCAGGGTGGTGACGGCATCGGGGCGGCCGTGCCAGCTGTCTCGCGTCGCTGCCAGCAGCGGGGTGACGCCGGCATGCGCGTGGTTGAGATCGACGCCGTGCGCGATCAGCGTGCGCAGCAGGCGCAGGTCGGGCAGTACCGCTGCCAGCGCGCCAAGGCTGCGTTGGGCGCGCGCGCCTTCCGCCGGCAGCGCATGCGCATCCGCACCCGCTGCGATCAGCTCCAGCGCGCGCTCCACGCGACCGGTGCGGGCGGCATCGAACAGCGCCTGCTCCAGGTCGGCCACCGGCCCGTCGACGACCGCTGCCTCGATGAAGTCCTCGACCTCGAGGTCGCTGTCCGGCATCTCGACCACCGGCAGCACGCCCGCGCCATCGAGGCGCTGCACGCCCCAGTGCAGCAGCGGCAGGGACGCCGCATACGCGATGGCAACGGCCACGCGCGCCGCGTCGGGCACCAGGCCAGGCCACGCGAGGCACAGCCCGCCGCCGAGGACGAGTGCCAGTAGCGTCGCCACTGCCAGTCCACGCCAGGCATGGAAGTCGCGTTCGACCAGACCACGCCAATGCGCCGACAGTTCGCCGCCGTCGCGTTCCAACCCGTGCCACAGCGGCCAGGTCCGCCACAGGCCCACGATCACCGCGCCTACCACTGCGCTGACACCCAGCGCCGCCGGCAGGCTGCCGCTGTCGTGCAGCGAGGCCAACGGCCATGCCAGCAGCGCGGCGCTACCGGCGAAGGCGATCGCCCAGGCCAGCAGCAACGCAGGCAGGTCTTCGCGCCATGCCCGGGCCGGCGCCAGGACGCGGGTACCTCGCAACCACGACACGCCGAGGGCGATCGCAGGTTGCGCGAGGCAGGCGGCGACCGCGGACACCACGCCACCCGCCCATCCGCCGAGGGCGGCCAGCAGCACGCCCGCCAACAGGGCGGCGACGGCCACGGGACGGGTCTGCAGGCGCGACTCAGGCATCGGCACGGACGCGCGGATCGAGCGGCGGCGGAAACTGGACATGGAAGCCGCGTGCAGTGAGGTTCTCGCGGACGACGGCGGCGTCTTCGCGCGCCAGTCTGCGGTCCGGGGTCAGGGCCACTTCCAGCACGAACGACAGATCGCCCAACTGAGAGCGCAACGGCTCGGGCACGAGGGTGAACTCATCGCGCCTCGCCAGGTAGACGAACGTGTCGGCCTTGCGCTGGCTCTTGTAGACGTAGGCTTGCATCCGCGCGTGTCGCGCCCCGCGTATGGACAAGCGGGGATTGTGCGGGAAATGCCGTAGGCGCGAAACCCGCACCGCGTTCACGCCGGGCATGACCATCGGCGGCCGGAACGCTGCAGCGGGGCTGGTAATCTTGGCCTCTTCACCTCGCACTAACGGATGCCCGATGCGCCCCGCCCTGCTCGCCTTGCTGCTGCCGCTCGCCTTCGCCCCTCCGGCGCACGCCCAGACATCCGCGCCGCTCACGATCGAACAGGCGATGGCGGAACCGGACTGGATCGGCCCGCCCGTCGAGCGCGCGTGGTGGGCATGGGATGGCAAGCGGGTGCAGTACGACCTCAAGCGCGACAGCAGTGTCGTGCGCGATACCTTCGAACAATCGCTCGATAGCGTCACCGCGCACCGTGTCGGCGATGACGCGCGCGCCAACCTGGACACGGCGAGTCCGGTGTACGACGCCCACCGCCAGCGGATGCTGCTGTCGCGCAATGGCGACCTGTTCGTGCGCGATCTGCGTAGCGGCACCCTGACCCAGGTCACCCGCACCAACGATGTGGAGCAGCAGGCGCGCTTCGCCCATGACGGCGCCGTGATCTGGCGCGCGGGAGCCACCTGGTACCGCTGGACCGCGGGCGGCGGCACCGCGACCGTCGCGGAACTCAAGGCCGAGCGCGATCCGCTGGCGCCGCCGAAGGCCGATGCCCTGCGCGAGCAACAGCTGCGCACGATCCGCACGCTCGCCGACGACCGCGCCCAGCGCGACGACGCGCAGAAGCAGGCGGAAGCGTGGCGCAAGGCCGACCCGACCCGCGCGCCGGCGCCGGTGTACCTGGGCAACGAGGTGGAGATCGAAGCCAGCTCGCTGTCGCCGAACGGCCGATGGCTGCTGGTGGTCACGCGCAAGAAGGGCGCCGACGCCGGACAGGGCGGCAAGATGCCCAGGTACGTGACCGAATCCGGCTACGAGGAATTCCAGGACGTGCGCACCCGCGTGGGTCGCAATGCGCCCCTGCCGCATGCGCTGTGGCGCGTGGACCTGGCCGACGGCAGCGTGAAGCCGCTCGCGTTCGACCCGCTGCCCGGCATCGACAAGGATCCGCTGGCGGCGCTACGCAAGAAGGCCGGCAAAGAACCGCTGAAGGGCAACCGCGACGTGCGCGTGGAGAACGACAGCGACGGCGGCGCCGTGGCCTGGACGAACGACGGCACGCAGGCTGCGGTGCAGATCCACGCGGTGGACAACAAGGATCGCTGGATCGCCACGGTCGACCTGCCGGGCGCACGGTTGCTGCCCCGCCACCGCCTGACCGACGAGGCCTGGATCAACTGGGGCTTCAACCAGTTTGGTTGGCTGCCGGACAACCGCACGCTGTGGCTGCTGTCGGAGGAGTCCGGCTACTCGCACCTCTACACGGCGACGGGTCCGGACAAGTTCCGCGCACGCACATCAGGCAAATGGGAAGTCTCCGAACCGGAGATCGCGCCCGGCGGCAACGGCTTCCTGTTCCTGTGCAACCGCGCCTGGCCGGGCGACTACGAAGTCTGCTCGCTCGACCTCGCCAGCGACCAGCTGCGCGAAGTGACCGCACTCGACGGCGTGGAAAGCTTCAGCCCCTCACCGGACGGTCGCCAGCTGCTGGTCCGCCACTCGCGCAGCTATACGCCGCCGCAACTGTCGGTACTCGATATCGAGGGCGGCCAAACGAAGCCGCTCACCGACACCCGCACGGTGGCCTTCAAGACCCGCGCGTGGATCGAACCGGAATACGTGCAGGTGCCGTCGAAGCATGGCGCGGGCGTAGTGTGGGGCAAGTACTACGGTCCGAAGACGATGGAGCCGGGCAAGCGCTACCCCATCGTGATGTTCGTGCACGGCGCGGGCTACCTGCAGAACGTGACCGCGCGGTATCCGAACTACTTCCGCGAACAGATGTTCCACCACCTGCTGGTGGAGCGCGGCTACATCGTGCTCGACCTGGACTACCGTGCCAGCGAGGGCTACGGCCGCGACTGGCGCACCGCGATCTACCGCAACATGGGCCATCCGGAACTCGAGGACTATCTCGACGGCCTGGACTGGCTGGTCGAGCAGAAGCAGGGCGACCGCGATCGCGCCGGCATCTACGGCGGCAGCTACGGCGGCTTCATGACGTTCATGGCGCTGTTCCGCGAACCCGGCACGTTCAAGGCCGGTGCCGCGCTGCGCCCGGTGGTGGACTGGACGCAGTACAACCACGAGTACACCAGCAACATCCTCAACACGCCCGACCTGGATCCCGAGGCCTACCGCGCATCGTCGCCGATCGAATATGCCGCCGGCCTGCAGGACCACCTGCTGATCGCACACGGCATGATCGACGACAACGTGTTCTTCAAGGACTCCGTGGTGCTGACGCAGAAGCTGATCGAACTGCGCAAGGACAACTGGGAACTGGCGGCGTATCCGCTTGAGCGCCACGGCTTCACGCGATCCGATTCGTGGCTGGACGAGTACAAGCGCGTGCTCAAGCTGTTCGAGCAGAACCTGAAGTAGGCATGCGACCCGCCCCGGCCAACGCGACAGGCTCGGCCTTCGTCACCGTCACCGCGAAGGTGTCGATCGTGATCGGCATTGCCGCCACGCTGTACGGCGCCGTGCAGGTGATTGCGGCGCTGGTCCTGCTGGGGCAGGTGGACACCGATGCGCTACTCGGCTTCCTGAGAAGCCAGTCGGTTCCTGCACCGGTGCTGTGGGTACTCACGCACCTGACATCGATCGCGGTCGGCTTCCTGTTGGTGTCGGCTGCGTTCCTGGCGGTGTCTTTCGGCCTGCTTCGCCGCCGTGCATGGGGCTGGTGGGGGTTCGTGTTCTTCATGGTGGCCGGTGCCGCCGCCAACTTCGCCGGCATCGCCGCCATCGAAACCGTGTTCGACTGGGTGCAGGCGTTGCCGCACCAGCCGGAACTCGAGCCGATGCAGGCCGAGCTCGCCGCGCTGCGCGTGGCGTCCCTGGTCACGCTGTGGGTGAGCGCATTCGTGTTTGCGGCACTGCACGGCCTGCTCGTCTGGCAGCTGTGCAGGCCGGAGGTACGCGCGGAATTCGGGATGCTGCGACCGCCCCGGTAGAATGCACGGCATGAACGACATCACGCCTGTCCGCGATTACCTGACCGACCTGCAGGACCGTATCTGCGCTGCCATCGAAGCTGCCGACGGCAGCGCGCGCTTCCACGAGGATGCATGGTCGCGTCCGCCGGGCGACGCATCGCCCATCCGCGGCGGCGGCCGCACGCGGATCCTGCGCGACGGCGCCGTGTTCGAACAGGCCGGCATCGGCTTCTCGGACGTGTCCGGCGACCGGCTGCCTCCCTCGGCATCTGCGCACCGCCCTGAACTCGCAGGCGCGTCCTGGCGCGCAGTGGGCGTGTCGCTGGTGTTCCATCCGCGCAACCCGCATGTGCCGACCACGCACGCCAACGTGCGCCATTTCCGCGCCGAGCGCGACGGTGAAACGGTGGCGTGGTGGTTCGGGGGCGGCTTCGACCTCACGCCGTTCTATCCGGTCGAAGAGGACGTGCGCCACTGGCACCAGACCGCCCGCGACCTGTGCGAACCGTTCGGCGGACAGGCTCGCTACGATGCGCACAAGCGCTGGTGCGACGAGTACTTCTTCCTCAAGCACCGCAACGAGACGCGCGGTGTGGGCGGGCTGTTCTTCGACGACCTGACCGAGGATTTCGAGCGCGACTTCGGTTACCTGCGCGCCGTCGGCGACGGTTTCCTCGACGCCTACCTGCCGATCATTGCGTCGCGCAAGGACGTGCCCTACGGCGAACGCGAGCGCGCCTTCCAGCTGTACCGGCGCGGCCGCTACGTCGAGTTCAACCTGGTCTACGATCGCGGCACGCTGTTCGGCCTGCAGAGCGGCGGCCGCGCCGAATCGATCCTGATGAGCCTGCCGCCGCTGGTGCGCTGGGAATACGGCTACGCCCCCGAGGAGGGCAGCGACGAACAGCGGCTGGCGGACTACCTGCGGCCGCGCGACTGGCTGGCGAAATAGCTTCGCGCTCTTGTAGGAGCGCCCCATGGGCGCGATGCTCCAACTGACGCGCATCAAAAGCATCGCGCCCATCGGGCGCTCCTACAAGAGCATCAGGGCTGCCGCAGAACCACCGTGATGCGCCCATTGTTCTCCAGCACCGCCAGGCGGATGTCGGCCATGTCCAGGCAACCCGCTTCGCGCATCGCCTTCTCGAAATCCTCGCGACTGATCAGCTCGCGGCGCAACACGTCCCGATAGACCTGCCCTTCGCGTGCAAGCAATACGGGCGAACCCTCTACCCAGCGTTCCACTTTCGCCGAACGTGCAGACGCCAGGCCCACGATCCAGTTCAACGCGATCAACGTGGCCGCCAGCAGCAGGCCACCGCCCACCGACGTGTCCTCGCCGAGCAAGGCGTTCTGGACGGCATTGCCGAGCAGCACCACCAGCAGCATGTCGAAAGGCGTGAACTGGCCCATCGTGCGCTTGCCTGTCATGCGGATCATGGCCAGCAGGATGAAGTACACCACGCAGGCCCGCAGTACGAAGGCCCACCAGGGCATGGCCATGTGGAACATCTCGGCGAACGTCGCGCTCATGCGTCACCCGGCGGAAAGGAGTGAGCGCACGGTAGCGCACCGGCTCCGCCAGACGTCAGCCAATAAAAAGCCCCGCAGGTCAGGGGGAGACCGGCGGGGCCAGGGAAC
>CAMPIO010000090.1 GCA_946886405.1 uncultured Pseudoxanthomonas sp.
ATAGCCTGGCGGGGGCCTGGCCCGCTTTGTTTTTCGCTATGGCACAGCAAGAGCATCGCGGGCATGGCCCGCTCCTACAGCTTTCTGGCGCAGTCGGCTTGCCGGGCGATGCCCCCGCTACGCACCAACCCCGATCCGCAACGTCCTTTCCCCCTTGAACACACCGGCAGGCCCGAACCGACGTTCGCTGATCCAGCCGTGGCCGGCGTGGTCGATGGCGATCAGGGTGCTGGCGCGGGTGCCGTAACGGTCGCCGCGGATGAAGGCAGGGGACAGCATCCGTTCGAGTTCGATGCCTACGCCGGTGTCGGGCAGGCGGTCGTCCGGCGATGGGGTCTCGTCCGCCAGTGCGTCCCATAACGGCCCGGCATCGTCCGTCTCCGACGCTGCCCAAGCGGCCAAACGTCCCTTCAGCGCCATCGTCTTCGGCCAGGGTTCGTCCAGATCGCCATTGGACAGGCCGTGCAGTCCGGGGGCGAGCGTGATCCGACGGGGCGTGGGGTAGTTGCTGATGTATGCGCAGTCCGCGGCGTCGGCCAGCAGCAGGTTGAACGGTGCGAAGACCTCGGCGGCCACCAGCAAGCCGTTGGCGCGGTGGTCCGCGCTGTCCGGCGACTGCAGGAAGCCGGACGCCAGCTGGCCCCGGGACGGGGCGCCAGGCACCTGGATCGCCGGGTCGCGCACGTTGGTGACCACCGCCACCCGGCCGGTTGCGTCCGCGCCGGCCCAGGTACCCCCGGACTGCAGGTCCCGGCCCGCCATCAGCTCCGGTGACGCCTCCCATTGCGCCAGAGGCGCGGTGGGGCGTGCGTGGAACTCGTCACGGTTGCCCGCCAGCAACAAGCGCCAGCGCGGGTGGACCTTCCAGGCGAGGGCGACGAGGCACATGGGGGCGATTCTGACCCCCGGATTTGCGCAGTTCCACTCCCTTCGCCGCTATCGCCTGCGCCTCGATGTGAAACGACGGTCACCTCACTGAATCATTCCGCAATCTCAAAATTTGAGACGAAACAGCAACTTGTGGATAAGGCTTGAACAAGTCTCTGAAGTTTGCTGCAAGCCATTGATCCACCAAGTGATTTCGCCGCCTGTTCCCTGTTGACAACCCTGTGCGCGCTGCTAAGGTGGGCAACAGAGGGAAAACCGGGTTTTCAGTGGTTTTTCGTGGTTCAATTGATCGCTCATTCGCGCGTCGGGAAGGCAGGGGCAGTGTTTCAGGGTGAGACCGCCATCACAGTGGACGACAAGGGACGGCTCGCGGTGCCCACCGCGTACCGGGACCTCGTCGCGCGCGAGTGCGGCAACCGCCTGGTGATCACCTACAACCCGTTCGAAGGCGGCAGCCTGTACCTGTACCCCGAGAAGGTCTGGCAGCGCGTCCGCGACGACGTCAGCAAGCTGCCCAGTACGCAGAAAGCGCACCGCAGCCTGCAGCTGAAGCTGATCGGCGCCGCGTCGCCGGTCGAACTGGACGGCAACGGCCGCATCAGCATTCCGGCCAGCCACCGCAGCGCGGTGGGCATCGAGAAGAAGGCCGTGCTGCTCGGCATGGGCGAGAAGTTCGAACTCTGGAGCGAGCAGGCGCACCACGCGCAGATCCGTCAGACCCTCACTGACGACGATCTGAGCGCACACATGCTCGAGCTGCGCTTGTGAGCAAGGGTGACGGCACGCGGCAGTCCGCGCCGGCCGGTCACCTCCCAGCGCTGCACTTGCCGGTGTTGTACACGCAGGTCATGGAAGGGCTGCAGGTGAAGGAGGACGGTACCTATCTGGACGGCACGTTCGGGCGTGGAGGCCATGCGCGCGGCGTGCTGCAACACCTCGGCCCGGGAGGCCGGCTGCTGGTGATGGACAAGGATCCCGACGCGATCGCGCATGCCGAACAGATGTTCGCGGGCGATGCGCGCGTGTCGATCTTCCGTGGCAGCTTCGCCTCCCTCGCTCAGTGGGACGAAACCGCCGCCGGCCTCGACGGCGTGCTGCTGGACCTGGGCGTCTCGTCACCGCAGCTGGATGTGGCCGAACGCGGCTTCAGCTTCGGCAAGGACGGTCCGCTCGACATGCGCATGGATCCGGAGTCCGGCGAAAGCGCGGCCGAATGGATCGCGCGCGCCGACGAGCGCGACCTCGCCGACGTGCTGTGGACCTATGGCGAAGAGAAGCAGAGCCGCCGCATTGCGCGCGCCATCGTCGCCCGCCGTGCCACCCAAGCGTTCACCCGCACCGCCGACCTGGCCGCCGTGATCGCCTCGGTGATGCCGCGCGGCGAGAAGATCCATCCGGCCACGCGCAGCTTCCAGGCGATCCGCATCCACATCAATCGCGAGCTGGCAGACCTCGAAGCCGGCCTCGACGCCGCGCTGGCCCGGCTCAACGTCGGTGGCCGCCTGGCGGTCATCAGCTTCCATTCGCTGGAAGACCGCATCGTCAAGCAGTTCATCAACCGGCACGCCAAGGCGCCGCCGACCAACCGCCGTCTTCCGGTCGCCATCGCGTTCACCCCGACGCTGCGAGCCATCGGCGGTGCGCAGAAGGGTGAAGCCGACGAGGTGTCCTCCAATCCGCGCGCCCGCAGCGCGGTGTTGCGCGTGGCGGAAAAGCTGGAGGTGGCCGCGTGAGCCGCTTCCTGATCATCGTGCTGGTACTGGCCAACATCGCATCGGCGATCGGCGTGGTCTATGCACGTCATCGTCACCGGGTGCTGTTCGACGAAGTGACGCGCCTGGAACGGGCACGCGATGAACTGAACGTGGAGTTCGGCCGCCTGCAACTGGAACAGGCGACGGTCGCCGAAGCCACGCGCATCGATCAGGTCGCCCGCGTGCGCCTGGGCATGAAGTCCCCCGAGGCGGCCGACGTCGTGGTGATCCGCCCATGAACGCCACGCCCGCCAAGAACCGCAACCGCGCGCGCTTCAACCTGCGCGGCCGGCTCGCGCTGGTGCTCGGCGCGATGGGCCTTTGCTCCATCAGTCTGGTCGGGCGCGCGGCGTACGTGCAGCTGATCAACCACGATTTCTACCAGCGTCAGGGCGACGCGCGCTTCCTGCGCGAGATTCCGATCCCGACCTCGCGCGGCATGATCACCGACCGCAATGGAGAGCCGGTGGCGGTGTCGTCGCCGGTGGAATCGGTGTGGGGCAATCCGCAGGAACTGATGAAGGCGCCCGACCGCCTGCCGGAACTGGCGGCGGCGCTCGGCGTGCCGGTCGAGCATCTGGCCCAGCGCCTGTCGCAGAAGGCGGACAAGGAATTCCTGTACCTCAAGCGCCGGATCAACCCGGACGAGGCGCAGAAGATCCTCGCCCACAAGATTCCCGGCGTGTTCTCGCAGCGCGAGTTCCGCCGCTTCTATCCGCAGGGGCCGGCGATGGCCCACGTGCTGGGCTTCACCAACATCGACGACCGCGGCCAGGAAGGCCTGGAGCTCGCGTTCGACGAGTGGCTCAGTGGCACCCCGGGCGCGCAGAAGGTGATCCGCGACAACCGCGGCCGCATCGTCGAGAACGTCGACCTGATCCGCTCTGCGCAGCCGGGCAAGGACCTGACGCTCAGCATCGACCGTCGCATCCAGTATCTGGCGCACCGCGAACTGCGCAACGCGCTGCTCGCGCACCAGGCCAGCAGCGGCTCGATCGTGATCATGGACGTGACGACCGGCGAAGTGCTGGCGATGGTGAACCTGCCGACCTACAACCCCAATGCGATCGATCGGGTGAAGCCGGACGCGCGCCGCAACCGCGCGCTGACCGACATGATCGAGCCCGGGTCGACGATGAAGCCGCTGACCGTGTCGACGGCATTGAAGGCCGGCGTGGTCACGCCGTCGACGCTGGTCAACACCAATCCGGGCTACCTGGCGTTGAACAGCCGTTACACCATCCGCGACGTGCCGCGGAACAATGGCGTGCTGACCGTCACCGGGGTGATCACCAAGAGTTCGAACATCGGCTCGATCAAGATCGCCGAGAAGCTGCCGAACGCCTACTTCTACGAAAGCATCCACAGTTTCGGCTATGGCCAGAAGCCGGGCAGCGGTTTCCCCGGCGAGTCCGCCGGCAGTCTGGCGCCGCCCGACCGCTGGAATGGCCTGCAGAAGGCGACGATGTCGTACGGCTACGGCCTGGCGGTGACGCCGCTGCAGATCGCGCGTGCGTATTCGGCGCTGGGCAACGGCGGCAAGCTGGTGACCCCGACGTTCGTGAAGGGTCAGCGTAGCGAGGCGCCGCAGGTGCTGGACCCGGCCATCGCGCGCGAAGTCGTCGGCATGATGGAAACCGTGGTGACGCAGGGCGGCGCCAAGCGGGCCGGCGTGCTCGGTTACCGCGTCGCAGGCAAGACCGGCACGGCACGCATCGCGTCCGGTGGCGGCTACGCGAAGGGCCGCTATGCCTCTTTCTTCGCCGGCCTGGTGCCGGCCAGCAACCCGCGTTTCGCCGCTGTCGTGGTGATCAACGACTCGCAGGAAGGCGGCTACTACGGCGGTCTGGTGGCGGCGCCCGTGTTCCACGACGTGATGGACGGAACATTGCGCCTGATGGACGTGCCGCCGGACGACATCGAGGCCTGGCTCGCCGCGCAGGCGAAGAACACCCAGAAGCCGGGTGGCGGCGTGCCGGCGCCGGCCGTCGTCGCCGATGATGCCGTCGATACCATGGACCCGTCCGCGTTCGATGCGCCGCAGGCTGCCCTGCCGGCGGCGGGAGCGACCCGATGAGGCGGATGATGGCGCTCGCCGAGTTGCTGCCCGACGTCGACGTGCCGCGCGACATCGTGGTGCGCGGGCTGACGCTGGACAGCCGCAGCGTGCAGTCGGGCGATGCCTTCGTCGCCATCGCGGGCTTCGGTGCGCATGGCCTGAACTTCGCCGCGCAGGCCAAGGAGAACGGCGCCAGCGCGGTCCTGTTCGAGCCGCCGGTACCGGAAGGGCTGGAGGCGCCGCGCAACGCGATCGCGGTCCCGGGCCTGCGCGCGCGCATGGGTGCCATGGCCGACCGTTTCCACGCCGCGCCGTCGCACGACATGAAGATGGTCGGCGTCACCGGCACCAACGGCAAGACCTCGACGGTGCAGTTGCTGGCGCAAGCCTGGCATCTGCGGGGCGTCCGCTGCGCGACCGTCGGCACGCTGGGTGCCGGCATGTACGGCGAAGTGGTGCCTACCGGCTTCACCACGCCGCTGGTGCTGCAGATGCATGCGTTGCTGGCGCAGTTCCGCGACGCCGGCGCGAAGGCGGTCGCGATGGAAGTCAGCTCGCACGCGCTCGATCAGGGACGCGTGGATGCGGTGCACTTCGATGTCGGCGTGTTCACCAACCTCACGCGCGACCACCTCGACTACCACGGCGACATGGCGCGCTACGGTGCCGCCAAGTCGCTGCTGTTCGCGCGCGAGGGCCTGAAAGCGGGCGTCGTCAATCTCGATGACGCCTATGGACGCGACCTGTTCGCGCGGCTGCCGCATGGCGTGCAGCGCATCGGCGTGAGTTCGCGTGACCAGGCCGAAGCCGCCGTTCGCGCCGACGCGCTGCGGCTGGACGGCAATGGCATTGCCTTCGATCTGGTGATCGGCGACGACGCGCAGCCGGTACAGTCGCGCCTGCTGGGCCGGTTCAACGTCGACAACCTGCTGGCGGTCGCCGGCGCGCTGCATGCGCTGGGCGACACGCCGGCCGACATCGCGCGCACGCTGTCGCGGCTGGCACCCATCCACGGCCGCATGAACCGGCTCGGTGGCGACAGCGATGCGGCCGGCCATCGGCGCCCGCTGGTCGTCATCGACTACGCGCATACGCCGGACGCGCTGGAACAGGCGCTGGCCAGCCTGCGCGACCACGTGCAGGGACGGCTGTTCTGCGTGTTCGGCTGCGGTGGCGACCGCGACACCGGCAAGCGTCCGCAGATGGCGGCCATCGCCGAGCGCCTGGCCGATGTCGTGCTGGTCACGGACGACAACCCGCGCACCGAAGACGGCGACCGCATCGTGGCCGACATCATGGCCGGCTTCGCGAAGCCGGATGCGGTGTTCGTGCAGCGCGACCGCGCGCAGGCGATCGCGCAGTCGGTTTCGCAGGCCGGGCCGGACGACATCGTGCTGGTGGCGGGCAAGGGCCATGAGCCTTACCAGGAAATCCATGGCGTGAAGCATCCGTTCGACGACACTGCCGTCGCACGTCAGGCACTGGAGGACCGTCGATGAAGCGGCTTCCCCTTTCCCTGCTGGCGCATTGGGCGGGTGGCGAACTGCTGGGCGATGACCTGGTGATCGGTTCGCTGACCCACGATACCCGTGCGCTGGTGCCCGGCAGCCTGTACGTGGCGCTGCGCGGCGAGCGCTTCGATGGCCACGATTTCGCCTACGACGCTTCGATGCGCGGCGCCGCCGCGGTGCTGGTCGACCATGAAGTGAAGGTCGAGGTGCCACAGGTGGTGGTGCCGGACACGCTGCTGGCCTTGGCGCGTATCGCGGCGGGGCTGCAGCGCGATCGCGTCGAGAAAGCGGTGGCGATCACCGGCAGCAACGGCAAGACCTCGGTGAAGATGTTGGTGGTGTCGATCCTGCAGCGCGCCGGCGTCACGTACTTCAATCCCGGTAACCGCAACAACGAGATCGGCCTGCCGATGGCGGTGATCGACGGCCCGGACGACGCGGATTTCTCCGTGTACGAGATGGGCGCCGGCAAGCCGGGCGACATCGCCTACCTGACCGACATCGTCACGCCGGAAGTGGCGCTGGTGAACAACGTCGCGGCGGCGCACCTGGAGCGCATGGGCTCGCTGATGGGCGTGGCCGAGACCAAAGGCGCCATCTACGACGCGTTGCCGGTCGATGGCACCGCGGTGATCAATGCAGACGATGCGTTCGCCGAGTACTTCGCCAGCCGCGTGCCGGACCGCCGCATCCTGCGCTTCGGCCTGGAGAGCACCGCCGACCTGACGGCGCGCGATATCCGCGCGACGGCCGACGGATCGGATTTCGTGCTGGTGGCGCCGCATGGCGAGGTCGCCGTCGCGCTGCACCTGCCGGGTCGCCATAACGTGCTCAACGCGCTCGCGGCGGCCGGCATCGCGATGGCGTGCGGCGTGTCGCTGGCGATCATCGCCGACGGTCTGTCGGCCGCGCAGCCCGTGGCCGGTCGCCAGGTCGCGCACGCGCTGCCGAATGGCGCCGTGGTGATCGACGACAGCTACAACGCCAATCCCGGCTCGCTGGTGGCGGCGATCGACACGCTGGCCGCGTCGAGCGCGCAGGCGGGCGGCGAGGGGTGGCTGGTGCTGGGCGACATGCGCGAACTGGGCATGGACGAACAGGCCCTGCACGCCGAGATGGGCGCGCGTGCCAGAACCGCCGGTCTGCGTCGTCTCTATACGCTGGGCCCGCTCAGCGCCGCCGCCGCCAACGCCTTTGGCGATGGCGCGCACGCATTCCAGGACCACGCCTCGCTGGCGGCCGCATTGCGCGCCGACCTGCGGGCCGGCGTGCGCTGTCTGGTCAAGGGGTCACGCGGCAGCGCGATGGACCGGATCGTCGCCGCCTTGCTGTCCACCGGGGAGGACACACCGCATGTTGCTTGAACTGGCTCGCTGGCTGCAGAGTCTGGAAAACTTCTTCGGCCTGTTCGGCTACCTGACGTTCCGCGGCATTCTGGCCGCGCTGACGTCGCTGGCGCTGTCGCTGTGGCTGGGCCCGGCGGTCATCCGCAAGCTCGGCCAGCTGAAGGGTGGCCAGCCGATCCGCAAGGACGGTCCGCAGTCGCACTTCTCCAAGGCGGGCACGCCGACGATGGGGGGCGCGCTGATCCTGATGACCGTGCTGCTGTCGGTGCTGCTGTGGGGCGACCTGCGCAACAAGTACGTGTGGGTGGTGCTGCTGGTGATGCTGACGTTCGGCGCGATCGGCTGGTACGACGACTGGATCAAGATCGTGAAGCGCGATCCGAACGGCTTGAAGTCGCGCTGGAAGTACCTGCTGCAGTCGATCTTCGGCCTGGCCGCCGGCCTGTACCTGTACCTGTACGCCGACGTGCCGGCAGCGACGACGTTCTACGTGCCGTTCTTCAAGTCGATCGCGCTGCCGCTGGCGGGCATCGGTTTCGTGGCCATCGCGTACTTCTGGATCGTCGGCTTCTCCAACGCCGTCAACCTGACCGACGGCCTGGATGGTCTCGCCATCATGCCGACGGTGCTGGTGGCGTGCGCGCTCGGTGTGTTCGCGTATGCGTCGGGCAATGCGGTGTTCTCCAACTACCTGCAGATCCCGCCGGTGCCGGGCGCGGGCGAGCTCACCATCATCTGTGCTGCCATCGCAGGCGCCGGCCTCGGCTTCCTGTGGTTCAACACCTATCCCGCCATGGTGTTCATGGGTGATATCGGTGCGCTGGCGCTGGGCGCCGTGCTGGGCACCATCGCGGTGATCGTGCGGCAGGAACTGGTGCTGGTGATCATGGGCGGCATCTTCGTGATCGAGACGCTGTCGGTGATGATCCAGGTGGCATCGTTCAAGCTGACCGGCAAGCGCGTCTTCCGCATGGCGCCGATCCACCACCACTTCGAGCTGAAAGGCTGGCCGGAGCCGCGGGTGATCGTGCGCTTCTGGATCATCTCCGTCGTGCTCGTCCTCGTCGGCCTGGCCACGTTGAAGGTGCGCTGATGAACGATACGCCGCGCCAGGCCACGCGACTGGAAGCCATCGGGGGCCGTTTCGACCCCTGGTTGCTGGGTGCCATGCTGGCGCTGGCGTCGCTGGGCGTGGTGATGGTCGCATCGGCGTCCATCTACCAGCACGGCAACCCGTTCTACTACCTGATCCGCCACGGCATGTTCCTGGTGGCGGGCGCGGGTCTGGCGTGGTGGGTGACGCGCACCGAACTGAAGAGCATCGAGGCACGCAACCAGGTGTTGTTGCTGGGCTGCGTGGTGCTGTTGCTGCTGGTGTTCGTGCCGGGCCTGGGCGTGAGCGTGAAAGGCGCGCATCGCTGGATCAACCTGGGCGTGTCGAACTTCCAGGTGGTCGAGGTGGTGAAGGTGTTCTTCATCGTCTGGCTGGCCAGCTACCTGGTGCGTTTCCGCGACGACGTCAGCGCGACATGGAAGGCCATGCTCAAGCCGTTCGGCGTGGCGCTGACGCTGGTCGCCCTGCTGCTGCTGCAGCCCGACTTCGGCTCGTCGACACTGCTGCTGGCGATCACCGCCGGCATGCTGGTGCTGGGCGGCGTGAACATCCTGCGCATCGTGCTGCCCGGCATCGGCCTGGTCATGATGCTGGCCATGCTGGCGGTGGCGGCACCGTACCGCCTGCGTCGCATCACGTCGTTCACCAATCCCTGGGACGACCCGTTCGGCAGCGGCTACCAGCTGACCAACGCCTTGATGGCGATCGGTCGCGGCGAATGGAGCGGCATAGGGCTCGGCGGTTCGGTGCTGAAGCTGAACTACCTTCCGGAAGTGCATACGGACTTCATCTTCTCCGTGATCGGCGAGGAACTCGGCTTCGTGGGTGTCTGCCTGGTGGTGGCGCTGTACGCGTTGCTGGTCGGTCGCGCGTTCGTCATCGGCCTGCGCTGCGTGGAGATGCGCCGCCACTTCGCCGGCTACGTGGCCTTCGGCGTTGCATTGTGGGTCGGCATGCAGAGCTTCGTGTCGATGGGGGTGAACCTGGGCCTGCTGCCGACCAAGGGTCTGACCCTGCCGCTGATCTCGTCGGGTGGCTCCAGCATCCTGATGACCTGCGTGGCGATGGGCCTGCTGCTGCGCGTGTCGTACGAACTGGAGCGCACGCAGCGCCAGGTCGCACTGCGGGGCGAAGCAGTGCAGGGCGGCAACGAGTCGCCGCGCGCATCGGTGGATCCGCGTCCGGTGTCGCCCGCCCCTGCGTCGTCGGCGCCCGTGATGTCGCTTTCGCAGACCCTGCGCGGCACCAGCCGCTTGCAGCAGCGCGTCGAGCCGACGTTCGAGAGGCTCGCATGAGCGCAGCGATGCCCGCACCGGTGATGATCATGGCCGGCGGCACTGGCGGCCACATCTTCCCCGCGCTTGCCGTGGCGAACGTGCTGCGCGCGCGTGGCGTGCCGGTGGTCTGGCTGGGTGCCGATGGCGCGATGGAGACGCGCCTGGTCCCGCCGCAAGGTATTCCGCTGGACACGCTGGCGATCACCGGCCTGCGAGGAAAAGGCGCGCTGGCGTTGTTGGGCGCGCCCGTGCGCGTGCTGCGTGCGATCCGTGCCGCCGGTTTCGTGTTGCGTCGCCGGGTGCCACGCGCCGTGGTGAGCTTTGGCGGATTCGCAGCCGGTCCCGGCGGCGTTGCCGCGCGCCTGCTGGGCTTGCCGTTGCTGGTGCACGAACAGAACCGCGCGGCGGGCTTCACCAACCGCATGCTGGTGAAGGTCGCGCGCCGCGTGATGACCGGCTTCCCCGGCGCGTTCCCGGCGCGCGAGGAAGTCGTCGGCAATCCGGTGCGCGACGAGATCGCCGCACTGCCGACCCCGGCTGAACGCCTGGCAGGCCGAAGTGGTCCGTTGCGCCTGCTGGTGCTGGGTGGCAGCCAAGGCGCGCGTGCGCTGAATCTGGCGGTGCCCAAAGCGATCGCAGCGCTGCCCGCCGGCAGTGTCGACGTACGCCACCAGTGCGGTGAGAAACTGCGCGACGAAGCCGCGAAGGCCTATGCGGATGCAGGCGTGACCGCCAGCGTCGAGGCCTTCATCACCGATATGGCGGCGGCTTATGCATGGGCCGATCTGGTCGTATGCCGCTCCGGCGCTTCCACGCTTGCCGAACTGTGCGCCGTCGGCGTGGGCAGCGTGCTGGTGCCGTTCGCACAGGCCGTCGATGACCACCAGACGCGCAATGCCGAGTACCTGGTCGAGCGTGGTGCAGGGGTATTACTGAAGCAGGACGACACCCTCGCCGATGCCCTGATGGCCACGTTGCGTCCGCTCGTCGCCGACGCTGGCAGGCGCATGGCCATGGCACAGGCCGCGCGTGCGCTGGCCAGGACCGATGCGGCCGAGCGCATCGCCGACATCATTCTTGAGGAAGCAATTGAAATGAGGACGCAGGCATGATGATGGCCGCCGCACGCGAGCGCCGCCTGCAACACACCGGCAACCTGGCCAAGGAGTTCCGCCGCGTGCACTTCGTCGGCATCGGCGGTTCCGGCATGAGCGGTATCGCCGAGGTGTTGTGCACGCTGGGCTACGAAGTCTCCGGCTCGGACAACGCCGACAACACGGCGACCCGTCGCCTGGCATCACTGGGCGCGCGCGTGATGCGCGGCCACAACGCCTCCAACGTGCTCGGCACCGATTGCGTGGTGGTGTCCAGCGCGATCAAGCACGACAACCCCGAGCTGATGGAAGCGCGCAGCCAGCGCATTCCGATCGTGCCGCGCGCCGCGATGCTGGCCGAACTGATGCGCTTCCGCCGCGGCATCGCCGTCGCAGGCACGCACGGCAAGACCACCACGACCAGCCTCGCCGCCGCCGTGCTGAGCGAAGGTGGCCTGGACCCGACCTTCGTCATCGGTGGCCAACTGCTCGCCGCCGGCGCCAACGCCAAGCTCGGCGACGGCCAATGGCTGGTGGCCGAGGCCGATGAAAGCGACGGCAGCTTCCTGCGCCTGAACCCGCTGATCTCCGTCGTCACCAACATCGATGCCGACCACCTCGAGAACTACGGCAACGACTTCGAGCGCGTGAAGGCGGCGTTCGCCGAATTCCTGCAGCGCCTGCCGTTCTATGGTCTGGCGGTGCTGTGCATCGACGATCCGGAAGTCGCCGCCATCGCCGCGGATACGCCGCGCCACGTCATGAGCTACGGCTTCGCCGAGAACGCCGACGTACGCGCCGAGGACGTCGAGCAGGAAGGTGGTCGCATGCACTTCACCTTGCGCCTGCCGGAAGACGCCAGCATCCGTGTCAGCCTGGCGCTGCCAGGTCGCCACAACGTGCAGAACGCGCTCGCCGCCGCGGCGATCGGCTGGCAGCTGGGTGTGTCGCCGGAGAACATCGCCGCCGCGCTGGAGAAGTTCGCCGGCATCGGCCGCCGCTTCAACGACCTGGGCGAGATCACCACGTCGCAGGGCGCGCGCGTGCAGCTGGTCGACGACTACGGTCATCACCCGAAGGAACTCGCGGCGGTGTTCGCTGCCGCGCGTGGCGGCTGGCCGCACAAGCGCCTCGTCGTTGCGTTCCAGCCGCACCGCTACAGCCGCACGCGCGACCAGTTCGATGCGTTCGCCGCGGTGCTGTCGGAAGCCGATGCGCTGGTGTTGAGCGAGGTCTATCCGGCCGGCGAACAGCCGATCGCCGGCGCCGATGCCAAGTCGCTGGCGCGTGCCATCCGTGCACGCGGGCGCAACGAGCCGGTGGTGGTCAGCCAGGTCAGCGATCTGGTCGACGTGCTGCCCGACGTCCTGCAGGACGGCGATCTGCTGCTGCTGATGGGCGCCGGCGACATCGGCCACATGTCGCAGCACATCGCGACGCACGGCTTTGCCGCGAAGGACGCGACATGAGCGACCTGACTGTGCCGCCGCCGCGTGTCACCGACGCATCGCGCTTCGGCCGCGTCGCCGTGCTGCTGGGCGGCGTGTCCAGCGAGCGCGAGGTCTCGTTGAATTCGGGACAGAACGTGCTGGACGCGTTGCTCGCGCGCGGCGTGCAGGCGTTCGCGGTCGACGGCGTGCCGGCGCTGGTTGAAGCCATCCGGGCCGGCAAGGTCGATCGTGTCTTCAACATCATGCACGGCGGCGATGGCGAGAACGGCGTGCTGCAGGGCCTGCTGCAGTCGCTCGGCGTGCCGTACACCGGCCCCGGCGTGCTGGGTTCCGCGCTGACGATGGACAAGATCCGCACCAAGCAGGTGTGGCAGGCCGCCGGCCTGCCGACCGCGAGCTTCGTGCGTATTCCGGCTGGCGGCGACCTGGTCGCGGCGGTGCGAACGCTGGGCTTCCCGGTGTTCGTGAAGCCGTCGGCCGAAGGGTCGAGCGTCGGCGTGTTCCAGATCCAGGCCGAGGAAGACCTCGCGCCGGCGGTGGCATTCGCGTCCTCGTACCCTGGCGAACTGCTGGCCGAGCAGATGCTGACCGGTGGCGAGTTCACCGTCGCGATCCTCGGCGAGCTGGCGCTGCCGTCCGTCCGCATCGTCCCGGCGCAGGGCTGGTACGACTATCACGCCAAGTACATCGCCGAAGACACGCAGTACCTGTGTCCTGGTCTGGAGGATGCCGGCGACGAGGCAAGCATCCGCGCGCTCGCGCTGGACGGATTCCATGCGGCCGGCTGCAGCGGCTGGGGCCGGGTGGACGTGATGCGCCATGCCGACGGTCGCTTCCTGCTGATGGAAGTGAACACCGCGCCGGGCATGACCAGCCACTCGCTGGTGCCGAAGGAAGCGGCGCAGGTCGGCATCGGTTTCGAAGAACTGTGCTGGCGCATCCTCGAACAGACGGTGCCGGAGGTGGCAGGCCGATGAACGCCGCCCTGCGCATCCTGACCTGGCTGATCGCGCTGGCGCTGGTCGCGCTGCCGGTCGTGGCCGTGGTCAATGGCTGGATCGGCGCCGATCGCTGGCCGCTGTCCCGCCTGCGCGTGCAGGGCGAACTGGCGCGCGTGGACGCATCGCAACTGCAAGCGACCGTGCTGCCCTACGCGCGTCGCGGCTTCTTTGCCGTGCCACTGGAGGACGCCAAGCATGCGGTCGAGAAGCTGCCGTGGGTCGAACGTGCGGATGTCCGCAAGCGCTGGCCGGATGTGCTGGAAGTGCGCATCACCGAACACAAGCCGTTCGCGCGCTGGGGCAACGACAAGCTGCTGTCCGAGCACGGCCGCCTGTTCCCGATGCCGAAGGAGCTCGCCGGTCTGGACCTGCCGCAGCTCGGTGGACCGGAATCGCAGGTGCAGGAAGTGACCGCGCTCTACAACGAGTCGCGCCAGCTGTTCGCGCCGATGGGCCTGGACGTCACCACGCTGGTGATGGACGCGCGCGGCAGCTGGTCGCTGTTGCTGGGCAACGGCACCCAGGTCGTGGTCGGCCGCACCGACGCGCGTCCGCGCCTGGGTCGGTTCGCGCGGATGCTGCCGCAGCTGCTCGCCGCCCAGGCGCAGCCGCTGGTGCGCGCGGACCTGCGCTACACCAACGGCTTCGCACTCAGCTGGGGCGATGCGCCGAAGGCGACGCCACCGGCCGCCACACCGACTCCATTGCCTGCACCGATCGCGGTCGCAGGTCGTCTTCTGCAGGGCATTACATGAATCGCAAGGGTGACAAATCGCTGATCGTCGGGCTGGACATCGGCACCTCCAAGGTGACGGCGCTGGTCGGCGAGTAC
>CAMPIO010000091.1 GCA_946886405.1 uncultured Pseudoxanthomonas sp.
GCAACCGCATCAACATCGTCGATACGCCCGGCCACGCCGACTTCGGCGGCGAGGTCGAGCGCGTGCTGTCGATGGTCGACACCGTGCTGATCCTGGTCGACGCGATGGACGGTCCGATGCCGCAGACGCGCTTCGTGACCCAGAAGGCGTTCGCGATGGGCTTCAAGCCGATCGTGGTGATCAACAAGGTCGACCGTCCGGGCTCGCGTCCGGAGTGGGTCGTGGAGCAGGTGTGGGACCTGTTCGACCGCCTGGGCGCCACGCCCGAGCAGATGGATTTCCCGATCGTCTACGCCTCGGCGCTGAACGGTTACGCCGGCCTGGAAGACACCGTCCGCGGCGGCGACATGACCCCGCTGTACGAAGCGATCATGCAACACGCGCCGAAGCCGGAAGTGGACCCGGATGGCGCCTTCCAGATGCGCATCAGCCAGCTGGACTACAACAACTTCGTCGGCGTGATCGGCATCGGCCGCATCCAGCGCGGCACGCTGAAGAAGAACATGCCTGTCGCGGTCATCGACCGGGAAGGCAAGAAGCGCCAGGGCAAGGTGCTGCAGGTGCTCGGCTTCCTCGGCCTGGAGCGCATCGAGCAGGACAGCGCCGAGGCTGGCGACATCGTCGCCATCTCCGGTATCCAGGACCTGACCATCTCCGACACCATCTGCGCGCTGGATACCCCGGAAGCGTTGCCGGCACTGACCGTCGACGAACCGACCATCTCGATGACCTTCCAGGTCAACAACTCGCCGTTCGCCGGCCACAAGGACCTGTCGGGCGGCAAGTTCCTGACCAGCCGCCAGCTGAAGGAGCGCCTGGAGCGCGAGACCGTGCACAACGTGGCGCTGAAGGTCGAACAGCTGGAAGACGCCGACAAGTTCCTGGTCTCCGGCCGCGGCGAGCTGCACCTGTCGGTGCTGATCGAGAACATGCGTCGCGAAGGCTATGAACTGGCCGTGTCGCGCCCGGAAGTGATCATCAAGGAAATCGACGGACAGCAGATGGAGCCGATCGAGCAGCTCGTCGTCGATGTGGAGGAAGTCCACCAGGGCGGCGTGATGGAGAAGCTGGGCGTCCGCAAGGGCCAGCTGAAGAACATGGAGCCGGACGGCAAGGGTCGCGTGCGTCTGGACTACCAGATCCCGGCGCGTGGCCTGATCGGTTTCCAGAACGAGTTCAAGACGCTGACCCAGGGCTCGGGCCTGCTGTTCCACGTATTCGACCACTACGGCCCGAAGGAACAGGGCGCCATCGCCAAGCGCCTCAACGGCGTGATGATCGCCAATGCGCCGGGCGCCACGCCGGCCTACTCGCTCGGCCCGCTGCAGGAACGCGGCAAGCTGTTCGCCGCCGAAGGCGACAACGTGTACGAAGGCCAGCTGATCGGCATCCACTCCAAGGACAACGATCTGACCGTCAACGCGATCAAGACCAAGCCGCTGACCAACATGCGCGCGTCGGGCAAGGACGATGCCATCCAGCTGACCCCGGCGATCAAGTTCTCGCTGGAACAGGCGCTGGACTTCATCGACGACGATGAGCTGGTGGAGATCACGCCGAAGGAAATCCGCCTGCGCAAGAAGTTCCTGACCGAAAGCGACCGCAAGCGCGCTTCCCGCGCGGCCTGACCGCCGCGTCGCGCCTTGGAGACACCCGCTTACAACCCGGATCCCAGGGCGCATCCCGGCCTGCACGCGATTGCCCTCTTCGAGGGCGCAAAGGGCGTGCTGGCCCTCGCCTTCGCCGCTGGCCTGCTGGCGCTGGGTCCTGATCGACTGCGCGACAGCGTGCAGGCGGTCGTCACCCGCTTCATCCCCGCAGCCGGCCCGGGCGTGGTAAGCGAGTGGATGGCACGGATCAATCCCGAGTCCATCCACGTCACCGTCCTGATCATCGCGGTCTACGCGGGCATGCGCCTGCTGGAAGGCTGGGGCCTGTGGCGTGCCCGCGCCTGGGCCTCGTGGCTGGGTTGCATCGGCTCCGCCGCCTACCTGCCGCTGGATGTCTACGCGCTCTACCACCACCCCGGCTGGCACACCTGGGCGCTGCTGATCGTCAACCTGGTGATCGTCTGGGTGTTGTGGCGCGATATCCAGCGCCGCAAGCGGATTTGACGCGCGGGCCAACGCCTGCGTAGCCTGCGGCAACTCCGCGAAGGTGTCCGCATGCGTCGATCCCTGCCGCTGCTCGGTCTGATGCTCGCCCTGGCCGCCTGCCAGCCGGCGACAGCGCCGGATGCGCCAACACCCGCCGCACCCACCGACTTCATCTATGCCGAACTCGACATCGCCGACCTGCAGTCGCGCATGCAGTCGGGCGAGCTGGACAGCCGTCGTCTCACGCAGGCCTACCTGGACAGGATCGCCGCCGTCGACAAGGCAGGGCCGCAGCTCAATGCGGTCATCGAACTGAATCCGGATGCGCTGAAGGAAGCCGCACTGCGCGACGTCGAGCGCCGAGCCAATGCCGTGCGCGGACCCCTGCACGGCATTCCGGTGCTGCTGAAAGACAACATCGACGCGATGCCGATGGCCACGTCGGCGGGCTCGCTGGCGCTGAAGGATTTCCGGCCGGGCAAGGACGCATTCCTGGTCCGTCGCCTGCGCGAGGCCGGTGCCGTCATCCTCGGCAAGGCCAATCTCAGCGAGTGGGCGAACTTCCGCTCCTCGCATTCCACCTCGGGCTGGAGCGGCCGCGGCGGGCAGACACGTAATCCGTATGCGCTGGATCGGAATCCCTGCGGATCGAGTTCGGGCAGCGCGGTGGCGGTGTCGGCGAATCTCACCGCGATCAGCGTGGGCACCGAAACCGACGGCAGCATCCTCTGCCCCGCAGCGATCAATGGCGTGGTGGGCCTGAAGCCGACCGTCGGCCTGGTCAGTCGCCACGGCATCCTGCCCATCTCGCACAGCCAGGACACCGCCGGCCCCATCGCCCGCAGCGTCTCGGACGCGGCATTGCTGCTGGCCGCCCTGGCAGGGCGGGATAGTGCGGACGCAGCCACCACGCAGGCCGCCTGGAACACCACGCTGGACTACAGCGCACGACTGAAGCCAGGCGCACTGGCGGGTGCGCGCATCGGGGTGTTGCGCAGCAAGGGAGCCATCCATCCCGACGCTGCTGCCGCGCTGGAGGCTGCCATCCAGGTCATGCGTGAGGCCGGTGCGATCGTCGTCGACACGGAGATCCCGACCGACGGCCAGTGGAACGCCGACGAACTCGAGCTGATGCTGTACGAGTTCAAGCACGGTGTGGAACGCTATCTCACCGAGCGACAGGCACCGCTGACCACACTGACCCAGCTGATCGGCTACAACGAACGCTACCGGGTGTCCGAGATGCCGTACTTCGGCCAGGAGCTGTTCGAGCAGGCGAACACCAAGGGCGGTCTCGGGGAAGCCGCGTACATCACCGCACGCAGCCGCGCGCGTCGTCTGGCCGGACCCGAGGGCATCGATGCCGCCCTCAAGGCGCAGCAACTCGACGCGCTGATCGCACCGACGACGGGGCCCGCCTGGCTGACCGACCACAAGACAGGCGACCATTTCCCGGGCGCCGGCTACAGCGCCGCTGCCGTGGCGGGGTATCCCAGCCTCACCGTCCCGATGGGCCACAGCGAGGGCCTGCCGTTGGGTATCGTGTTCATGGGTACCGCCTGGAGCGAACCCCAGTTGATCGCACTGGGCTACGACTATGAACAGCGAACACGCGCCCGCAAGCCACCCGAGTACTGGCCAACGCTGCCCGCGCGCGCACCGGGTCGCTGACACCCTTCAAGTGTGAGTCGTTTGCCGACCGGATGTGCTTGCAGCGGTAGCAGGATCGTGGCGTTATAGCCGTACACCAGCAGCGGGGGGGCTATCGCGTGGAATCGGGCGCGGACCGTGCAACGGAGCTGCGGGCGTTCAGTGGATCGGGATCCACCGCCCGGCTGAGGCAGCGCAATCTCAGTTCGTTGGCCTGGGGCATCCTGGTCATCGCCTGCCTGTTGTCGCTGTGGTCCGGCGCCACCCAATGGCGACAGGCGCAGGAGCACGCCCGCACGCAGTTCGAATCGCGCGCCGATGCCGTAGCCACTGCCGTTTCGGCGCACATGAATGCCTACGAGGATACCGTGCGCGCTGCGGCCGCCGTGCTGGAAGTCCGCCAGGACATCGAGCAGGACAGTTTCTACGCATTCGTCGACAAGTTGCAGGTACCGACACGCCAGGCCGCCGTGCATGGGCTCGGTTTCGCCCGCCGCGTGCAGCATGCCGAACGCGATGCCTACCTCGCCGCGCAGCGTGCCCGCTATGGCGATGCGTTCGCCATCCATCCTGCCGGCGAACGCAGCGAATACGTGGTGATCGATGTGCTGTATCCCGATGTCCCCGGCATGCGGCCCCTGCTCGGCAAGGACGTGATGGCGGAAGCCGTGCGACGCGAAGCGATCACGTCCGCGCGCGACAGCGGCGAACTGGCCGCCGCGCCGCTGGTCGCGCTGGGGGATGCCACCAAGGGCAGCACAGGCCTCGCGGGATTCCTGCTGTATGCGCCGGTGTATGCCGATCCCGTCGCCGCACGCGACGGCATGGATGCGCGCCGCCGCCTGCTGCGAGGCTTCGCCACTGCCGGCTTCGGCTGGCAACGCGTCGTGGAAGACGCTGTCGGCCGCTCGGGCGGGGAAGAGTTCGACCTGCAGCTGCTTTCCCGCGACCATGGCAGCGAACCGATCTACGAGACGCGGACGCTGCGGGATCGCTACCGCCGCGACTGGCAGCCGGCCTTCACCGCACAGCGCGAGCTGCAACTGCTGGGCAGCGAATGGCAGCTGGTCCTGCGCGCGCCTCCGCTGCGCGAGGCGCTGCCCGGCCTCGCCTCCATCGTGTTGCTGACCGCATGCGGCATCGGCCTGGGGTTGTTGCTGTTCCTGCTGCTGCAGAATCTCGCGCGCACGGAACGGCGCAGCCGCGCACTGCTGGATGCGGTCGCTGACCACCTGCCCGCGCTGATCGCCTACATCGACGGCGATGGCCGCTACGGCTTCGCCAATCGCGCGTGCCGCGCCTGGTCCGGCACGCAGGAAGGATGGAGCGATCGGCACGTGGACGACGTGCACGCAGACGCACCCGACTTTCTTGCTTCTCTCAAACGTGCCATGCAGGACTGCACAGCGGACCACTGGACCGCCTGGGAAGCCGAACTGGGACAGCCGGCGCGTCCGGTGCACCTCTACCTGGTGCCGGATGTGGAGCCCAGCCGCAGGATCGCCGGCTGGTACCTGATGGGCAACGATGTCGGTGAGCAGCGGCGCGCGCACCGCGAGCTGGCGATGGCGCGCGACCATCTGAAGCGCGTCACTGATCGCCTGCCGGCGCTGATCGCGCAATTCGACGCGGGACACCGTCTCGTCTTCCACAATCGCGCCTTTGCCGACCAGGTCCAATGGCGCAATCCGCCACGGACCGGCATCCACATGCGCGACCTGTTCGGCGAAGACGCCTACCAGCGCCGCATGCCGCAGATCGATGCCGCGCTGTCCGGTCGCGATGGCGAGTTCGAAAGCAGCTTCGCCACCGTCGACGGTACGCGGAGCATGCACAGCTTCTACACGCCCGACGTCGACGAGACCGGCAAGGTCTGCGGCTTCTTCGTCATGTCCATCGACATCACCGAAAAGGCGCGCCTGGAACACGCGCTGCATGATGCCAACGAACTGGCCGAGGTGACGCTGACATCGATCAGCGAAGCGGTAATCACCGTCGACATCGACAGTCGCGTGACCTACATGAACCCGGCGGCGGAAGCGTTGTGCGGCTGGGGGCTGGACCAGGCCCTGGGACAACCACTGGGCCAGGTGGCCCCGCTGGTACGCATCGACGCGCAGGCGGACGACGATGAACCCCATGCCGTGGGCCAGGCCGGCGATCTGCAACTGGTGCGTCGCGACGGCAGCCGCATGCTGGTCGAGCGATCACTGTCCTCCATCCACGACCGCGACGAGCGCATGGTCGGCACGGTGATGGTGTTGCGCGACATCACCGAGTCCCGCGCCCTCAGTTCGCGCATGACGTATCTCGCGCACCATGACGCGCTGACCGGCCTGCCGAACCGGCTTCAACTCAACGAGCGGCTGGGACAGGCCATCACGCACGCCACGAACCACGGCAACGGCATCGCGGTGCTGTTCCTGGACCTGGACCTCTTCAAGCACGTCAATGATGCGCTCGGTCACCACACCGGGGACGAGCTGCTCCAGCAGGTCGCACGTCGACTCCAGCGCAACATCGGCAATCTCGGCACCGTGTACAGGACGGGTGGTGACGAGTTCGTGGTGCTGCTCCCCAACGTGCTGACGCGCGACAGCGTGTTGCAGATCGCCGACCGGCTGCTGGCCTTGGCCGGCACGCCGTATACGGTCGCCTCGCACGAACTGCATCAGGCTTTCAGCATCGGCATCAGCCTGTTCCCGGAGGATGGTTACGATGCCGGCACGCTGATGATGCGTGCCGACGCCGCCATGTATCTCGCCAAGCGCAATGGCCGCAACGCCACGCGCTTCTACACGCGCGAACTGGCATCGAGCGTGGATGCGCGCATCGAACTGGAGAACAGCCTGCGGCGCAGCCTGCGCACCGGTGATCTGTCGCTCCACTACCAGCCGCAGATCGATCGCCTCAGCGGCCGCATCGTCGGTGTGGAGGGCCTGGCCCGCTGGCAGCGCGGCGATCGCCTGATGATGCCGGGCGAATTCCTGCCGATCGCCGAAGAAACCAACCTCATCGTCGATATCGACCAGTGGGCGATCCGCGCCGCGTGCCGGCAGAATCGCATCTGGCAGCAGGCGGGACTGCCGCCAATCCGCGTGTCGGTCAACATCGCGGCCGCGAATTTCGACACCGATGATCTCGTGGACACCGTGGTGGAGGCGCTGCAGGACAGCGGTCTTGCCGCCGAGTTCCTCGAACTGGAAGTCACCGAGACCACGCTGATGCGCGACGTGCAGCGTACCGACCGCACGTTGCGTGCACTGAAGGCGCTGGGCGTGCGCATCGCCATCGACGATTTCGGCACCGGCTTCTCCAGCCTCAGCTATCTCGGCAACTACGGCTTCAACGTGCTGAAGATAGACCAGTCGTTCGTGCGCGACGTATCGGAGCCGAACCAGGCGGCGATCACGCGCGCCATCATCAGCCTGGCGGCGCAGCTGCAATGCCGCACGATCGCCGAGGGCGTGGAAACATCCGCGCAGGCCGCATGGTTGGCGGCCAATGGTTGCGACGAACTGCAGGGCAACTACTTCAGCAAGCCGGTGCCGGCAACCGAATTCGCGAAACTCTATGCGCGCGGAACGACCTGGAACATCCCGCAGCTCGCGCCCACCGCCGATGCGCACTGGTCGTGAAGGCGGCTTCGGTGAAGGCTCAACGCGCTGACGGGGCCGCCAGCTGGTTCTGCTTGCGCACGATGCACATCGCGATTTCGAGCGACTGCTCGTAGTTCAGGCGTGGATCGACGGTAGAGCGGTACGCGCGCTCCAGGTCGGCATCGGTCAGCTCGCGTGCGCCACCGGTGCATTCGGTGACGTCTTCGCCGGTCAATTCGAGGTGCACGCCGCCCAGGCGCGTCCCGGCCGCCGCATGCAGATCGAACGACTGCTCCACCTCGCTGCGCACGTTGTCGAAACGACGCGTCTTGAAGCCATTGCTCGTACTTTCCGTGTTGCCATGCATGGGATCGCAGACCCACAGCACGCGACGGCCATCGCGGCGCACGGCGTCGAGCAGCGCCGGAAGCTTCTCGGCGATCTGCGCGGCGCCCATGCGGTGGATAAAGGTCAGACGGCCCGCTTCGTCCTCGGGATTCAGCACATCGATCAGGCGCAGCAACTGGTCCGGCGTGACCGATGGACCGACCTTGATGGCGATGGGATTGCGCACGCCGCGCAGGTACTCCACGTGCGCGCCATCTACCGCCGCCGTCCGCATGCCGATCCACGGATAGTGCGTACTCAAGTTGAACCAGCCCCACTGGCGGGGCACTTCGCGCGTCAGCGCTTCCTCGTACGGCAGCAGGAGCGCCTCGTGCGAAGTATAGAAGTCGATGCGGTTGAGGTTGTGCACTTCGGAACCCGACAGCGTCTCCATGAAGCGCACCGCGTCACCGATAGAGGTGACCATGTGCTGGTATTCGCTCGCCAGCGGCGAATAGCCCACCCAGTTGAGGTTCCAGTACTCCGGGTGGTGCAGGTCGGCGAAGCCACCATCGATCAACGCGCGGACGAAGTTCATCGTCATCGCCGAGCGCGCATGCGCCTTGATCATGCGACGCGGATCCGGGAGGCGGGCCTCGGCCGTGAATTCCGGTCCGTTGACCACATCCCCGCGATAGCTTGGCAGCGTGATGCCGTCCCGCGTCTCCATATCGGCCGACCTGGGCTTGGCATACTGGCCTGCGAAACGCCCCACGCGCACCACCGGCAAACGCAGGCCGTGCACCAGCACCAGGCTCATCTGCAGCAGGACCTTCAACCGGTTGGAAATCAGCCCGGACTCGCAGTCGCTGAAATTCTCGGCGCAGTCTCCGCCCTGCAGCAGGAAGCGCTTGCCTTCCTGTGCTTCGGCCAGTTGCTTCTTCAGCGAGAAGATTTCCCAGGACGTCACCAGCGGCGGAAGCTGGCGCAGTTCAGCCAACGCGGACGCCAGTGCTGCGGCGTCGGGATAGGTCGGCATCTGCATCGCCGTCCTGGCTCGCCAGCTGTCCGGCGCCCAGTTGGGCGGCAGGCTGACGGCACGCAGGTTACGGTCGGACGGATTCATGATGGACTCCTGGTGGCCCACCATCGTGACAGATTGGTGCGCCGCGTCAAATCAGCGGAAGGTCGAGGTCCTGCGCGCGCGGAAGCCGATCCACAGCGCCCAGATGGCCAACAGCACGAACCACACCAGGCTCCACATCGGCATGGTCAGGCCGAGGAAACTCCAGTCGATCGTGCTGCAATCACCCTTGGCGGCCAGCACTTTCTGCACGACACCCAGCCATGTGTTGTTCTCGATCATGTAGTCCCAGCCAGGGCCGCAGCTCGGCATCAGCGGCGGGTACAGCTGCACCCACACATGCTTGCCCGCGATGCCGATACCGGTCGCCGCGCCCATGAACGCCAGCACGCCGTAGATGCGCCTTCCCGTGGAACGGCGCGGCCCATGCAGCGCGCCCAGCAGGAACAGAACACCCGTCGCCGTAAACGCCAAGCGCTGGAAGATGCAGAACGGACAGGGTTCCAACTGGTGTGCGAACTGCACGTACAGCGCGTAGCCGAGCAGGCTGGCGCAGATCGCGAAACCGAGGAAGCACTGCGCGCGGAAACTCCAGCGGAGAGGATTCATTGGCACCGGTGACGTGGGGTCTTGCCGGCATTATCCATGCGTGACGGGCCGCACGTCACCCTGCGCGGGTATGCCGCACCTGCGGCGACACGTACGCAGAGCGCCATAAGCAAAAACCCCGGCAAAGACCGGGGTTTCTGATGTCCTGCGGGAGGCGGGGCTTACTCGGCCGCCGCTTCCGGACGATCAACCAGCTCGACATACGCCATCGGCGCGTTGTCGCCGGCGCGGAAGCCGCACTTCAGGATGCGCAGGTAGCCACCCGGACGCGACTGGTAGCGCGGGCCCAGCGTGGTGAACAGGGTACCGACGGCTTCCTTGTCGCGCAGGCGCGAGAAGGCGAGGCGACGATTGGCGACGCCATCGATCTTGCCGAGGGTGATCAGCGGCTCTGCGACGCGGCGCAGTTCCTTGGCCTTCGGCAGGGTGGTCTTGATCAGGCCGTGCTTGATGAGCGACGCGGCCATGTTGCGGAACATCGCTTCGCGGTGGGCGCTGGTGCGGCTGAACTTGCGGCCGGCTTTCTGGTGGCGCATGGGTTGGATTCCTAGAAGAGAAGAGTGGGACGTTGGATGTCGCTGTCGCCATCGTGGCGTTGAAGCATTGGACTGCGGTTGGTCCGAACCGGCCGTCCTTGACCGGATAACCGCGGACCTTCAGGTCCGTCGGCATGGTGTTGCATATGAAACAGCGAAGCTCCCGCGCGAACGCGGGAGCCCCGTATCACGTCATCAGCCGAGCATGCCGTGCTGGGCGACACCGGCCGGCGGCCAGTTCTCCAGCTTCATGCCCAGGGACAGGCCGCGCTGCGCCAGGACTTCCTTGATCTCGGTCAGCGACTTCTTGCCGAGATTCGGGGTCTTGAGCAGTTCGACTTCCGTCTTCTGGATCAGGTCGCCGATGTAGTAGATGCTCTCGGCCTTCAGGCAGTTGGCCGAACGCACCGTCAGCTCCAGGTCGTCGATCGGGCGCAGCAGCACCGGATCCACACCGCTGGCCGCCTGCTTCGGCGCGCCGCGGTCGCGGTGCGTGAAGTCACCGAAGACCGACAGCTGATCGCTGAGGATGTCGGCGGCGGTGCGCACGGCTTCCTCGGCATCGATCGTGCCGTTCGTCTCGATGTCCAGGACCAGCTTGTCCAGGTCGGTGCGCTGCTCGACGCGCGCGGCTTCCACCGCGTAAGCCACGCGGCGGACCGGCGAGAACGAGGCGTCCAGCATCAGGCGACCGATCGTACGGGTCTCTTCGTCCGGACGACGACGGGCGGCGGCCGGCTGGTAGCCGAAACCACGCTCGATCTTCAGGCGCATGTTCAGCGCCGTGTCCTTGGTCAGGTTGCAGATGACCAGTTCCGGATTCAGGATTTCGACATTGTGGTCGGTCTTGATGTCACCGGCGGTCACCACGCCCGGGCCCTGCTTGGCCAGGCTCAGCGTGGAGGAGTCGCCGCTGTGGATGCGGATGGCCACATCCTTCAGGTTCAACAGCACTTCCAGCACGTCTTCCTGCATGCCTTCGATGGTGCTGTATTCGTGCAGCACGCCGTCGATTTCGACTTCGGTGATCGCGAAGCCGGGGATCGACGACAGCAGCACGCGGCGCAACGCATTGCCAAGCGTATGGCCGTAACCACGCTCCAGCGGTTCGATGACCACTTTCGCGCGATTGCCGGTCAGGCGCTCGATCTGCGGGCCGCGGGGGCGCAGCACTTGCTGAGTAATACCCGTCATGTTGCTTTGTCTCCTGCGGTCCCCCGGTCGCCCGGGGGTGCGTGAATGAATTACTTCGAGTACAACTCGACGATCAGCGCTTCGTTGATGTCGGCGGGCAGGTCCGAACGCGCCGGAACCGCCTTGAACACGCCGCTGAACTTCTTCGCATCGACTTCGACCCACGAGGGGTTCAGGTCGAGCTGCTCGGCCACCGTCAGCGACTCCTGCACGCGGAGCTGCTTCTGGGCCTTCTCGGACAGCGCGATCGCGTCACCGGCCTTGATCTGGTACGACGGCAGGTTGACCGGCTTGCCGTTGACCAGCACACCACGGTGCGAGACCAGCTGGCGGGCGGCCGGACGGGTCACGGCAAAGCCCATGCGGTAGATGACGTTGTCGAGGCGGGTTTCCAGCAGCTGCAGCAGGTTCTCGCCGGTGTTGCCCTTCTTGGTCGAGGCCTTCTTGTAGTAGTTGCGGAACTGGCGCTCCAGCAAGCCGTAGATACGCTTGACCTTCTGCTTCTCGCGCAGCTGGGTGGCGTAGTCGGACAGCTTGCCCTTGCGGGCGGTTGCGCCATGCTGGCCGGGCTTCTGCTCCAGCTTGCACTTCGAGTCCAGCGCACGCGCCGGGCTCTTGAGCGACAGGTCGGCGCCTTCACGGCGCGCGAGCTTACAGGTAGGACCGATATAACGAGCCATTTCTTATCGCCCCCTTAGACGCGACGCTTTTTCGGCGGACGGCACCCGTTGTGCGGGATGGGCGTCACGTCGATGATGTTGGTGATCTTGTAGCCCACGTTGTTCAACGAACGCACGGCCGACTCACGACCCGGACCCGGGCCCTTGATGCGGACTTCCAGCGACTTCACGCCGTAGTCCAGAGCTGCACGGCCGGCCTTTTCGGCAGCGACCTGCGCCGCGAACGGCGTGGACTTGCGGGAACCGCGGAAACCGGCACCACCCGAGGTTGCCCACGAGAGCGCATTGCCCTGGCGGTCGGTGATGGTGACGATGGTGTTGTTGAAAGAAGCGTGGACGTGGGCGACGCCATCGGTGATGACGCGCTTGATCTTCTTCTTGACTTTGGCAGCAGCTGGCTTGGCCATGATGGTCGCCCCTTACTTCTTGATGGCTTTGCGCGGACCCTTGCGGGTACGGGCATTGGTGCGGGTGCGCTGGCCACGCAGCGGCAGGCCGCGACGATGACGCAGACCGCGGTAGCAACCCAGATCCATCAGGCGCTTGATCGCGATGCCGACTTCACGGCGCAGGTCGCCCTCGACCACGTACTTGCCGACTTCGGCGCGCAGGCGCTCGACTTCCGGCTCCGACAGGTCGCGGATCTTCGTGGTCGAAGCGACGCCGGCGGCTTCGCAGACCTTCTTGGAACGGGTTCGGCCGATGCCGAAAATGCTTTGCAAACCGACCCAGACATGCTTCTGGGCAGGCAGGTTGACACCTGCAATACGCGCCATGACGCGGCTCTCCAACTGTGAGTATTGGCCCATGTACGGTCATCCCGGGCGGGATTCGCGCAGACAGGCGGAGTGAACTGGAAATTGTAACAAGATCCGGTGTTTACGGGAAGCCTGTGTCGGCGTTACCGACTACAGACCGGCATGGGGAGTGTGCCCGTGCTCCGGCGCCGGAACCTGCCTGGTGCGAGGATCGGGGTTTCCCCTTCGCCCTGCCCCGCCCGCGCTACTCTGGCGCAGGACTGGCTGGTTCGCACCCCCGCACCGGATCGCTGCAGGGGCCGCCCATCTAAGTCAGCCGGCCATGAAGGCCGGACTGGTGCGGGAAGCCCGCGATTATACCTCAGCCACGGGGGGCAAGACCGCCCCGCGAACCGCCTTTCAGATTGGCCTTCTTCAGCAGGCTCTCGTATTGATGGGACATCAGATGCGCCTGGATCTGCGCGATGAAGTCCATCACCACCACCACCACGATCAGCAGCGAGGTGCCGCCGAAGTAGAACGAGGTGCCCAGCTGCGTGCGCATCACTTCGGGCAGCAGGCAGACCGCGACGAGGTACATCGAACCGATGGCGGTCAGCCGCGTCAGCACGCCGTCCACGTAATCCGCCGTCGCCTTGCCCGGACGGATACCCGGTATCAGCGCGCCCGACTTCTTCAGGTTCTCCGCCGTTTCCTGCGAGTTGAACACCAGCGCCGTATAGAAGAAGGCGAAACCGATGATCATTGCCGCGAACACGATCATGTGCAGCGGCTCACCCGGGGCGAGCGCGTTGGAAATGCGCTGGAGCCACGTGGTCGCGCCACTGTTCTGACCGGACCACATCGCCAGCGTGGCCGGGAAAGCCAGAATGCTGGACGCGAAGATCGGCGGGATCACGCCGGCCATGTTGAGCTTCAGCGGCAGGAACGAGGTCTGGTTCATGTACGCGTTGCGACCGCCCTGGCGGCGCG